>JBLMZF010000022.1:0-39738 GCA_050258655.1 Deltaproteobacteria bacterium | reverse complement strand
TATCTGCAGAAAAGTGAAGGATATGGCGCCTTCGGGCATCCGGATCTTCTTCGACCTGGTGCTCGGCATGAAGGACGTCATCTCGCTCGGCGTGGGTGAGCCGGATTTCGTCTCGCCCTGGCCGGTGAGGGAAGCGGCTATCTTCTCCCTCGAGCAGGGTTTCACCTCGTACACCTCGAACAAGGGGCTCTACAAGCTGAGGCTGGGGTTGAGCCGTTTCATCAAGTCGAGATGGGGGCTGGAATATTCGCCCGATGAGGAGATGCTTATCACCGTCGGCGTCAGCGAAGGGCTGGACCTGGCCTGCAGGGCGTTGCTTGAGCCCGGCGACAAGGTGCTCATACCGCAGCCCGGATACGTCTCATACGGTCCCGTAGTCGACCTCGCAGGCGGCGTCCCTGTCTTTATCGATACCAGGTCCAACGGTTTCAAGCTCACTCCGAAGATCCTGGAGAAATACATCGACCGCAGGACCAAGGCGATCATCTTCAACTATCCGGCGAACCCGACCGGGGTCTCGTATACCCGTCCCGAGCTCCTGGCGCTGTCCAGGGTCCTGCTCAAGCACAAGATCATCTGCATCACCGACGAGTGTTATGCGGACCTGACCTACGATTTCGAGCACACCCCGTTCGCGTCCCTCCCCGGCATGCGGGATATGACCGTCTTCCTGAACGGCTTTTCGAAGAGCTTCGCGATGACCGGATGGCGCCTCGGCTACGCGTGCGGCAACAGGGAGATCATCGGCGCGATGACCAAGATCCACCAGTACACGATGCTCTGCGCCCCGATCACCAGCCAGATGGCGGCATGCGAGGCGCTCCACAGCTGCAAAGGTTCCGTGGACAGCATGAGGCGCGAATACCGCCGGCGCAGGGAGATGTTCTGCGACGGACTGGAAAAGCTGGGTCTCGAGTTCAAGAAGCCCGAGGGAGCGTTCTATGTCTTCGCTTCCGTGAAGAAGTGCTCGGGTCTGGAAGGCATGGATTTCGCCAAGCGCCTGCTCCAGCAGCAGAAGGTCGCGGTCGTTCCCGGCACCGCGTTCGGGGACCTGAAAGACCATATCAGGATGTCATACGCGTCGAGTTATGACAACCTCAAAGAAGCCTTGAAACGCATGGAAGCGTTCATCGGGAGTTTAAGATAGCATGGCAGCCGCAAAGAAGAAGAAACAGGAAAATTACGATATCTACCTCAAACAGATAGGGGCCCTTTCCAAGGTGGCCAACCTGATCGCCTCGGGCCTTTATGTTGACGAGCTCCTGCGGCTGATCGTGCGTGTGACCTCCGAGGTGATGAACTCCAAGATCTCGTCGCTGATGCTGATCGACGAGGCCAGGGGGGAGCTTGTCGTCCGGGCGACACAGTCCATTTCCGAAGCGTACAACAAGAAACCTAACCTCAAGCTGGGTTCAGGGATAGCGGGAATGGTCGCGGCGCAGAACAAGGCGTATACCGTCAAGGACCTGCAGAAGGAACCCAGGTACATCAACCGGGAGATCGCCAAGAGAGAGCATCTCGTCTCGCTCGCGTCTGTCCCCCTGTCGGTCAAAGGCAAGGTTATCGGCGTTCTCAACTGCTACACTTCCGAAAAGCATGATTTCACCGATGCCGAGCTCGACCTGCTCACCGGTCTGGCCAACCAGGCCGCGATCGCCATCGAGAACGCGGAACTGGCGATGAGGGCAAAAAGCGCCGAGGACGCGCTGATGACGCGCAAGCTGATCGAACGCGCCAAGGAGATCCTTTCGGAGGAGGCCTCCGTGCCGGCCGCGGAAGCCTACCGCTTGATCCAGAAGCAGTCGATGGACAGCCGCAAATCGATGCGCGATATCGCCGAGGCGATCATCCTCGCCAAAGAACTTAAGTGCAAGAAGCCTTAACCTACTTTTTCTCCCCCATGCGCGGAGCAATTGTCTGCGTACTCTCGCTTTTCCTGTTTATCCCCGTTCCGTCGCTGGCCCATGACCCCGATGCCCCTGAGACATTCCTGCCCAGAGCGCTTGGCTTAGGGACGAAGGGGCATTTCGACCGGGCTTCCGAGGCCCTGGAAAAAACTCCCGGGCAGCGGACCGAGACGGTCGTGCTGCTTAAACGGGTGCTGCGCGCGGTCAATGCCGGAAAAATGGAACCTCAGGCGGCGATGCTGTTCTTCAAGGCCGAGCTCTGCCTGCGCGACGGGAACGAAAGTGAGGCGGTAAAGTATTTCGAGCTTTCCTCGGCCGTCAGCCCCGATTATTCTGATACCTGGATGATGCTGGGTAAACTCCACAGCGCCGGCGATGCGAAACGCGCTATCGGTGATCTGCAGAAAGCGGTCAGCATCGATCCCCGCAACGCGCAAGCGCAGGAAGAGCTGGCTTTTCTTTACGTCAGACGGGGTAACAATGAACGGGCCAGTCTTCATTTCCTGAAGGCAATAGCGGCCGGATACGATGACGCCTGGACATACACGGCACTGGGGAACGCGTACAGCGCTTTGGACAGGAAAGGCGAGGCCCTGAAGGCCTATGCCGAGGCGCTGCGGCGCGATGACGGGAGCGGCGAGGCGTATCTCGGGATCGGTTCGACGTACCTGAAGGCGGGGGACTTCGCGCTTGCCAGGGACAACCTGGCGGCGGCAAAGCGGCTTTTCCAGGCGCGCGGCCAGTGGGGAGAGGCGGATTCGGTCCAGTCGCTGCTTGATTCGGTCAAATGAGGCCTATGCATGAACATCGGTATCGTCTTCTATTCATTTTCGGGTAACACGCGCGCTGTCTGCTCTTTTCTTCGCGACGGGCTGACCAGGAACGGCCATACCGCGCGGATGGTCGAGATCAGGCTTCAACAGGAGGAGAAAAGGTTCCTGGAACAGGGCAGGGCCGCGACCCACAGGCTCAAGCCGCCTCTCGCCGCCGGCATGGATCTGTCGGCAGCGGGTTTCGATGCGGTCGTCTTCGCGTCCCCCGTCTGGGCTTTCACTTACGCGCCCGCTCTCAGGTCATATCTTTCCGCCTGCGGGGGGCTGGACGGCAAGAAATGCGCCTGCTTCCTGACATGCGGGGCGCAGATCACCAGCGGCAACGCCCTCAAGGAGCTTGAGGGAGACATCGCCGGCAAAGGCGCCTCTGTCATCTTCTCAGTCTATATCTCAGGGAAAAAGGCGGGGGATACGGCGTACCTGCAGGGACGGTTGGATCCTTTGCTGAAGAAAATAGCATGAACATACCGAAGGTAAGGAAAATACTGGCCGCCGCGGCGCTGGTCCTGCTGCTGCGCCCTCTGGCGCTGTTCGCGCAGGACATAACGCCCCTGCCGGATTTCACCAGGGATGACCGCGTGCTTGTCCTCGCCGCCCATCCCGACGACGAGACGATCGGCGTCGCGGGCGTCATTATGCGCGCGCTCAAGGCCGGGGCCCGGGTGAAGGTCGGCTGCTTCACCAGCGGCGACAACAACGAGCTTTCATTCATCCTTTACGAGAAACGGGTAACCCTGCGCCAGAGCGAATTCCTGCACATGGGAGGGGTGCGCCGCAGGGAGACCCTGGCGGCGCTGGCCTCTATCGGGGTCCCTTCCACGAACGTTTTCTTCTTCGGATATCCCGATTTCGGCACGTTCTCGATCATGATGCGTTACTGGGGGAAGACTACCCCTTACCGGCAGCTGCTGACCAGGCTCAACTCGGTCTCGTATCCTGAAGCGCTTTCGCCGGGGGTCCCCTACGTGGGGGAGAGCGTCCTCAATGATATGCGCAGCGTCCTTAAGGATTTCGAGCCGACGAAGATCTTCGTCAACCATCCGGCCGACACCAACAGCGACCATCAGACCCTGTATCTCTTCCTCAAGGTGGCCCTGTGGGAGCTCGAGGACAGGATGAAGCCCCAGGTCTTCCCGTACCTGATCCATGTCGTGGGCTGGCCCGTGCCGCGCGGCCTGCATCCGGAGCTTTCGCTCGACCCGCCTCCGGAGAACATCTTCGATGTGGCCTGGAAACGGTTCGACCTGGCGCCCGATGAGGTGGTCCGCAAGAAGAAGATGGTCGGCTGCTACAAGAGCCAGCTTGTCTACAATCCCGGCTACCTCTACACCTTTGTGCGCAAGAACGAGCTGTTCGGGGAAAGCCCGGAGATAAAGCTCAAACAGGATGTCTCGCCCGTATTCCTCTGGAACAACGTAATTCAGGAAGGAGAAAAGAACGAGTCGCCGAACCAGGTAGCCCATCTGGCGTTCAGCCAGAAGGACGGCAATCTGTTCATCAAGCTGATCCTGAAGACCGCTCTGACGAAGAACCTCGGCGTCCGCGTTCTTCTGCTGCCGTTCAACAAGAAGACCGATTTCGCCCGGATGCCGAAGTTCAATATCACCATAGGCATCGGCGGGATGCAGATCAAGAATAAGAAGGAGAACGTAAACATCCCGGGAGCGTCCGTTAGCGTCAAGAACAAGATAGTCGTGGTCAAGATCCCGCTCAAGGCGCTGGGGTCGCCGGACAGGATCCTGAGCCGTACCTGGGCGCGCTTCTCCAGGGAATTCCCTTTCAGGGCCCCTTCCTGGAGGGTGATCAGGCTGGAGCCGTAATGAACGATATCGTGGTGCGGCCATACCGGCAGCAGGACCGCCAGGCGGTGCGGCAGATCGCCTGGGAGACCGCTTATCTCGGAAGACCCGGTGAAGCTTTTTTCTCCGACAAGGAGCTCCTGCAGGATTTCCTTACCGCCTATTTCACGGATTGCGAGCCGCAGTCAAGTTTTGTCGCGGAGCGGAAAGGGGATGGCGTCGTGGGGTACCTCCTCGGCGCGCTCGACGAGAGGAAGGTGGGTGAGATCGGCGGCAGGAAGCTTCTGCCCCGGTTCCTGGGGCGTTTTCTCCTGCGCGACATATTCGTGCCGAAGAACCTCATGTTCCTGGGGTGCATGATGCGCAGCTGTTTCAGGGGAGAGTTCCGGGGCGAGGATTTCCGCGACGAGTATCCCGCGATCCTTCACATCAACCTGAGGGAAGGAGCGCGCGGAAAGGGGGCGGGGAGCCGCCTTATCGAGACCTATCTCGGAAAACTCAGGCAGGAAAGGATCAAGGGTGTCCACCTGGCGACGATGACGCCGGGAGGGACCGTTTTCTTCGAGAAGCAGGGCTTTTCTCTCCTTTCACGCCATGAACGCACGTATTTCCA
This sequence comes from Deltaproteobacteria bacterium, assembly GCA_050258655.1. Classification (GTDB taxonomy): domain Bacteria; phylum Omnitrophota; class Gorgyraeia; order Gygaellales; family Profunditerraquicolaceae; genus JBLMZF01. The sequence continues at coordinate 34,586 of JBLMZF010000022.1, read as the reverse complement.
GTGCGTGACCCCGGAAAAGATCATGGTCAGCATCTTCGGCAAGAAGCTCATTTAAAAGGGGACAACTATGGGTAAAAGACTCTTTTTCGTGTGCTTGCTCGTCCAGCTTTTGTCCACTCCTTCCTTCGTGCGCGCCGCGGAAACCGATTCCGTCTGCGTCGAATGCCACTCCCGCGTCACCCCTTCGGTCGTCGAGGACTGGCGCCAGAGCTCCCATGCCGGCAATTCCGTCTCCTGTTCCGCCTGTCACGGGGACAAGCATTCCAGGGCCGACGATCACGCCAAGGCAGACCTCCCCGGCCCGGATACCTGCGCGGCCTGCCACCAGAAACAGTTCGAGCAGTACAGCAAGGGAAAGCACGCCAAAGCCTGGGCGGCGATGAAGGCGATGCCTACGCTGCACTGGCAGCCGATGGGGATGGTCGAGGGGATGAAGGGCTGCGGGGGGTGCCATAAAGTCGGCCTCAAGACCCCCGAAGAGGCGCGTCAGCTCAAGGCGCAGGGAGAGAGGGCGGTAACGGCGTGCGACAGCTGCCACACGCGTCATACTTTCTCGGTCAGGGAGGCTTCCCAGCCTCAGTCATGCCAGACCTGCCATATGGGTTTTGACCATGCCCAGTGGGAGATGTATTCTTCGTCGAAGCACGGCGTCAGGTTCGCCCTCAAGCAGTCTTCAGTCCTGCCCGCTGGCGCTTCCGCGCCCTCCTGCCAGACCTGTCATATGCCGGAAGGCGGTCATGATAACCGTACTGCCTGGGGTTTCCTGGGCCTGCGCCTGCCGATGCCGGACCACAAAGAATGGGCGAGGGACAGGACCGAGATCCTCAAGGCTCTGGGAGTGCTCGACCCGCAGGGAAAGAGGGCGGAGAGGTTTGAGGCGGTGAAGAAGGCGGATATCTGCCGGCTCACCAAAGATGACTTCAAGGCGGAGCGGGAAAAGATGGCGCAGAACTGCGCCAGGTGCCACAGCGCCGGTTTTGTGAAGCACGAGCTTGACAAGGGCGACCAGCTGATCCGGCACGCCGACAGGCTGATGGCTGAGGCCATCCGTGAAGTCGCGGGCCTTTACCGTGACGGGCTGCTCAGGAAACCCGGGCATTATCCCCATGCCTACCCTGACCTCCTGGCCTTCCATGATGCCCCCACTCCTATCGAACAGAGACTGTTCCTGATGTTCATGGAGCACCGCATGAGGGTCTTCCAGGGGGCTTTCCACAGCAACCCTGACTATACGTTCTGGTACGGATGGTCGGAGATGGTCAGGGACCTGACCGAGATCAGGGCGATGGCGCAGGAACTGCGCAGGGACGGACCGAAGAAACCGGTCGATGTGCCGCTGTTGAAAAAGAAAAAGGGACACGCCCATTAATAATTGGGGACATGTCCCTTTTTGCTCACGGTTTTGCCAGGAGTGAACATGCGTGTTCCACTTTTTACTGACGATTATACGGCTTTGATCCGCAGGCTTAAGGGTTTGGCAAATCCCCGGAATGCCGAAGGAATGAGGCGGTACGGCATACGTTCCAGGCATATGCTGGGTATTCCTATGCCTGAGTTGCGCAGGATCGCGCGCGAGAACGGCACGGACCATCGCTTAGCCCTGCGTCTGTGGGATTCGGGTATCCATGAGGCTCAGATACTGGCCAGCATGGTCGACGTGCCCGCCGAGGTGACCGAGGCGCAGATGGAGCGCTGGGTCCGTGATTTCGACTCCTGGGGGATCTGCGACCAGGTCTGCAACAATCTGTTCAACCGGACGCCCCGCGCATATAAAAAAGCGGGGGAATGGACAGAGAGGCCGGAGGAATACGTGAAAAGAGCGGGATTCGTCCTGATGACCGTTCTCTGCGTCCATGACAAGAAGGCTCAGGACACCGTCTTCGCGCCGTTCTTGAAGGTGATCGGGCGGGAGGCGTCCGATCAGAGGAATTTCGTCAAGAAAGCGGTGAACTGGTCGTTGCGTGTGATCGGAAAGCGGAGCCTCGCGCTGAATCTGAAAGCGGTCCGGAAAGCGCGGGAACTGGCGCGGTCCGATTCCCCGGCAGCGCGCTGGACCGGCAAGGACGCCTTGAGAGAATTGACAAGCGACAAGACCAGGGAAGGTGTTATGCGGAGGGAAAGACGAGCAGGCAGACGCGTCCCGGCCCGAAAGCCATCACGGTTCCTTTGAGCCCTGTTCTTTTCAGAGCGAGAGAGAGTTCGTCGGGGGTGAAACCTTTTCTCACGCTTGCCAGCGCGTCCGCCCTGGAAAGCCTTGTCCCCAGGACCAGGGAAACAAGCCAGGCGCCGCAATACGCCGCGGCGCAACGGCGCAGGTCGGTCACGATAAGGGCTTCATCGGCCCTGGAGGCCAGCCGGCGCAGGACCTCCCCGATCATGCGGTCGGGAAAGTGATGGAGGACCATCGAGGCCAGCACGATATCGGCGCGGCCGGGCGCGTCGAGAAGGTCGGCTTCGATAAAGCGGAGCTGTTCCCCGCTGGCGCTTTTCCTGGCGGCGGCGATCACCGTTCTGCTCGAATCCACTCCCGTATAGGTCAACGGTATCCCGCGCGTTCCCGCCCATCCCCGCAGCATCTTCGCTGTGTCCCCGATCCCGCATCCCGCGTCAAGGACCGACAATCCCTTTTTCGTGCGTCCCCGGACCACCTCTTCAAGACAGCGCCGGATGGCGGCGTGGCCGCCGAACCACCGGTTGGTAAACACCATCAGGCGGAAATAAGCCCTTACCTCCCGGCCGCCGCTGTCGATTCTGTCCAGGAACTCGGTTTCTTCGCTACGCATCGGGGTCTTTTCTCAAAAGACAGGCATGGACGCCGAAACCCGCCCCAAAAGAAGCGGCTACAACGGTTGACGGCTTCCTTGACTTCTCTTCCAGCACGCTTTTCAGCACATAGAGTATGCTGGGACTGGACATGTTGCCGTACCTCTTAAGCACTGCCCGCGAGAATCTCATGTCTTTTTCCCGGAGCCCCATCACCTGTTTTATCGAGTCCAGTATCTTCCTGCCTCCCGGATGGAAAGCCCAGCGGTCGACCTGGCTCCTGTCGATACTATGGCGCTTGAGCATCCCGTCGACGGCCGCGGCCACGAATTCGGCCGCAAGTCCGGGTACATCCGTCTTTATCACGTTCCTGAGCCTGCCGTTGTCGTCGCGGAACCTTAACTTTTCCCGGTATTCAGGGAATGTGAGCGACGCTATGTCGATCAACTCGGATCCCCGCGCATCCTTCCTGTTGGTGAGGAGGCAGGCCGCAGCGCCGTCGCCGAAAAGACAGTTGGAGAGGATGATCTCAGGGTCGTCTTCCCTGACCATGTCCGCCGAGCATATCTCGGCGCAGACAGCGGCCGCCCAGGAACCGCGGGAGTTGAGGAAAAGAGATGCTGAGCGGAGGCAGGGAAGAGCCGCCCCGCATCCCATCCCCGTTATGTCCTCGGCGCATATATCCGTCCTCAGACCGGCGTTCCCGATGATGTAAGAGCTGAGGCCCGGACAGAGGTATCCTGTGCAGGTGGCGGTGGAGAGCCAATCGAGTTCCCCGGGAAGGATACGGGAACGGGAGAGGACACCGCTCAAAGCCCCCGCGGCGAGAGCGGGAGCCGTTTCCTCAAAACGTTTTTTCTGTTCCCGCAGGTCGTCGGACAACAGTCCGTCCAGGCCTTTTACCGCGAAATTCCTGTTCCCGATACCCGGATCCGTGAGAAAGGTCCGGTAAAGGTACTGTTCCCTTTTCGACAGCCCCGGCTCGCGCAGGACATGGGCGAGGAGTTCCCTCTGAGTGCAGCTGAATGGAGGGTCGCATACAGCTATATCGGTTATTGTTATCCGCATATGATTTCGTTTATCATTATCGTAAGCTGTTTAGCTCGCGCCGGTAAGGAGGCGCGGCCTGTTTTTTTAGACTTTTTTCCTTATTTTCAGACTTCTTTCCTGAACCGGGGGGATAATAGAAAGAGGGGGTTTTGCGTGGACTGGTTGAGCAATAAGGGTTCCATCGGACAGATGTTCTCACGGGTGTCGGGAAAATACGATTTCCTGAACCTGGTGCTCAGCTTCGGCATGGACAGGAAATGGCGGCGCCTCCTCGTCGATATCGCACGCTGCCGGGCGCAGGACCGCGTGCTTGACCTGTGCACGGGGACAGGCGATATAGCGGTGGAATTCGCGCGCCGTGCCGCAGGCGTGACCGGCGTCGATTTCTCCGCGGAGATGCTCAGGAACGCGTCGGAGAAGGCGGGCCGGAGCGATTGCCCCGGACGTATCAGGCTCGTCAGGGCGGACGCGCTGAGACTGCCGTTCGGAGACTCGAGTTTTGATATCGTCTCTGTCGGGTTCGGCCTGCGCAACCTTCTTGATCACCGGAAAGGTCTGATCGAGATGACGCGGGTCCTCAGGCCGGGGGGAAGACTGCTGATACTGGAGATGACCGCCCCGGACCGGTCGCTGTTCGGCAGGCTGTACCGGTTTTACCTCAGGCACGCGCTGCCCCGCATAGCGCGGCTGTTCGGCGACAGGACCGACGGTTACGCTTACCTTTCGGCTTCGGTCCGTTCGTTCGCCGGAGCCGGGGAGGTCGCCCATTGGTTAAGGTCATGCGGCCTCGCGGATGTGAGCGCCCGTAAGGTAAGCCTCGGTATCGCATACATTTATAATGGACGTAAACCCGGATAAGGTATACAATAGGGATGCTCTTCCAAACAAGGAGGACTCCCATGGCCCCTTCCAGGATCAACCTCGAATCCGTCGAGAACGTCTCTCTCCTGCGCAAATTTTCCGTCGTATACATGCTCTCGTCGGTGTTTCCCCTCGTCGTCCTCTTCCTGGTATATCTCTTCATGCAGATGGGGAAGATGAGTTTCGTCCTGACCATCCCTTCCTCGCTGTACCTGGTGGCGCTCTTCGGCCTGATCTGTTTCTTCCTGATGCGCCGCAGCCTTTCCCAGCTGCACATCGTCTCTTCGGAGTTCCAGAGCTCGATAAAGGAGGCGGTGCCCAGGGAGATCAATATACCTTTCCTCGGCAATTCCGAGGTTGCCACGATCGTCAACGCCTTCAATGCGCTGGTCAAGCGGCTGGAGGCGAACATAGCGGAACTGGAGAAATCGAGGCACATGCTGCTGCAGGCCCTCGAGCGCGAGCAGATGCTGGCAAGCACCGACAACCTGACGGGGCTGGCCAACAGGCGCGTGTTCTACGAACTGACCGGCATGGAGATACAGAAATCGCGGCGGTATAACCGCCCGTTCAGCGTGCTGCTGATGGACGTCGACAATTTCAAGACCGTCAACGATACAATGGGCCACCAGAGAGGAGACGACCTGCTCATCACGATAGGCAAGGGGATCAGGGAGAGCGTACGGACCTGCGACGTGGCCGCGCGCCTCGGCGGCGACGAGTTCGCGATCCTCCTTTCCGAAGCAGGCATCGAGACCTTCGAGACCGTCATCCCGAGGATCCGCGGCAAGCTCAAGGAGTACATGCAGCAGGAGGAGTGGCCTGTCACTTTCAGCATGGGCGTGGCCGCGTTTAAAGTCCCCCCCGAGAATGTCGACGAGATAATGCGCCGTGTCGACTCTCTTATGTACAGCATCAAGCGCGAAGGCAAGGATAACATAAAGTTCGAGACCGTTTCATAAGCCGTTTTCCCGTATGTCCGTCCGCAGTCTCCTTTTTTCCCTCCCCCTTTTCCTTATCCTTTCCGGCTGCGTTACTTCCGGCCGTATGGCCTGCCACGACGGCGGCTCCTGGAAGGGCCCAAAGGTCGCCAGCGTTGAGATCCATGCCAGCGATTCGCCCGAGAAGTGGCAGGGACCTGAACCGGAGATGGCCGGCCTGATCGCCGCTCGCCTCAGCGGCAAGCTGCGCGATGCCGGGTTCACGGTCAAGGCTAAAGGCGCTGACGTTTCGCTCACCATAGTCGATATCTACCTCAACCAGGGGATGGGCAAAACCCTTATCAAAAGCATCTCCGTGGCGGGCCGCCACGCCAACGAACCTCTTTTCCTGGTCACCTTCAGGCAGCATGCAGAGATACTCACCGTGCGCTCGGTAGTCAACCCTTCGATGAACGAGCATCAGGTGGCCGCGGCCCTCGCCGGGGAGATAACCCGGAAACTCAATTCCCTTCCCATGAACAGCCAGCCCCAAAAAGTCAAATCCGGTCAATAAAAGGTTCTTTCCTCACATTCCGCATGTCCCTCTGACGGAATATAATCAAAGAAGCAAAAGGAGGGGCTGTGCGTTTCGCATTAAAACGGTTTACCCTGGCGGCCGTCCTGGTGGTCGCGCTGTCTGTACCCGTCTCGGCATACAAGCAGGCGCAGCCGCAGGAGAAAGGGCAGGACAAGGGCTGCCGGCTGATCTGGCTCGACGGACAGGTTAACGAGGTGGATTGGGTCGGCTCGCGCTTCACTCTGCAGCTGGGCAGCTATGGAGGGTACGGCGCTTACGGTTATTACGGCACGCAGGGTATACCCCAGGAACTGCGCGTGATCGTCGGCAAGGACACTATTTTCGTCAAAAGCACGGATACGATCGGTTTCGCCGACCTCAAGCAGTCCGATTCTGTGTCGGTGCTCATGTGCCGGGACGATTTTCAGGACCCAAAGGCGATCCGTGTGGTCATTAATCAGGGCTATTGAAAAGGCGTGAAGCTGTTTTCAGTTGGGCTTTCTTCCTGGCCGCTGTCTGGCTGCCTTCGGCAGCGGAGGCCGAGGCGCGGCTTGACCTGATCAGGCTTCCGTCCGGTTTCTCGATCAGCCTGTTCTCCGGCGACGTACCCGGTGCCAGGTCACTCGCTCTCGGCGCGAAGGGTACGGTCTTTGTCGGGACCAGGGATGAAGGGGCGGTGTACGCTCTTACTGATACTGACGGGGACGGGAAGGCGGATGAGCGGGTGGTCATCGCCCGCGGGCTGGATATGCCCAACGGCGTGGCCTTCCGGGGGCGCGACCTTTATGTCGCCGAAATAGATCGCGTCATCAAGTTCGAGGGCATAGAAGACAGGCTTGGCCATCCTCCGGCCCCTGTCGTGGTCAACGGAAGTTTTCCCGACGAAACCACGCACGGATGGAAGTTCATCGCGTTCGGTCCCGACGGCCTGCTGTATATCCCGGTCGGGATGCCGTGCAATATCTGCAAGCCGGACGATAAGCGGTTCGGGACGATAATGCGCATGAGGCCTGACGGCTCGGGACTGGAGGTCTTCGCGGGGGGGATACGCAATACGGTAGGTTTCGACTGGTCGCCGCGGGACAGGGCGCTCTGGTTCACGGATAACGGGCAGGACCTCCTGGGCGATGACCGTCCGCCGGATGAGTTGAACCGGGCGCCTCGGCCGGGGATGGATTTCGGCTACCCCTATTATGACGGGAATATGCCCGATCCTTTGTACGGTCCGGGTCCGTCGGGGAGGGCATTCGCTTTTCCCGTCAGGGAGCTCGGACCGCATGTGGCGGCGCTGGGGATGAGGTTTTACACGGGAACGATGTTCCCGGAGCGGTACCGGGGACAGATCTTCATCGCTGAGCACGGCTCATGGAACCGGACGGAGCCGATAGGTTATCGTATCACGCTTGTGAAGGTGAAAGGGGACCGCGCGGTATCGTACGATGTGTTCGCGGAAGGCTGGCTCCAGCGTAACGGGCCGTGGGGGAGGCCGGTGGATGTCCAGCCGATGCCGGACGGATCGCTGCTGGTGTCCGATGACAAGGCGGGGGCCGTCTACAGGATCAGTTACCAAAGACCAAAAAGGGGGGGATGATGCACAAGAAATGCCTCAAGATGAAGTTCTTCCACATGATCAGGGACGTGCTCGAGAACCACGAGGCGCTCGGCCTCTCGATGGCCGATAAGAAGAAGTTCCTCAACCTCAAGGTGAACACCAAGAAGAGCATGATCCAGAACATGTGCGAGAGCAAGCTGATCGTCGTCGACATGATGGCCAGGCTGTGGGAGAATCCGATAAGCCTGACGGAGGTCAACAAGCTTATCGATAAGAAGTACGACATCAAGAAAAAGAACATGAAGATGCTCGTCCAGGCGTTCGCTTCGTTCAAGAAGATGCTCAATGAGGAGCAGATGCACAAGCTCAAGAGGATCTGCAGGGAACAGAGGCATGAGGAGGAGAGCGCCTGTTGCAGATAACGGTCACGATCCTGCGTAGGGACGGGGCCACCCGTCCCTGCTGCTATTTCTGCATCTGTTTCTTAAGGTTCTCGCAGGCAAGGCTGTAATCCTCGAATTTCTTGCGCCAGTCCCGCGCCCAGATTATCCAGTCGACAGGTTTTTTCTTCTCGCCCCCGCCGCACAGGGATTTTTCTTCCTGCTCGCGTTTGCTGGCAGACTGAAGCGCCAGCTCCTCGAGCTTTATCTTGAGGTCGCCGTTCTCTTCCATCGGTATCGTCTCTTCCGCGTACGCCTCGATTGAGAAAAGATGCTTACGCACGCAGTGTTCACCCGCAGTCTCGCAGGGGCAGGAAGGGTTCGACAGATGTTCCTGCAAGAGAAGCAGTTCCTTGATCAGCTGTTCGTATTGCCATTTGAGTATCTGTTTCACGGTCACCTCCCGCATCCCATTTTAGACCTTTTAGTCCGGGTAAACGCCGGCCGGTTTCCGTTTTTTGCTGCTTTTTTTCGCCCTTTCAATCAGGGAGAGTAAGTCAACAAAATATCGAATCGGGCAATTAATCGCGTTCACGATGAGAGATAGAATGTACCATGAAGTGGCCAACAATCAAAGGAGGGTGACATAATGGTCAGAACACTCGATCAGAGGATGCAAACCCCCGGGCGGGCGGCCGCGTTTTTCAACAAGGCATGGTGGATGGCGCTTATAGAGGGGATCGTGGCGGTGGGAGTCGGTTTGTTCCTGCTGTTCCGGCCTGTAAATACGATCGTCTTCCTGGTTCAGGCTCTGGGTATCTACTGGCTGGTCAGCGGTATCTTTAAGTCAAGTGCTTCGATTTTCGGCTCCAAGACGCAGGGATGGTGGACCAATCTCGTCGGCGGAATCCTGCTTGCGTTGATAGGGATAGGGGTCTTATCCTATCCTCTTTTCAGCGCGGCGTTGAGCGTGTTCACGCTGACGATGGTCCTGGCGTCGGTCGCTGTGGTGGGAGGCATCATGGCGATGGTTTACGGCTTCGCCATGGCTTCTGAATATGCCGGAGAAGGATGGTCGATCCTCAGCGGTCTCCTGAGCGTGATCCTGGGGATAGGCCTGTTCTCGGCGCCGTTCGTCGCGCTGCGCGCTCTTGAGGTCATGATCGGGGTTTTCGCCATCATAGGCGGCCTCGGCCAGATCTCGTTCAGCTTCAGGATGCGTTCCCTCGGCAAAAGGATAAGGGAACGGATCGAGGAGGAGAGACACACCGAGAGGTACGCGCGCCAGCCGTAACTCCAAAAGGTTTGCGCCGCGCCGGCCCTTGACAGGCCTGCGCGGCGTAAATCTGTTGCATTCCCCGCCCTCCGTGTTATACTGTCCCCGGTAATTTCCTCGCCTGAATCCACCGCAGTACGACTCTCCGTTCCGAATAGAGGTTTTGAACATGCGTATGCCCCCCGTACGCCGTTGTCTTTTTCTTATCCTGTTCTGCGTCCTTCTTCCGTTCTCCCGCTCGCATGCCTTCGATCTTTCGAGGCTCGATGAATTCTTCGAAGACCTCTCGCAGTCGGCGTCCAGGAAGACCGACCTGGGAATGGATGCCGAAGGCCGCCTGCAGTTTGAAAAGGGTGATATCTTCAACCTCGGGCTTTCGTTCTCCGGGACCGCCAGCTACGGTGACGACCGTAAACTAGTAAGAGGAGGTGTCCGCAAGGATGACCTGTTCGGGACCCGGATGTTCGTGGGTACGGATATCGAGGCGCGCCGGGACAAGGACCCGCGTTACCATCTGACCGGGATCACCCCGGACGTTTATATAGGGAACCGGCTGGACGATAAGACCTCGGTCACCCTTAAGCTGAGCGAGGAGTTCGTAAACGCCTGCCGCATTGATACGGATGAGCCTGCTATCCTGGCGATGAGGGGCAGTAACCGGACCTCGATGCTGTCCCTTATCTTTGACCGTACGGACCTGGATAACAAGCTCTATCCGCGCAAGGGCACGCGCGGCACGCTTACGCTCGACTGGGCCTCGCGGATGCTGGGCAGCGACAATGAGTTCGCCAGGCTTACCGGTGAGTTCAGGGCATATGTGACGCCGGGGAAGCTGTTGACTTTTGTTTCGAGGACGCAAGCGGGGATAGCGCGCGGTTACGGTTCAGGCCTGCCGTTCTACGAGCGGTTTTTCCTCGGAGGGGGCAATTCGGTGAGGGGCTACAGGAGCAGGATGCTGGGGCCAAAAGCCGGGCCTGACTCTCCTGAAGGCGGGGAGGCGATGTTCCTGGAGAATCTCGAGGTCCGCTGCCCGATCTACAAAGGGCTTTACGCCGCAGCCTTCCTTGATACAGGCGCGGTATGGGCGCGCCCCTCAGACATCGACTTCGGCGGGATACGCTCGAGCGCGGGCCTGGGACTTCGCTACGTGACCAGGTTCGGCACGGCCAAGATCGATTACGCGGTGAGGATCGGCAGCGACGATACGCAGCCAACCTCCCGTATCACGGCTGGCTTCGGGATGCCGTTCTAAAAAACCGGTGTCACTCGTGCTTAGAAATCTTCCGTCAAGACGAGTGATTGAACTGGCCAATCCCTGGCTCGTTACGGCGGCGGCTTACGGAATCTTTCGGCGCCTTCACTCGCCATTCCTTCCTCAGTGAACCATAGCAGTCAATCACCGATTAACTGATTAGCAGCCGGAAGATTTCGATGCGCACTCTGTGACACCGGTTTTTTAGTAGCCGTGCCGAAGACAGGCGGGTTACGGGCGGAGGAACTGCTTGCGCAAGGTCTCTTCCTTTATTTCGATAACGGTAGGGCGGCCGTGGGGACAGGCGAAGGGGGCATCGCACAGAAGAAGGCTCTTGCGCTGGAATTCCGCCTGCTCGGGGTTCATCGCGAAGCCGAACATAACGGACGACCTGCAGGCCATGCGAGCGATCCTTTCGGGGCTGAGCTTTGAGATGGGCTCGCCTGAGAGGAGGTTGCGCACGCTCTGGGCCACGTCGGTGATCAGCGCGGGGTGGGAATGGACCGCCAGGGTCACGGGGTCGTAGAGGGTCGTTTCGAAGCCGGTTTTCTTGAGGGTCTCGCTGTTCTCCTTCCACAGTACCAGTTCCTGGGGCGAGAGCTTGAGCAGTTCGGGTGCAAGGAGCGGCTGGACCTCGACTTTCCCTTTCTCGATCTGTCTGGTGAGCCTCTCGAACGTGATCCGCTCCTGCGCGGCATGCTGGTCAACCAGGAGCAGGGAATCTTCGGTCTCGAAGAGGAGGTACCTGCGAAGGAGATTGCCCAGATATCGCGCCTGCCTTAACTTTTCCTTCAGCCCCGCGTCTTTTTCCTGCGCCAGTCCGGTCTTGAAGAGCGCCAGGCTCTCCTCAAGCGCTTTGCCATACCCTTTCTCAGGTTCCTTTATCCCGGGTATCTCCGTTGTCTGCGCGGCCGGTCCCGTTTTCATCTCGGGGACGGCGAAAGGCGCGGATTGGCGCGGCTTGCTGCGGGTCATCAGCAGCTCTTCGACGAAAGGCCGCAGGACCGAGACGAGGGCAATATCATCCCTGAGCTTCACTTCGCGTTTCGCCGGGTGGACGTTGACGTCCAGCTCGGAAGGAGGCATAGTGATGAAGACGCAGAAGAAGGGGTAGACGCCGGGGCTCAGCATCAGCCGGTAGATCTCGTTAACATGGAAGCTGACCGTCCGGTTCGACACCGGCCTGCCGTTGATGAATACGAATTGCATGTCCTTGCGGCCGCGCTGGACGTTGATATCGCCCAGGACGACGTGCAGGGAGATATCCCTGTACTGCCTTTCGCCTTCGATAAGGTCTTTGGTCTCGAGGTTGAGGGCTTGCGCGATGCGGGGGATGAAACCTTTCACGGGGCGCAGGTCGATAAAGCTCTTGCTGTCGCTCTTCAGGGAAAAGCGTTTCTCGGGGAAGAGGAGGCAGTAAGGGAGGAAGACGTCGATGACGGCATTGAGCTCCGCGGCGTTGGATTTGAGGAATTTCCGGCGCGCGGGGGTGTTGAAGAAGAGTTCCTTGACCTCGATCGAAGTGCCCTGGCGGACCGCGGCGGGTTTAAGGGTGAGCCGTTCACCCGCGCGCACGTGCGTTTCCCAGCCGTGTTCATCGGAGCCTGATTTTGAGGAAAGGGTCACGTCCGAGACCGCGGCGACGCTGTAAAGCGCTTCCCCGCGGAAACCAAGGGAATGGATGTCGAAAAGGTCCTCGGCTGAAGAGATCTTGCTGGTAGCGTGGCGCTGGAAGAGGCTTTCCACGCCGTCCTGCGCTATGCCTGAGCCGTCGTCCCTGACCGCTATCAGCGTCTTGCCCGCCGACTTGAGCTCTATGGAGACAGACGAAGAACCGGCGTCGAGGCTGTTCTCGACAAGCTCCTTGACCACGGAAGCGGGACGCTCGATCACCTCGCCCGCGGCTATGCGGCTGACGACATCAGGGGGAAGCACGCTGATCTTATTCATCGGGGAGCCTCTCTTTGAGCTTCTGCAGCTTGTTCAGCGCTTCCAGCGGCGTGAGGCGTTCCACGTCGATCGCTTTGAGCTCGTCCCTTATCTTCTTCAGGGCGGGGTCGGAGGAGAAAAGGGAAAGCTGGCCTTCGGCCGGAGGAACCCTGCGTATCTTCTCCTGCAGGTCGCCGGAGAACTCCAGGCGCGAGAGTATTTCCTGGGAACGCTTGACCACGTCCCGGGGTATCCCGGCGAGCTTTGCCACATAGATGCCGTAGCTGTCATCGGTCCCGCCGGCCAGGATCTTGTGCAGGAAGATGACTTCGTCGTTCCATTCCTTGACGCTCACATTGTAGTTCTTGACGCCCGGGAATTCCTCGGAAAGGGCGGTCAGCTCGTGGAAATGGGTCGCGAAAAGGCAGCGGGTCTTTTGTTTTGCGAGGTACTCCGCGATCGCCCAGGCCAGGCTCAGCCCGTCGAAGGTGCTCGTGCCTCTCCCGATCTCATCCAGCACCACAAGGCTGCCGGGCGAGAGGTTGTTGAGGATGCCCGCAGTCTCGCTCATCTCGACCATGAAGGTGCTTTGTCCCCGGGTTATGTCGTCGTGGGCCCCGATGCGGGTGAAGACCTTGTCAACGATGCCTATCGAGGCGGAGGCGGCAGGGATGTAGCTGCCCATCTGCGCCAGCACCACCAGCACAGCTGTCTGGCGGATATACGTCGATTTACCCGACATGTTGGGACCGGTGAGGATGGAAAGGTGGTTTGTCCCGTCCAGAAAGGTGTCGTTGGGAATGAAAGGCCCGGTCACCGCCTGTTCCACCACCGGGTGGCGTCCGTCCTTTATGTCTATGGCAAAGTCGTCCGAGACGCGCGGGAGGATATATCCCTTCCTCAAGCTCAGCACCGCAAGCGAATAGAGCGAATCCAGTTCGCCCAGCCTGTGGCTGAACGCCGCAAGCTCCGCGGCACGGTCAAGGATGCGCTTCTGCACTTCCGCGATGAGCCTGCGTTCGATCGCCAGCACTTTCTCGTCCGCGGTGAGGATCTTCTCCTCGAACTCCTTGAGCTCAGGCGTCACGAAGCGCTCGGCATTGGCCAGCGTCTGTCTGCGGATGTAATCCGCCGGCACGCGGTCGAGGTTCGCCTTGCTGATCTCGATGTAGTAGCCGAACACCTGGTTGAAACCGACTTTCAGCGAATTTATCCCCGCGCGCTTTATCTCGCGCGCCTGCATGTCCTTGAGCCAGTTCCGTGCGTTCTCCTGGACGTCGCGCAGCGAATCAAGCTCTTTATCGAACCCCTTATTGATGATCTTGCCTTCTGGATGGGAGAGAGGGATATCCGGGCTGACCGCGGCTTCGAGGTAGTCGCGCAGGTCCGGGATGTCGTCGAGACGGAAATAACCGTTGCCTGAACGCATGTCTTTGAGCGTCTTCTGCAGCGCCGGGATCTTCAGCAGTGTCTGGCGCAGGGCAAGGAGGTCCTTTGGGGAGCCCGTGCCGCAGGAGATGCGTGAGACGCTCTTCTCGATGTCGGGGATATTGCGCAAAAGCCCTTCAAGCTCTTCCCGGTGTGCTGCGTCATCACGCAGGAGGGTGACGGCTTCCTGGCGGCGGGTTATCGCGGGGACCGAATTGAGCGGACGGAATACCCAGTCTTTAAGGCGGCGCCGTCCGAAAGAGGTCAGCGTATGGTCGATGCTTTTCATCAGCCCGTCAAGCTCAAGGCCGGCGCACGCGGCGGGGGAGATGAAGACGTAATCCGCGTCGGTGTAGACCGAGACCTTGTGGATGTGGCGCAGCGGCTGGTGGTGCATCCTGCGCATGTACTCAAGCAGCGCGCCGGCGGCCGAGACCGAAGCGTCCATCCCGTCAAGACCGAAGCCGGAAAGGGAATGGGTGCCGAAATGCTCGGTGAGCGCTTTTGTGCCGATATCCGTGTTGAAGCACCAGCTCTCGAAGGGGCTCAAAGTCATCTTGCCCAGCAATAGAAGGGGTTCCAGGCAGGACCGTACTTCCCTTTCCTGCTCTTCCGGGAAGACGCATTCGTACACCGGAAGCTTGGCGAGCAGTTCGCGGGCCCTGGCGGCGTCCGCGGCCTGGGCGGCCTGGATCGTCCCGCTTGAAGTGTCGGTGAACGCGATGCCCCACTGCTTATCGCGGATGCTGATCGCGGCCAGGCAGCGGGCTTCGAATGTGGTATCGTCTATGTAGGTGCCGGCGGTGACCACGCGTATGACATCGCGGCGCACCAGGCCTTTTGCCAGCGCCGGGTCCTCGACCTGTTCGCAAATCGCCACTTTGAGCCCGGCCTTGATCAGGCGGGAGATGTAGCTGTCGGCGGCGTGGTAGGGGATGCCGCACATCGGGATGCGGCCGGATCTGCCGGCGTCGCGCGAGGTGAGGACCACGTCGAGAATGGGGCTCGCGGTGCGGGCGTCGTCGGCGAACATCTCGTAGAAATCGCCGAGACGGAAGAAAAGGATGCAATCCTTATGCCGGGACTTGACCTGGTGGTACTGTTGTAGCATCGGGGTGAGAGTATCCATCGCGGAATCAGTTATAGCATATTTTTAAGATACCCGCAATGGCTAGCCGGCAAAAAGGCAGGAGAGGAGATCCCGCATCTCAGGCGTGCTGGGCCGCGCTTCGTTCTCCTCGTCACGGAGGAGGCCGGCGATGAAGGAGACGGTCTGGTCGATACGGTCCGCGGTGTCGCCGCGGGAGCGCAGGGCCAGGAGATACTGCTGGAGTTTGCCGTAGGGGATATCTTTCCTCAGGCTCGACAATCTGATCTGTTTCCAGGACTCCTCGATCTTTGAAAGAGATACCTCCTTTGACGGCCTGAAGAACGTCCCCGGAGGCAGGAGCGCGGGGGCGGAGAAGGTCATTGCCGCGAAATCGATACCGCCCGGGTCTGACGCCTTGCCTCCCTTAGCAGTCCCTCCGTCTTTCCCTACTGAACTGAGCGCCTGATAGAGGGAGACGGGAGGCTCGTACGTGACGCCCAGCGGTACGGCGGGCAACTGGGAGAACGGGGTCTCGACCGCTCCATTTTCCGTTTCCGAATAAACAAGGAAATCGGCAAGGCCGCTGTAGAGAAGTCCTTCGCCGTGAGGCATGTAGCGCACCTTTTTCGCGCCGAGGCGGTTGGCGGCCATCAGGGCCATCATGGTCAGCGTCTCCCGATAATTCTTCCGGTCCCGCATATCCCTGATAAAGGGTTTCTTCAGCCGGCAGGTGAGTGTTCCTTTGCCGTCCCGGAAGATCTCCACAGAGATCTGCGCGCTCCCGTCTTCAACTGTCAACTCGACCAGTGTCGGGAGCAGGCTCACGGGATCCTTCAGATAGGCGAGGCGGATCTCCGCTTCCTGGAAATCCCCGAGCGGCAGGGAGCAGGTCTTCCCGGACCCGTCATTGCCTTCGGCAAGGTATTTGACCTTTTCCCTTATCGTCCGCGCGCGGTCATGGTTGCAGCCGATGGCGAAGACCGGCAGGTTCCTGACCGAAGTCAGTTTGAGCGAGAAAATACCTTTGCCGTTCTCCTCAAACCCGAAACCGCCCCTGGGGAGGCCGCGGGGGAACGCGTTGCGGGCCATCACTACGTCCGCGCCTTTTTCTTTGAGCACGGCCAGGGAGAGCGAAAGGAGGAACGGCTTGATATTGGTATAGCCGTTGTTAGTTATACCGTCCCTGACGAATGACATGTCGGTGAGGGTCCAGAGATGGCTGTGTATATCCCTGCCGACGCGTATCTCGGCGGTCTTGCCCTCGATAGACACGTTGAGCGAGAGCAGCACATCATTCCCGCTTCGGGTGATGCGGGCAAGTTCACCGTTCTCCAGCTCGATCAGCACTTCGTTGCCTCCGGCAGCAAGGGAATGCGCCATCTCAAAGAGATTGGAAGGGGAGAAACCTCTGAATGTCGCGGTCGAGCGGGCGGCGACGGCAGGTGTCTTGCCTTCGATCCTCCGGGCGGCTTCCTGGAACATCTTCGGCGCTGTTTTCCCGGTCTCTTCTATGGTCGTCTTCTGCTCGGCGCGGAAAAAATCGTCAAGTATCGCCTGGACCTGTTCCGCAACCCGGTCAGCGGCCTGCCGTTTTTCTTCGAAAGCATCCCTGGCTTTGAAGTCGGACCGGACCTTCCTGCTCATATGGATGAGCCCCGAGTACGCGGGGTCGACGAATACCCGGCTGAACTTGATCCTGTTGAACTGAAGGTCCTTAAGCATCTTGATCAGTTCGTCACGGATCTCTTTTTCACTCATCAGGTTTTTCACGTCCACTTCCGAGCTCTTGAGGAAGAAGCGCAGGTCGACTACCAGCCAGGTCTGGTCCAGCAGGCCGTTGGGGCGTGTGTCCCTTATGCGTGCCTTCAGGGCGGCCGGCCGGTTACCTATATGCCTGACGTTACCACCCCAGAAGTCCTGGGTGAAGAGGACGTCCGCGGGGATGGACAGCGCTTTGCGCTGTTCGGGAGTGTAGAAGGTCCTCAATAGCGGCGTGATATAGCCGTTCCAGTGCCATTCCTTTAGGCCGTTGACATAGACGGGGTAACCCTTACGGAAATCCCTGACCCAGTTGTCGGGATCGTCGGGCGAGATGATGTTCGAGGCGTAATAGACATGGAGCAGAGGCTCAAGCCCCGGGTTGTTCGCGGCGTTCCTGAAATCGTTGATTCGCCTTTTGGCTGCCCAATAGATTTCGTTCGGATCTTCGACCGTCTTTATTTCCGGCAGCTCGAACCCTTTATTGCTGTCGCCCCCGTCCTTGTTCCAGCCGTAGGTGTCGGCAAGCTGCTCGGGGATCTCCCCGGCGATCGATTCCATCATCTTGCGGCACTGTCCGTAATGGCGGTTGAAGATCGGGTCCTTGTCCCGGAACGACATGTCCACCACTTTGCCTCCCGCCATCGTCGCCGTCAGTGTGGCGAGTTCCTGGGATCCCTGTATCATCGAGAGGTCGAACGACGAGACGTCGCCGTTGGGGTGGAAGTAGATCTTGACCGTGTTGGAATTGTGGAAGGTGTAGGCGCATCCGGTATTGCGGCCTTTGCGCCATTCCTGGATCAGCGTTTCCGCCTTGAGCCGGGCGTTTGTGTCGGTGAAGTGGCCGGTGTTGCCGGCGCCTCCGTCCTTGCTCCACCCGTGGTTCTCGTCCAGCTTGGAGGGGATGGCGCGGGCAATCGCTTCCATCATCCCGCGGCACTGCCCGTAATGGCTGTTGAAGATGGCGTCCTTGTCCTGGAAATCCATCTCGACGACCTTGCCGCCGGCCATCCGTGCGAACAGCCGTCCGAGCTCGGCGTGGCCCTGCACCATGGAGAGGTAGAACGAAGAATCGTCCCCGTTGGGACGGAAGTAGAATTTGACGGTGTTGGAATTGTGGAACGTGTAGGCTGCGCCGGTATTGCGGCCTTTCTGCCATTCCCTGATCAGGTTCTCCGCCTTGACCTCCGGGTCGGTATTGCCGCCGTCGGCCATGGCCGCGTCCGCCGCAGCACCGAAGGAACGCGAGGCCATGTCGAAGCCGAGCTGACAGGTCTCTGTGTTGGAAGAGAAGAGGACGTTGACATCCCCGGCGGAATAGGTCGAGACGGTTTCAGCCGTCATCCATTGTATCCCGCCGCTTGAGTAGGAACGCCGGCTTTGACCGGAAGGTGCCTGCACGTTCTCCTGCCGGTTGTATTCGCCTTTTTCGAACGAATCCCTGTATGCCCGGAAATATTCCTGCTTGTCCCATTTCCCTGACGACTCAAGTCCGGCCAGGTCGCGTGAATCCGCGAGGGAGGAGAGGCCTTGCAGGCCGCCGTTCCTCTTGTACCACTGCGCCATCACCAGCGAATAATAGACCTGTCTGAGCCGCGCGTATTTGCCGGAACGGTTGACTTCCCGTTCCAAAAGGGGGAGGATGTTCTTGCGGATGAGGGCGGAGGAGTAGGAATTCAACTCCTTCAGGCGCTCGTCCTTGAAAGTGAATTCTGCCGATCCGGCCAGCCTGTCCTGTTCGAGCTTGACCTGGAGGAGCGCCTTGTAGATGTAAGCGCCTTTCTCGGTCCGGGCGATCACGATCTCCCCGGGGACGATCCAGGGCCTGGTGAGCGTGGGGATGGTGACCTCCCGGCTTCCCATCAGATCTTCCGCTTTACGGTACATCGCGTTCCAGTACTCCCTGCCGGTCCGGCTTTCGGGCGAGGTCAGGGACGCAAGGTCTTTTTTGAGCTGGAGGTCGGCTTCGAGCATTATCCTGCCGACATCGGTCTTTTCGAGCAGGGGGTCGAGCATCCGGTCGGGGGAATCCGGCCTGAGGTTCACCCAGAAGACGTCATCCGGGAGGGCCAGGCCGACCAGGAAAAAGCGTAAAAGCTCGGGGATCTTTTCGCGTATCGCCGTTTTTGACAGGGGAGCGGTCCCGGCATCGACAGAAACGTTGAAAGCGCCGGAAGAGCGGTCATAAGAGAGGTAGCGCAGGTGGACAGGGCGCCGCGCGCCTGCCGATGAGGTTGCGGCGGCGGACATATCGAAAAGCCCGGCCATCTGGCAAAATCCGGTCTGTTGGACCGACAGGCTTAACGCCAATAGTAAAACGGTGGTTCGTCTGATCATGGCTGTAGCAAGAATATACCATTTATTCCGCTCTTTTCAACCCGATGGGAGGGGGAAAAAGAGAGCGCTTTCTTTCAGCTATTGACAAAACGGCTTTTTATCCTATAATATGCCTACAGTGTCCGCAACATTCCGTTAACTCCCTCCCGTGATCCGAGAGGTATGGCCAACATCACGCCACTTTACAATCAGGGGTGAAAAATGCGTAACGTTTTTGCTCGTACGAAAGTGACATCTTTAGTGACGGTTATGCTGCTTGCGGCTTTCATTTCAGGCTGCGCGACCACTCAGGGTGCGAAAGAGGCTAAGGCCAAGCAGCGGCAGGAAGAGATGCAGAAAAAGTTCGCCTGGTGGGGACAGACCGGCGCGACCCCTGCTCCTGTCAAAGACGAAAAACGCAGCGGATACTGGTGGTGGCCGACCAAGAAGCCGGAACAGACGCAGGCTCAGTCCCAGGTATGGGGCAACGGCGGCTACGTCTACCTGATCAAGATATTCAATTATAAGGATGAGCCGGCCCAGGCGGGCGAGCTGAAACCTTCGCTGCTTATCAAGAAGATCATCAAGAACGTCAAGATCTATTTTGAATACGATAGATCCCGCATACAGGCTGACGCCAAGCCGATCCTCGATGACGCCGTCGCCGCTCTGCAGAAGAGCCCCGAGACCAGCATCCTCATCTCCGGCAACTGCGACGTGCGCGGTTCCGAGAAATACAACGACAAGCTCGGCCGCAAGCGTGCCGAATCGGTCAAGAAATACATGATCGAGCAGGGCATCTCGGAAGACAGGATCAAGATCGTCAGCCGCGGCAAGCTCGACGCTGTTGCTCCCGTCACCGACCTCAAGGGTATGGCCAAGGACCGCAACGCGCAGTTCATGGTAGCGGTGGTCGAAGAAGTGATGCTGCCGACTCCTGCCGATCAGGCGGGGAAAGGCTCGGTTCCTGCCGCTCCCGCAGTTCCCGGGGTTCCCGCAGCTCCCGAAGTCGCTCCTGCTCCCGTAGTGGTCCCGGCTGACGCCAAGATCGAGGAAGGCAAGTACGTCGTCGAATCCAAGGAAGAAGTGGAGAGCACGACCAAGGTAGAGACCAAGGAATACACGGTCAGGAAGGGTGACACCCTCTGGACCATCGCGCAGGCCCAGCTGGGCAGCGGCCACAGATGGAAGACCCTGGCCGAGATGAACAAGGATACCGTAAAGAACCCGAACAAGCTTAAGCCGGGACAGAAGATAATAATCCCGATAGAATAAAGCGGTACTGACCTGAAGGCCGGATAGTGTATCCGGCCTTCAGGCTCTCTATCGCCTGTAGTAAGGAGCTGGTAACAGTGGGAACTGTAAATCTCGACGTAAAGATATCCACGTTACTTAAGAAGAAGTACATCAAGCTCGACCTCAACACCTCAAGCAAGAAAGAGATCATCTGTGAACTCGTCGACCTTCTCGCCGAGTCTAACAAGCTCACCGACAAGAAGGCCTTCCTCAGCCTGATCCTCAAGAGGGAGAAACTGGGTTCCACAGGCATAGGCAACGGTCTCGCCATCCCCCATGCGAAATCCGACGCTGTAGACGGCTTTGCCATCGCGTTCGGAAGGCACAGTCAAGGGGTGGACTTCGGCGCTCTGGACGGGGAGAAGACCTTCCTTTTCTTCATGCTCGCTTCTCCTTCGGACAACGTCGGCGGCCACCTCAAGATCCTTGCTGACATCTCGCATTTCGTAAAGGACAAGTTCATCATTGAATGCCTGAAGAAGGCCAAGGATGAAGCCGAGGTCCTTGAGATAATCGCACGATATGAGAAAAAATAAAGCACGGCCGGCACTGTTACTGGTGCTCGCTGCCGTTGCTGCCTGCTTTTTGCCCGCCAGAGCGCAGGGGCAGGGAGCCGGGAGCGAGAAATGGCAGTTCGAGCTCTTTTTCTCGCCTACATGCCATGAGTGCCAGAAGATACGGAACGAATTCCTCCCCAGGCTGATCGGTAAGTATCCCGGCAGGATCGGGGTCCAGTACCGCGATATCAGCGAGATGGCCAATTTCAAGCGGCTGTTCGACCTGTCGAAGCAGGCGCGGGGGAATTCGCAGGAAGTAAAGGTTCCGGCCGTTTTCTACAGCGGGACCCTGCTGATCGGCAGTGACGTGATAAAAGACGGCCTTGAGAACCTCTTGCTGCATGGACAGGGAGCGGCCCAGGCAGGGGGTGCGGCGGGAGAGGGGTATACTCCTCTCGCCCATTTCAAAAGTTTCACTCCGCTGGCTGTCACCGCGGCCGGCCTTGTCGACGGCATCAATCCCTGCGCCTTTACTGTCATTGTCTTTTTCGTATCGTTCCTGGCGTTGCAGGGATTCCGCAAGACGCGCCTTCTGACTGTCGGCTGTTTCTTCATCATCGGCGTGTTCATCACCTATCTCCTGATCGGCATCGGGCTGTTCAGCTTCTTCTACAAGCTGGGGGCCTACTGGTGGCTGCGCGTGGTCTTCAACTGGTGTGTCGGCGGGATCAGCCTTGTTTTCGCGGGGGCCGCGGTCGTGGACGCGGTCAAGTTCCTGAAGACGGGCCAGACGGACGGGATGCTCCTTTCCCTGCCCGCACCTGTGAAGAAGAAGATACATGACGTCATCGGCATGCACTACCGGGGTGCTGCCAGGCAGGAAGAGACCAGGACGATGTGGCGGCTGATGATCACAGCGTTCGTCACCGGCTTCCTGGTCTCGCTTCTGGAAGCGGTCTGTACCGGGCAGATGTACCTGCCGACCATCGTCTTCGTGATGAAATCCACGACGATGAAGCTGTGGGCTTTCGCGTACCTGGCGCTTTACAACGTGATGTTCATCATCCCCCTGGGGGTGATCCTGATGCTTGCCGTGGCCGGCATGACATCGGGCCAGTTCACCAGGTTCATGACGCGTAATTTCGTGGCCGTCAAATCGCTGATGGCGGCCCTGTTCTTATTCCTGGGGATATTCCTTATCTGGAAAGGTTAGGGAGGACGCTATGAAGAAGATCCTTTTGCTGCTGGTATCTGTCCTGCTTGCCGGCGGATATGCGTACGCGCAGGAACAACCCGCTGATGCCCCGGACCCGTATACCTGGGATTTCGGGACCATCCCGTCGAACCAGCCGGTCAGCCACGATTTCACACTGGCCAACCCGCTGGAGAGGACACTCAAGATCACCGGCAAGACCAATTCCTGCGAATGCACCGCTTCCCAGATCGACAAGGAAGAGATCGCGATCGGCGACTGCGCCAAGGTCATGGTGACCCTTAACCCCGCCGGCTATGCCGGACAGGACACGACGCAGTTCGTGTATGTGAACACGGATGATCCCGAGCATCCGATATATAAATTTACGATAAAGGCTACAGTAACCAAATAATAACCCCACGCTTAATCGGTACCCGACGCTGATTGGAGGCGTCGGTATGGCCCCCTGGCCTAAATTGCGCGGGTGTTTATCCGTATATCAAAGGAGAAGAGATATGTTTTCATTGAATTTCCGCATGGGATTGCTCCTGACCGCGCTCTTCGCGGTCGTCTACGCGATCGTGGTCGTGATCGGGACGTATATGGGTATCACCGATTTTTACTTCTACCTTGTGCTTTCGATCGGGATCATGCTTCTGCAGTACGCCATCTCGCCTCTGCTCGTACAGTGGTCGATGCGCGTGCGCTACGTGACCAGGCAGGAAGCGCCCGAGCTCTATGAGATGGTTGAGTCGCTTGCCCGTCAGGCCAAGCTGCCGATGCCGAAAGTAGGCATCGCCCAGATACCTATACCGAACGCCTTCGCCTTCGGCAGGGGCGTGCGCGACGGCAGGATCTGCGTGACCGAGGGGATACTGCGCCTGCTCAATAAGGACGAGCTCAAGGCTGTCCTCGGCCATGAGATGTCCCATCTGAAGAACAGGGACGTCGTCACTATCATGCTCCTCTCGGTCATCCCGATGGTGATGTGGAGGATCGCCTGGAACTTCATGTTCTACCGCAGCCGCAGGGACGAGAGAGGGGGAGGGAACCTCTTCCTGATCGGCCTGCTGGCGATGATCTTCTATTTCATCACCAACCTGCTCGTGCTCTACGCTTCCAGGATCCGCGAGTATTTCGCCGACAAGGGCTCTGTCGCCCTGGGCAGCAGGCCTTCGGACCTGGCCTCGGCCCTGTACAAGCTCGTCTACGGCTCCGCCCGCCTCGATAAAGAGACGGTGAAGGAGTACCAGGGGCTCAAGGCGTTCTTCGCCAGCGACCCTTCTCAGGCCTGGAACGAGATCCGCGAACTCAAGGGGCTCGATATCGACAAGGACGGCCTGATCGACGCGAATGATCTTCTTGCCCTGCGTAACAAGAGGGTGAAACTCGGGGTCGGCGACAGGCTGCTGGAAGCCTTCAGCACCCATCCGAACATGCTCAAGCGCATCAAGCAGCTGTCCGAGTACCGCTCCGCCTGAATCCAACGGGCTTGACGACGACGTAAGTCGCTGATACAATAGATAAACATTTACATCACACCGACTTCAGCATAACCTCTATCAGCGAATGAAGATACTCGTCATCAACTCCGGAAGTTCATCCATCAAATATCAGCTGTTCCGCATGCCGGAACAGAAGGTCATCGCAAAAGGCCTCCTCGAGCGCATCGGGGAGGCCGAATCTGTTTTTACGCAGAAGAGCGAGCGCGGGGCGGCCGAGATCAAGAAACCCGTCCCGAACCACGAGGTGGGCGTAAAGTTCATCCTCGAGATGCTGACCGACTGCGAGCACGGCGTCATCGGCTCCGTCGATGAGATCGAGGGCATCGGCCACCGGGTGCTCCATTGCGGCGAGAAGTACACCGAGCCCGTGATCATTACTCCCGATGTGGAGAAGGTCATTGAGGATTATTTCGACCTTGGCCCTCTGCATAACCCGCCTAACCTCGCCGGCATCAAGGCCTGCGGGAAAGCGCTGCCCCACGCCGTGCAGGTCGCGGTCATCGATACCTCATTCCACTCCACGATGCCGCCTCACGCCTATCTGTACGCCATCCCGATGGAGCTTTACCGGAAATTCCGGATCAGGAAATACGGGTTCCACGGCACTTCCCACAGGTACGTCAGCAAGCGCTGCGCGGAAATAATGGGACGGGAACCCCACGACGTCAATATCATCACCGTGCATCTCGGTAACGGCTGCAGCATGGCTGCGGTGGAGAAAGGCAGGTGCATCGATACGAGTATGGGATTGACACCGCTCGAAGGGCTGGTCATGGGGACGCGTTCCGGCGACATCGATGCCTCCGTGTGCTACTTCCTTACCGACAAAGGGTATTCCTCAGCCGAGGTCAATAATATCCTCAACAAGAAGAGCGGCCTGCTCGGGCTTTCCGAACTGAGCAATGATATGCGCAACCTGGTCGAGGCAAAGGATAAAGGCCACAAGGGCGCCGCGCTGGCCATAGAATCGTTCAATTACCGGCTCAAGAAATACATCGGCTCCTATCTGGCGGCGCTCGGGAAGACCGACGCCATAGCCTTCACCGGCGGCATAGGCGAGAACAACGCCGCCTGCCGCAGGGAGAGCCTCAAAGGTCTCGAGCCGCTCGGGGTAAAGCTCGACGAGGAAAAGAACAAGTCGGCCGCACCCGAGAAGCTGATCAGCCGTGATGATTCACCGGTCAAGGTATACGTCGTACCGACCAACGAGGAATTGCAGATAGCCAGGGACACTTATGCCCTGGCAGAACCTCATGTTCCCAATCATTGAAAAACGGGTCCTTGCCCCCTGCATCCACCTTTTAATCCTGGAAGCCCCCCTTATTGCCCGTAAGGCCATGGCCGGACAGTTCGTCATCATCCGCGTGACCGAGAAGGGCGAACGCATCCCCCTGACCATAGCTGATTATGACCGCGAGAAAGGCACAATAACGCTTGTCTTTCAGGAAGCCGGTAAGACCACGCAGGACCTGGCGAAACTGAATGCCGGGGACCAGCTGCTCGATCTGCTCGGCCCGCAGGGGAATCCGACCGAGGCGGGCAATTTCGGGACGGTCATCGTCATCGGCGGCGGTATCGGCGTCGCCCCGGTCTATCCCCTGGCCAGAGAGCTCAAGGAAAAAGGCAACGACGTGATCTCCATCGTCGGTTTCCGCTCAAAGGACCACGTGTTCTGGGAGGACAGGATGAAGTCGGTCTCCGATGAGCTGATCGTCTGTACCAATGACGGCTCGTACGGGAGGCAGGGGTTTGTCACCGACGCGCTCAAGGTCCTGATCAACGTCCGCAAGATAAGCAGGGTGTACGCTATCGGACCCGGCATCATGATGAAGGCCGTCGCCGAGCTTACCCGGCCTAAAGCGATAAAGACCATCGTCAGCCTCAACTCTCTGATGGTCTGCGGCATGGGCATGTGCGGCGCCTGCCGAGCCGAAGTGGGAGGGAAGACCAGGTTCACCTGTATGGAAGGCCCTGACTTCGATGCGCACCAGGTCGACTTCGACCTCCTGATGAAGCGCCTGGAAACGTATAAAAAAGAAGAATGCAGTTGTAGAACGGGGAGTGTCCCCAAATAACACGTCCCCATTAATTATGGTCGAGAAGAAGTCGGTGCCGATGCGGCAGCAGCCCGCGAAGGAGCGGGTGAAGAATTTCGAGGAAGTGCCCCTGGGGTACAATGAGGAGGAGGCGCTGAAGGAATCGTCGCGCTGTCTCCAGTGCCCCAGGAAACCCTGTGTCTCCGGCTGTCCCGTCCACGTCGACATCCCCGCCTTCATCAAAGCGATCAAGGATAAGGATTACAGGAAAGCCATCGAGATCATCCACGAGACCGATTCCCTCCCGTGCGTCACCGGACGCGTCTGCCCCCAGGAAGAGCAGTGCCAGCAGGAATGCATGATAAAGAAGATGGGAGGTGAGCCCATTTCCATCGGACGCCTCGAACGTTTCGCCGCTGACCTGGATATGATCGAGAGCAGGAAGGAAAAGGAGGCGAAGGCGCAGTCGCGGGAGGGGAAGATAAAAGTGGCGGTGGTCGGGTCCGGCCCCGCCGGGCTTACCTGCGCGGCTGAACTGGCTAAAAAAGGGTATGCGGTCACAGTCTTCGAAGGCTATCACCGCCTGGGCGGCGTGCTCGTCTACGGCATCCCGGAATTCCGTCTTCCCAAAGAGATCGTCCGCTGCGAGATAGAGAACCTCGAGAAGCTGGGCGTCAAGTTCTGTGCCAATGTTCTGATCGGGCGCGCGTTGACCATCGAGGAGCTGATGCGGCAGGGTTTCCAGGCGGTGTTCATCGGCGCCGGCGCGGGCCTGCCCAATTTCATGGGCATCCCGGGAGAGAACCTCAACGGGGTCTATTCCGCCAACGAGTTCCTGACCCGCGTCAACCTGATGAAGGCGTATAGATTCCCCGAATACGATACTCCCGTCAAGCGCGGCTCTCTCGTAGCTGTTGTCGGAGGCGGCAACGTGGCGATGGATTCCGCCCGTACTGCCCTGCGTCTTGGGGCCGAACACGTGTACCTGATCTACCGCCGCTCGGAGAATGAGATGCCCGCGCGCGCGGAAGAAATAGAACGCGCCAGGGAAGAAGGCGTCGATTTCAAATTGCTGACCAATCCCGTCCGCTACGTCGGCGACGCAAACGGTTTCGTCAAGCAGGTCGAATGTATCAAAATGGAGCTGGGAGAGCCTGATGCTTCCGGACGGCGCTCCCCCGTACCCGTCAAAGGTTCTGAATTCACCATCGATATCGACGAGGCGATCGTGGCCATAGGCAACACGCCCAACCCGATCATCTCGAGGACCACCCCCGGTCTGAAAGTAAAGAAGCACGGCGAGATCGAAGCTGTCGAATCGGGACAGACTTCCATCCCCGGCGTCTTCGCAGGCGGCGACATCGTCACCGGAGCCGCTACCGTCATAACCGCCATGGGCGCGGGCCGCAAGGCAGCCCAGGCGATAGACGAATATATACGCCATAAGGCGTAGAGCTTGACGGGTAGACACCCGGCGCTTGATTGGAGTTGCGCCGGTGTGCGTCCGTACGCAAGGGGGTTCTGATGGTCAAGGTAAAGGAAGCACCTGAGGGTATCGACAGGAAAGCCCTGGACGCGGTGATCGGAAAATACCGCGGCAAGCCCGGCGAGCTGCTCGGGATGCTCGAGGAGATCCAGGGTCTTCACCCGCACAAGTTCCTCCCGCAGGAGACCCTCGAATACGTCTCCGCGAAGACCGGTATACCCCTTTCCCGCGTCTACAGCGTCGTCACCTTCTACGCGTTCTTCAACCTCAAGCCCCAGGGCGAGCACTCGGTGGTCATCTGCCGCGGCACCGCCTGCCATACCCGCCGCTCAAAACAGCTGCTCGAATCCCTGATGAAGATGCTCGACCTCAAGGAAGATGAGGCACAGAAGGGCGAGAAGCTTTTCCTTACCTCAAAGGACAACAAGTTCACCGTCAAGACAGTGGCCTGTTTCGGCCAGTGCGCGCTGGCGCCGGTCATCGAGCTCGACGGGAAGATATACAGCCATATGACCGAGGACAAGCTCCGGCGCCTTATTGAGGCGACGAAGAAAGGAGGGAAGCGATAATGAAGATCACCGATCTGGCTTCTCTCAACACTGTCAAAGAAGCGGGACTCAGGAAATTCCTCCCCGGAAAGCTGCGTATCGCGGTCGGCATGGATACCTGCGGCATCGGCAATGACGCGGAGAAGGTGTTCGCCGAGTTCCAGAGGGAACTCAAGGCCAAAAAGGTCGATGCTCTCCTGACCAGGACCGGCTGTTTCGGCTATTGCAGCCACGAGCCGATCGTCAATATCCGTTTCCCCGGAAAACCCCTCCTGATGCTCAACGAGGTCAAGGCGCAGGACGTCAAAGGCATAGTCGCGCAGCTGGCTAAAGGCGAGATGCCGCTCAGGAAGGCGCTCTGCAGGATCGAGCAGTGGGACCCGCTGACCGGGCCGGTCATCGATTACGGAAAGGACATCCCCGGAGTCCCTCTCTGGAACGAGGTGCCGTTCTTCAAATGGCAGAAGAAGATCGTCCTCAGGGAAAGCGGCCTGATCGATCCGGAGGATATCGAAGAGTATATCGCCGTGGGAGGTTATTCGGCGCTCTATAAGGCGCTCAGGGAGATGGCGCCGCAGCAGGTCATCGAAGAGGTCAAGAAGTCCAAGCTGCGCGGACGCGGCGGCGCCGGTTTCCCGACAGGGCGCAAGTGGGAACTGATGGCTGTGCAGCAAGCGGATAAGAAATACATCATCTGCAACGCCGACGAGGGTGATCCGGGCGCGTACATGAACCGCAACGAGATCGAAAGCGACCCGCACATGCTCATCGAGGGAATGATCATCGGGGCCTACGCGATGGGCGCGGGCGAGGGCGTGGTCTATATACGGGCGGAATACCCGTTGGCGGTGCAGAGGCTCAAGGCAGCTATCGCGCAGGCAAAGGAATACGGCCTGCTGGGGCAGAATATCTGCGGTTCGCCGTTCTCCTTCGACCTGACGATAGTCGAAGGCGCAGGCGCTTTTGTCTGCGGCGAGGAGACGGCCCTGATCGCCTCGATAGAGGGCAAGGCGGGAAGGCCGCGCTTGCGTCCGCCGTTCCCCGCCCAGAAGGGGCTTTTCAACCGTCCCACCGATATCAATAACGTCGAGACCTGGTGTAACGTCCCGGTCATCATCGCCAAGGGCGGCGACTGGTTCCTCCAGACCGGCACTCAGAACAGCCCGGGCACCAAGGTTTTTTCACTCGTGGGTAAGATCAGGAACACCGGCCTTGTGGAACTGCCTCTGGGCCAGACCCTGCAGACGCTGGTCTACGCGATAGGCGGCGGGAGCGGCAGCAACAAGAGCATCAAGGCGGTGCAGACCGGCGGCCCTTCGGGCGGCTGCGTCCCCGCCGAACTCTTCAACACCCCCGTCGATTACGAATCGCTGACCAGCCTCGGCACGATCATGGGTTCGGGCGGCGTCGTGGTCATGGACACGGATAACTGCATGGTCGACGTGGCGCGGTATTTCACCGAGTTCACCACTTCCGAATCATGCGGCAAATGCACCCCCTGCAGGGAAGGGCTTTCCCAGGCGCTCGCCATCATCGAGAAGATCAGCGAGGGTAAGGCTACGCAGGAGGAGGTCAAGCAGCTGCAGGAGATGGGCGACATCATCAAGGACACCGCGCTCTGCGGCCTCGGCCAGACCGGCCCCAACCCGGTGCTGACCACGTACAAGTACTTCCGCAAGGAGTACGACGAGCATATCGAGGCCAAGCGCTGCGACGCGGGCGTCTGCGCCAGCCTTTTTCTGTCGCCCTGCGAGAACAGCTGTCCTCTGCATATGAACATCCCCGGTTTCCTGACGCTTCTCAAGAGCAAAAAGCTCGTCGATTCCTTCGAGTCCATCCTGCGCGACAACCCCCTGCCGGCCTCGACCGGCAGGATCTGCCATTTCCACTGCAAGATGCGCTGCCGGAGGGAAGACATCGACCAGCCGGTCTCTCAGGGTGAGGTGCACCGGTATGTCGCCGATGTCATATACAGGAAGAAGCAGGAAGGCGCGATCGTCGGGAAGCTGGTGAAGGAGAAGCTTGCGAAGACGGGGAAAAAAATATCTGTAGTCGGAGCGGGTCCGGCAGGCATCACCTGCGCCTATTATCTGGCGCGGCTGGGCCATGATGTGACTGTCTACGAGTCCACCAGCGATGCGGGAGGCATCCTGCGCTGGGGTATACCGGAATACCGTCTGCCGAAGGTACTGCTCGCGAAGGAGATCGGTTTCATCCGGGCGATGGGAGTGAAGTTCGTCTACAACCGCACGATCGGCGCGCAGGCGCTTAAGAAGCTGGAAGCGGATTCGGACATCGTGTTCGTCGCTACCGGCGCCTACAAGAGCATGGCGCTTAAGATCCCGGGAGAGGATATGAAAGGGGTCCACACCGGGACCGGGTTCCTCGATGTGGTGCAGAAGAAGCAGAAGGCTTCGATCGGCAGGGACGTGATCATCATCGGCGCTGGGAACGTCGCGGTCGACGCCGCTCGCACAGCCTGGCGCCTTGGCGCGCAGGTGACCATAGTCTACCGCAGGGAAAAAGATGATATGCCCGCGAACAGGGATGAGATCAGTGAGGCCGAGAACGAAGGGATAAAGTTCGTCTTCCTGGCCGGACCCAGGGAGATCATCGGCGACGCCGAAGGCAGGGTGAAGGCGTTGAAGGTAGAAGTGATGAAGCCGGGAGAGTACGACCTTTCGGGCAGGAGGCGGCCCGAACCGACTGGCGAGACCTACGAGATCCCCTGCGATACGGTCCTGGTGGCGATCGGGGAACGGGTAGACCCCGCGGTCCTGAACGAAGCGGGGCTCAAGACGAACAAGGATGGAACGGCCGCGATCAATGATTTCACGCTCAAGGCCAGTCTCCCCGGGTTCTATGCCGGCGGCGACGTGGTCACCGGCCCTTCGACGGCAGTGGAAGCGATGGCTGACGGGAAAAAGGCGGCCCGGGAGATAGACAGGCAGCTTATGGGCAAGGACCGGTTCGGGCAGCTGTTCCGTACTTTCGCATATGACTTTGAAGCGCCTGCGAAGCCTGACGGCGGGAAGAAGCAGACCGGCAAGAGACTGCTGGTCAGGCAGCGCAAAGGCAATTTCAAGGAGGTCTCTCTGGGACTTTCGCCTGTGCAGGCTGCCTTTGAGGCGCGCAGGTGCTTGCGTTGTGATGCCCAGGAGGTGACCCATGGCCGATAAGAACGTGCATATAAAGATAGACGGCAGGGAATACGTGGTGCCGGAAGGGTCGACCATCCTCGAGGCCGCCCAGTCCGCGAACATCAGGATACCGACGCTCTGTTATCTTAAGGGAATAAGCGAAGAAGCGGCCTGCTCGATCTGCGTTGTCGAGGTCAAAGGCGCGAAGAACCTCGTCCGTTCCTGCGTAAGCAAAGCGACTGAAGGGATGGAGATCCTCACCAATTCCGAAAGAGTGCGCAAGGCGCGGCGGCTGAACCTTGAGCTGCTTCTGGCAAGCCATCCGAAGGACTGTTTCGTCTGCGACCGCAACCAGACCTGCGAGCTCCGCAAGATAGCGTTCGACATGGGCGTGCGCGAGGTGCGTTTCCCCAAGACCACGAAGCTCGAGCAGGAGATAGACAAGAGCTCTCCGTCCATCATCAGGGACGCTAATAAATGCATCCTCTGCCGCCGCTGCATCAATGTCTGCGAGAAGGTGCAGTCGGTTGGCGCGATAGACACTGCCAAGCGCGGCAAGCGGACTCAGGTGACCACCTTCATGAACAAGGGGTTGGGCAATGTCGAGTGCGTCAACTGCGGGCAGTGCCTGATGGTCTGTCCCACCGGCGCGCTCAGCGAGAATTATTCGATAGAGGGTGTCTGGAAGTCGTTGTGCGACGGCAGGAAGTATGTGATGGTGGAGACGGCGCCCGCGGTGCGCGCCAGTATCGGCGAGGAGTTCGGGATGGAGCCGGGTACCCTGGTGACGGGCAAGATGGCCGCGGCGCTGAGGATGATCGGTTTCAAGAAGATCTTCGATACCAAGTTCAGCGCTGACCTTACCATCATCGAAGAAGCGAACGAGCTGATCGAACGCATCAAGCACAAGGGGAAGCTCCCGCTTATCACTTCGTGTTCCCCGGGGTGGATCAAGTTCGCGGAGCATTTCTACCCGGACGTGATCGACAATATCTCCACCTGCAAGTCGCCTCAGCAGATGTTCGGTACGGTGGCAAAGACCTATTACGCAGAGAAGCTCAACCTCGACCCGAGGGATATCGTGGTCGTGTCGGTCATGCCCTGCACCGCCAAGAAGTTCGAGGCGCGCAGGCCTGAAATGGACAGCGCTTTCGAGTACTGGAAGGACAAGCTGGGTCTCAAGGATGAAGACAGGTTCCCCGATGTCGACTATGTGTTGACCACGCGCGAAGCGGCGCGGATGATAAAGGAGGCCGGCATCGATTTCGCGGGGCTGCCTGATGAGAAGTTCGATGAGCCGCTGGGCGTTTCGACCGGGGCCGCGGTCATCTTCGGCGCGACCGGCGGCGTCATGGAAGCCGCGCTCAGGACCGCTTACGAGCAGATAACCGGCAAGACGCTCGAGAGGCTGGATTTCGAGGCGGTGCGCGGGCTCAAGGGGATAAAGACAGCGGAGATCGACCTTGAGGGGACGAAGATAAAAGTGGCGGTGGCCAATACCCTGGCCAACGCCCGCGTCCTTCTGGATGAGATCCAGAAGGGGATGTCGCCGTATGTCTTCATCGAGATCATGACCTGCCCGGGCGGATGTCTCGGCGGCGGGGGACAACCGATCCCGACCACCGATGAGATCAGGCAGAAGAGGATGGAGGCGATCTACCGCGCCGACAAGAGCATGCCGATCCGCAAGTCGCACGAGAACCCGGCGATAAAGACGATCTACGGCGAATTCCTGGGCCACCCGCTCAGCGAGAAGGCGCATTTCCTGCTGCATACTCATTATCACGAGAGAGCGAAAGTATAACGGTTTGTGATATAATGGCTCCTTACAACTTTACACCGCGTAGGTGTGAGAAAGCTATCGCGCGGCCGAACTCCTACGCGGTGTAGATTTTAGGGCTTACTTCCATGGGCTTTCTCGACGAAAAATATCTGTTCACGTTCCTGCTCCAGGTGTTCCTGCTGCTGGGCCTGGCCCGCGGTCTGGGTGAGCTGTTCCGCCGCCTGCGCCAGCCGCCGCTTGCCGCCGAGATACTTGTCGGCGTGATCCTCGGGCCGACCGTCTTCGGCAGGTTCCTGCCCGACCTTTATTCCACGGTATTCCCCGCGGACCCTTATCAGATGGAGATGCTCGGCACGGTAGCCTGGCTGGGCATATTCTTTCTTCTGCTTGAGGTCGGGCTGGAAACCGATTTTACCAGCGCCTGGCGGCAGAGAGGGGACGCCCTGACCATCGCGGTCACGGACGTCATCGTCCCCCTGGCGCTGGGCTTCTGCGCCTCGATGCTCCTGCCCGCGAAATACTTCGACCCATCGCACCGGGTCCTTTTCGCGATGTTCATGGCCACCGCGATGAGCATCACCGCCATGCCGATAACCGCCAGGGCCCTCCACGACCTCAATATATCCAAGACCGACCTGGGATTCCTGATCATGTCCGCGCTTTCGGTCAATGACATCATCGGCTGGGCGGTCTTCACCGTCGTCATCGGGCTTTTTGCCCAGGCCAACGTCGCCTTCGGAACGCTGATCTTCATCCTGGCCGCCCTGGTGCTCTTCAGCACTGCCTGTCTGACCATCGGCCGCCGGTTCGCCGACAGGACCCTGGAGCGCATCAAAGGACTGCAGATGCCCGAGCCCGGAGCGTCCCTGACGTTTATCTGCCTGCTGGGCCTCCTTTCCGGCGCGTTGACGGCGAAGCTGGGGGTCAACGCCCTGTTCGGCTTCTTCCTCGCCGGTATCATGGCGGGTCAGTCTCGGTATCTCTCCGAGCGCACCCGCCAGGTCATCTCGCAGATGGTGTACGCTGTGTTCGTCCCGCTCTTCTTTGCCGGCATCGGTCTGCGGATGGATTTCTTCAGGAATTTCGACCTGCTCCTGGTGCTGTTCGTGACCGTCATCTCGATGACCGGCAAGTTCCTGGGAGCATGGATAGGCGTGCGTTTCACGCGCCAGCCCAAGTCTAACCGGCTTCCGATCGCTATCTGCCATATCCCGGGAGGCACGATCGAGCTGGTACTCGCTCTGGCCGCCCTCCACCTCGGGTTGATCAAGGAGCCGGTATTCATCGCCATCGTCGTCGGCGCGATCGTCTCCTCGATGGTCATGGTGCCGTGGCTTGCCCGGTCGCTCAAGCAGCGCAAGGAGATCAGCCTCCTCGAGTTCTTCCCGAAACGCGCCATCATGGCCGACCTGCCGGCGGCTTCCCGCGACCAGGCGATAGCGCTTCTGTGCAAGGCGGCCGCGGAACAGGCGGTGGGCATGGAAGAGGAGGACATCTACCGCGCGGTCCTCAAGCGCGAGAACGAGATGGGCACGGCGTTGGAGAACGAGATAGCTGTCCCTCACGCGCGGCTTTCCGTGCTCAAGACCCCTGTCGTCGCTTTCGGCCGTTCGTTGCAGGGCATAGACTGGAACTCGCCTGACGGCAAGCAGACAAGACTGGTGTTCCTGATCCTGACGCCCCCCGAGGACGATTCGATCCAGGTACAGATCCTGCGGCTCATCGCCAGGACCATGAGCGAAGAGGCCAACCGCGACGAAGTCCTCAGGGCGCGGGACCGTGACCAGATCTGGGAGCTCCTGCATAAATTCTTTACCAAGACATATGTCCGGACAAGGCCTTTACCCGATAAGAAGACGGAGGAAAAGTTTGGCGCGCAAACGAACTAAGTTCTACGAACTTAAAAAAGTGTTCGATACCCTGCACGGCCCGAAAGGCTGCCTGTGGG
>JBLMZF010000021.1:0-7700 GCA_050258655.1 Deltaproteobacteria bacterium | reverse complement strand
CATCCTCAATACCATTATACAGCCCTTTCGCGTCCATCTTTTGTATATAAGAAAGAGTGCGCGCGTCCACCGCGTCGCATTCATTGTAGTCATAGCCGTGGTAAAGGTCGCTGGAACCGACCACCAGCACATCTTCCCTGCCGCCTGACGCTTTCGCTATTCGTGAGGCAAGACCAGCGCAGTCCTCATAGCTGCATCGCCCCATGACCACGGGTACGATCCGGAAATCCTTGAGCACGGTCTGCAGGAACGGGAGCTGGACTTCGACGGAATGCTCCCTTTCGAAGGCCCTGGGCTCAAAACCCGTGCCCGGTCCGGCCAGCTTCGCGGCGAACGCTTCATCGACCTGAATATCGCCCAGAGGGGTCCTGAATGTCCCCTGAGGATAGACGGAAATGCCGCGG
Organism: Deltaproteobacteria bacterium; assembly: GCA_050258655.1. Classification (GTDB taxonomy): domain Bacteria; phylum Omnitrophota; class Gorgyraeia; order Gygaellales; family Profunditerraquicolaceae; genus JBLMZF01. The sequence continues at coordinate 7,296 of JBLMZF010000021.1, read as the reverse complement.
AAGCCGTAGTAGTGGCTGGGGCCGATGACCACGACGGTACGGTACGCCTTTCCCTGGATAAGCTTGTACCCGTTCGCCGCGGTCCTGCCCGAGAATTCATAACCGGCATGAGGCGAGATCAGCGCGAAGATCTTCTTGTTCCGGGCTTCGGCGGGCGGCTTTGCCGCGTCAAGATACGTCTTGACCGCCGCTGACAGCTGGGCGGGCGAGGACGGATAGAACGAGCCGGCGGCAGCCGGTTGTTTAACCTCGGCGGCGTACAGGCGTGTGGTGATCACGAACGCGGAAAGGACGACCCCGAGGAATGCGGTTCTGCGCGGGTTCATCTGCATCGGGTTGGATCGGGTATGGTTGGGAAATTTGGTGGAGCTGGGGAGAGTTGAACTCCCGGCCTCTTGAGTGCGATTCAAGCGCTCTCCCAACTGAGCTACAGCCCCATTGGTATCAGAAGTAAAATTATAACCGTAATTGCAGCAGCTGTAAAGAAAGTTTTTTATTACGGTTTGATGATCTTCGGGAGCTCGGTGATGAGGCTGTTCAGGCGCTCGGTCTCCTGGCGGAGGCTGGCGATCAGCTCCCTGCGTTTTTCGGGGTTATCGAGGTTCTCGGGCTTGAGCAGCTGTTCTGCCAGGGACGCGATCCTCTGCAGCGGCACAGGGAGGTCGTAGGTGAAAGTCGTCAGCATCAGGTTGCGCATATGCTCGGTCTCGACCTTTGTGCGGGCATCGATAGCGGCCGCAGCCAGCTGCGCCCCCTCTACCGCGACTGCCGCCTGGTGGGCGAACAACTCCAGCATATGGAACTGTTCGGGGTCGGTGAACTGCTTCTCCTCGAAGGAGAAGATACCGACAGTCCCGATCGTTTTTTCCGCGCCTACAAGAGGCATGTACAACCCCCTGGCTCCCGGGAGGGTCTGCGTCTCTTTGCCCGCGGGTTTCCTGTTCTCATAGACCCATTGGACCACCGCGAACTCGTGCTCGTCCAGCTCAAGGCCCTTGTCCTCGCCGAAACGCGGAATCAGGATCTTGTGCTTATCGGGGGTGAAAATAACGGCTTCACACTTGAAATACCCTTCTATATGCTGCCTCATGATAGCGAAAAGCTCGTTCGGGTTAGAGCTCTTGGCCAGGTCGCGGTTGAGCTCGTAAAGCACCTGTGTGCGCCCTTCCCTCTGCTGCATGGCCATTGTTTGCCTGCGCAACTGGCCGGTCAGGTTACCTATACCCACCCCTACGACAAGCATGACCGTGAATGTGACCAGGTACTGGAAATCTTCAACCGCGAGCGTCAGGTATGGAGGGACAAAGAAGAAATCGAACAGCATCACGCTTAAGAACGCGGCGAGGACCGCGAAACCCCGGCCGTAGCGGTAGGCTATCCAGGATACCGCAAGCAGATAAACCATCGCAAGGTTGACCAGGGCAAGCTGATGTAATAAAAGATGATCGATGGCTGTGCAGGCCGCGACGATCGCAACCGTGGCAAAAAGCCCTCTCCAGGGGAATTCCCGCCCTGCCTCCTCGCTTACCGGTTCCGTAGTCCTTATCTCTTCCGGCTCGGTGCTTAGCAGGAACAGATCGATCTCCCCGCTGGCCCTGCCGAGTTTGTCGATGATGGAACCGAAAACTATTTCGTGCCAGCGCGGTTTCCCGGGTTTGCCGGCGATGATCTTGGTGATATTGTTGGTACGGGCGTACGAGAGGATGGTCTGTGCGATATCCCTGCCGTTAAGCGTGACCACCTGGGCGCCCAGATGCTCCGCGAAACGCATCATCTCGGCGATCCTGCCCTTGTCCGCGGGGACCCCGGTCAGCGTCTCGACATAGGTTACCGTCCACTCCACTCCGAGGTCCGCGGCGATGCGCTTTCCTGCCCTGATCAGGCTCATCGAACTGGGGCTGGGGCTGATGGCAACGAGAAAACGGTCGCGCGCCTTCCACACCTTGGAGACCGCGTGCGCCTGCCGGTACGTAACCAGTTTCTCTTCTACGTTATGGGCCGTATACCGCAGGGCGAGCTGCCGCAGCGCGATGAGGTTGCCGGGCTGGAAGAAATGTTCTACCGCCCGTTGAGCCTGGTCGCCCAGGTAGACCTTCCCCTCTTTCAGGCGCTTCAGCAGGTCTTCGGCCGGCAGATCGACCAGCTCGATCTCATCGGCCTGTTCGACAAAAGTGTCCGGCACAGTCTCGCGCACCCTTATTCCGGTTATCTCGTTGATGATATCGTTGGCGCTCTCGACATGCTGCACGTTGAGGGTAGTGTAAACGTCGATGCCTTGATCGAGGAGCTCATCGACGTCCTGCCAGCGCTTGAGATGGCGGGAACCGGGAGCGTTGGTATGGGCAAGTTCGTCGACCAGGATAAGCCGGGGCCGTCGTTTCAGGGCGGCATCGATGTCGAATTCACGCAAAGAGACGTTTTTATACTGGATTATGGCGGGAGGAAGCATCTCGAGTCCCTCAAGGAGGGCGTTCGTCTCGGCACGCTTGTGGGTCTCGACGTAACCGACCACGACATCGATCCCTTCCTTCCTGCGCTGCCGCGCCGACTCGAGCATGGAGTACGTCTTGCCCACGCCGGCGACCGCGCCGAAGAAGATCTTGAGCCTTCCGCGCTCTCTTTCCTCGGCTTGCACTCTTTTCAGAAGCTCATCGGGATTCGGCCGTTCCATAGCTCTCCAGCTCAAGGTTGACTTCCAGTACATTGACCACGGGTTCTCCCAGTATCCCCCACAAGCGTTTCGTCGTATGCCGGGCGATCACCGCTTCCACGGCGCTGCGGGGCAATCCGCGCGCTTTCGCGATCCTCTCTGCCTGGTAATAGGCGGCCGCGGGGCTGATATCGGGATCGAGCCCGCTTGCCGAAGCGGTGATCAGGTCGACGGGGACCGGAGCGGTAGTATCCGGATCAGCGGCGGTACGTAACGCGGCTGTCCGCTGTTCGATCATCGTTTTAAGATCCGGATTCGAAGTGGCAAGGTTCGACCCGGAAGAAGAAGCCGCGTTATACGCATCAGGCGACGTCGCTGAAGGCCTTCCCCACAGGTATTTAGGATCGGTGAACCGCTGGCCGATCAGGGTCGAGCCGACTACTGTGCCGTTACGGTAGATCAGGCTTCCTTCCGCTTTATCCCTGAAGAATAAGCGCGCGATACCGGTCACTGCCAGCGGGTAGATGACGCCCGTGAGCAGGGTAAGCGCGATAAATACCAGGAAAGCGGATTTAAGTTGTCTCATCATTTCACCAGATGCAGGCCGACCAATATCATGTCGATCGCCTTGATGCCGATGAACGGCGTGATGACACCGCCCAGGCCGTACACCAGCAGGTTTTCCCGCAGGAGCCGGTTCGCCGGCACGTGCTTGTAGGGGACCCCCCTCAATGCCAGCGGGATCAGGAAGATTATGATAAGCGCGTTGAAGATCACAGCGGACAGTACGGCGCTTTCAGGGGTGGCAAGGCGCATGATGTTCAAGGCGCCGAGAGCCGGATACGTCGCGGCGAAGGCCGCCGGGATGATCGCGAAATATTTCGAGACGTCGTTGGAAATACTGAACGTGGTCAGCGCCCCGCGCGTCATCAGAAGCTGCTTGCCGATCTCGACGATCTCGATGAGCTTGGTCGGGTTCGAATCGAGGTCCACCATATTGCCGGCTTCCTTTGCCGCCTGGGTGCCGCTGTTCATCGCCACTGCCACGTCAGCCTGGGCGAGCGCCGGGGCGTCATTGGTGCCATCCCCTGTCATTGCCACCAACCTGCCCCCGGCCTGCATATCGCGGATATACTTGAGCTTGGTCTCAGGGGTGGCCTGGGCAAGGAAATCGTCAGTACCCGCCTCCGCGGCGATAGCGGCCGCTGTCAACGGGTTATCACCCGTTATCATCACCGTCTTGATCCCCATCCGCCTCAATTCCAGAAAACGCTCCTTGATACCGCCTTTGACGATGTCTTTCAACTGGACAACCCCGAGCACGTTCTTATGCTCTGCCACCACCAACGGGGTCCCGCCTCCCTTGGAGATACGCTGGATCTCCTGCTTGAGAGGATCAGGGAAGACTCCGCCGAGACTCTTGACATACGCTTCGATGGCGTCAACCGCGCCTTTGCGTATCTGTCTTCCGTCACCCAGATCGACGCCGCTCATCCTGGTCTGGGCCGAAAACTGTATAAAATGCGCGTGCAGCTCATGGATCTTGCGCTCACGGATACCGTATTTGTCCTTTGCAAGCACTACGATGCTTCTGCCTTCCGGCGTTTCGTCGGCCAGGGAAGCCAACTGGGCGGCATCGGCCAGCGCTTCGGGGCTTACCCCTTCCCGCGGTACGAATGCCACTGCCTGGCGGTTCCCGAGCGTGATCGTGCCCGTTTTATCCAGCAGCAGCACATCCACGTCACCCGCCGCTTCGACGGCCCGCCCCGAAGTGGCGATGACGTTGGCCTGCACCATCCTGTCCATTCCGGCGATACCGATCGCCGGCAGCAGGCCGCCGATAGTGGTAGGGATCAGACATACGAGCAGCGCGGCCAGCACCGTCACGGTGATAGGCAGCCCGCGGCCGGACGAGACCACTGCATAGATGGAGAACGGCAGAAGCGTCACTGTCGCCAGCAGGAAAATAAGAGTGAACACCGCCAGCAGGATGCTCAACGCGATCTCATTGGGTGTCTTCTGCCGTTTGGCGCCTTCGACCATCGCGATCATATGGTCGAGGAATGTCTCGCCCGGGTTGGAGCTGATGCGGACCACCAGCCAGTCGGAAAGCACTCTGGTGCCCCCGGTCACCGCGCTGCGGTCGCCCCCGCTCTCCCTGATCACCGGCGCGCTCTCGCCGGTGATGGCGCTCTCATCGACCGAAGCGACACCCTCGATGACCTCACCGTCCATGGGGATCATATCCTGTGCCTCGGCCAGGATCACGTCGCCCTTCCTTAAAGAAGTCGCGGATACGATCTCGTACTTGGCGCCATACGCGGGCTTCGAGAGTCTCTTTGCGGGAGTCTCCTTCCGCGCCTTGCGCAGGCTCTCGGCCTGGGCTTTACCCCTGCCCTCCGCCATTGCCTCGGCGAAGTTGGCGAAAAGAAGCGTAAACCACAGCCAGGCGGTGATGGCCGCGATGAAACTGACTGGGGCCTCCCCTCTGCCCGTCAAGGCCTGCGCAAGCAGTCCTGTGGTGACCATGCTGCCGATGAGGACCGCGAACATCACCGGATTCTTGATCTGATGGCGCGGATCAAGCTTCCTGAATGAATCGATGGCCGCCGGCCAGATGATCTTCGGTTCGAACAATGAGCGCGATTTCTGTTTTTTCATCGTATCAGGTATTCAACCACAGGCCCCAAAGCGAGCGCGGGAAAGAACGTAAGCGCTCCCACGATAAGAATCACCATCACCAGGAAGCCGATGAACAGGACCGTATGCGTCGGCAGCGTGCCGGAGCTTTGCGGGACGATCTTCTTCGCGGACAGCGAACCGGCGACGGCAAGCATCGGGATGGCCAGCCAGTACCGGGCGAAGAACATCGCGATGCCCAGCGCGAGATTATAGAACAGCGTATTGACCGACAGACCCGCGAACGCGGAGCCGTTATTGTTGCCAGCGGATGAGAACGCGTAGAGTATCTCGCTGAAACCGTGCGGTCCGGGGTTCAAGACGGACGACCTGCCTTGCGGCAGGGCTACTGCCAGGGCGGCCCCAGCCAGCACCAGGATCGGAGGTATAAAAATTACCAGGCAGGCCATCTTCATCTCAAAAGCCTCGACCTTCTTGCCGAGGTACTCCGGAGTGCGGCCGATCATCAAGCCGGCGATAAAAACCGCGATGATGACGAACGCGAGCATGCCGTAGAGGCCGGAACCGACCCCGCCGAAGATGATCTCACCCAGTTGCATGAGCAGCATGGGGATCATGCCGCCGAGAGGCGTGAACGAATCATGCATCGCGTTCACGGAACCGTTGGAGGCCGCGGTGGTAGCCGTTGCCCATAACGCGGACTGCGCGACGCCGAACCGGACCTCCTTGCCTTCCATGTTGCCCTGCTCGAGGTGCGCGCACAGCAAAAGGCATGGTATGAAGATGATCAGCATGACCGCGAGGAGCGCCCACCCCTGCCTCCTGTCCCTGACCATCATGCCGAAGGTATAGCACAGCGCTGCCGGGATCAGCAGGATCGACAGCACTTCGATCAGATTGGACAACGGAGTGGGGTTCTCAAAGGGATGGGCGGAATTGACGTTGAAGAAGCCTCCGCCGTTGGTGCCCAATTGCTTTATCGCCACCTGCGAAGCGGCCGGTCCGCGCGCGATGACCTGTTCCGCGCCGGACAGAGTAGCCGCTTTGACACTGGGCGCGAACGTCTGCACGACTCCCTGGGAAAGCAGCGCGACCGCGACTATCAGGGACAAGGGCAGAAAGATATATACGGTCGACCTCACCAGGTCCTGCCAGAAATTGCCTATCGCCTCCTTCTGCTTCTGCACGATCCCCCTGACCAGAGCGACGAGGACCGCCATCCCGGTAGCCGCGGAGACAAAGTTCTGCACGGTCAGGCCGAGCATCTGCGTAAGGTAGCTGAGTGTCGTCTCCCCCCCGTAGCCCTGCCAGTTGGTGTTGGTGGCGAAGCTCACCGCAGTGTTGAAGGCCAGGTCCGGCGCGACAGCCGCCATCTTCATCGGGTTCAAGGGAAGGAATTGCTGCACGCGCTGGAGGACATAGACCGCAAGCAGGCCGATGATGTTGAACAGCATCATGCAGACCGCGTACTCTTTCCAGCCCATCTCCTTGTCCGGGTCGACAGCGCACATGCGGTAGATCAGCCGTTCCAGCGGAGAAAGCCAGGAAAGAGGCTGCCTCTTGCCTTCATATACTCTGGCCATGTAGATGCCGAGAGGCTTGACCGTCAGGAGAAGGATGAGGAGATAGACCGTAAGCTGCGCGAGATCGTTCCAGTTCATGAGAAGATCTCCGGCTTGAGGAGGGCGATGAGGAGGTATATGAGGAGCAAAAAGGCGATTATCCCGCAGATCAAATAAGTTACCATGGCTGATCTACAATCTGGCGCAGAGATTGATGAACGCGAACGAGGCTGCCGAAAGGATGAGTATCAGCAGAAGTATCAGTGCTTCCATTTCCCCTTTACCTTAAAAAAAAAGACGTTCCTTCCGGAACGCCCTTGTTCTTTTGCAATAGTTTACATTATTGAAAGATAAAATCAAGTAAAAAAGCGGGGTCTGAGGCAAAGGGAGTCATCTCCGTCTGAGCCAGTAGGCGTCGATCATGGTCAGGCCGGGGACATGGGT
>JBLMZF010000020.1:0-20649 GCA_050258655.1 Deltaproteobacteria bacterium | reverse complement strand
AGAGAAAGCCCAGAGCACCGACCCCGCACTGGAACAACTGCTGACATTGGTGGAGCTCCCGCCAAAGCCTTGACAAACCTTCCGTATTGTGGTAAAGTTGCATCTTCCGTTTTTATCCCGTTCTAAACAGCAATAGAAAGGAGTCCCCCCATGTTCGGCAGTATCCACGCAACGCTTTTCGAGGTCTACTCGATCTGGACAGTCCTGGTCATCGCGTTCCTGGGTCTGGGCTACGCCCTGATGCTCAAGTCCCAGATCATGAAGTACGACAAGGGGACCCCCCAGATGCAGGAAGTCTGGAACGCGATCCGCGTGGGCGCCGATGCCTACCTGGGCCGCCAGTTCAAGATCATCCTTCCGCTCATCTTCGTCCTCACCGGCGTGCTTTTCGCCTCGGTCTACGTGATCCCGCCGAGCGAGGAGGCGCTCCAGCGTTTCAGCCAGTTCTCTCCCGATAAAGTAAGGCTTATCGTAGGCCTGGGCCGCGCCGCGGCGTTCATCATGGGCGCGTTCTTCTCGCTGATGGTCGGCCAGTTCGGCATGAGGATGGCTGTCCAGGGGAATGTACGCGTCGCGGCGGCTGCCCGCAAGAATTTCTCGGACGCGCTTAAGATCGCTTACAGGTCCGGCACGATCACCGGCATGCTCACCGACGGCCTCGGGCTTCTCGGCGGCACGGTCATCTTCATGATCTTCGGTATCGCTTCCCCGGACGTCCTGCTGGGCTTCGGCTTCGGCGGCACGCTCCTGGCGCTGTTCATGCGCGTAGGCGGCGGCATCTATACCAAGGCTGCTGACGTAGGCGCTGACCTCGTAGGTAAGGTTGAAAAGAACATTCCCGAGGACGATCCGCGCAACGCCGCTGTCGTCGCTGACCTGGTCGGCGACAATGTCGGTGACTGCGCCGGTATGGCCGCGGACATCTTCGAATCCTACGAAGTCACCATCGTCTCCGGCCTTATCCTTGGTCTGGCGCTGGTCGGCATCACCCACGAGATCAAATGGATCCTTTTCCCGCTTCTGGTGCGCGGCATCGGGGTGCTTTCCTCTATAATCGGTACGTATCTGGTTAAAGGTAAAAAAGATGAGAAAAAAGGCGATGCTTTCGCCGCGATCAACCTGGGCTTCCGTACTTCCGCCCTCATCTCGGTCGTCGCCTTCGCGCTCCTGGCGCATTTCTATATGCACGAATGGAGGGCGTTCTTCTCGGTAGCCGTCGGTATCCTGCTGGCGGTCCTCATCGATGAGATCACAAAGTATTTCACCCACACATCTTACGCGCCTGTCAAAGAGATCGCGGCCAGCTCCAAAACCGGCTCCGCGACCCTGATCCTGCGCGGTATCTCCATAGGTTTCGAATCATCGGCGTGGCAGTTCGTGGTCATCGCCTTCACCATCCTGGCGGCGCTGGTCATCTACTGGGGCCAGCCCGTGGTCTACGTGCTTTACGGCGTGGCCATGACAGGTATCGGTATGCTTACCCTGACCGGCAACAACGTCGCCATGGATTCCTTCGGTCCTATCTCCGATAACGCCAATGGGATAGGTGAAATGGCGCACCTGGAACCGCAAGCGCGCCAGATCATGGCTGACCTTGACGCTGTGGGCAACACTACCAAGGCCATCACCAAGGGCGTCGCGATCGGCTCAGCGGTCATCGCCGCGGTCTCCCTGTTCGGCTCGTTCCTGACCGACGTCACCAAGGTACAGGCGCAGATGGGAGTGGCTGAGGCGATGCAGATGCTGACTACCGGCATCCGCGTGTCCCAGCCCATGGTCTTTATCGGCTTGCTCCTCGGCGCGGCCCTGCCGTGCCTTTTCTCATCCCTTACCATCACCGCCGTCGCGCGCGCGGCTTCCTTGATCGTCGACGAAGTGCGCAAGCAGTTCCACATACCCGGACTGATGGAAGGCAAGGTCAAGCCGGATTACGCCAAGGCGGTCGGGATCTGCACCGTGGCTGCCCAGCGTGAACTGATCGGCCTGGCGCTTATCGCGGTACTCAGCCCGATCGTGATCGGCATGCTCCTTTCCGTCGAAGCGCTCGGCGGTTTCAACGCCGGCGTCATCATCTCCGGCCAGCTCCTCGCGGTCTTCATGGCGACCGCGGGCGGCGCCTGGGATAATGCCAAGAAGACCATCGAGGACGGCCTCTACGGCGGCAAGGGTTCCGAATCGCACAAGGCTTCCGTCGTCGGAGATACCGTCGGCGACCCGCTTAAGGATACGTCAGGACCCGCCCTGAACCCGATGATCAAGGTCATCAACCTGGTCTCGCTTCTGGCGGCGCCTATCCTTATACGCATCCATCGTTCCGAACCGACCGTCATCGCGGCGATAGTCATCTGTACCCTGCTCATGTTCGGCGCCGTCCTGTATTCCAAGCACGGCAAGCTGAGCTTCAAACAGCAGGAAGCGGCATAACAACGAAAAACGGGGTCAGAATTGTTTTTTCCGCAAGTTTATCCCAGAAAAACAATTCTGACCCCATTTTTCCGGCCTCCCATTTTTTGCTGGTTTTTCACCTGAAATAGGCTTATTATAGGAACAATGAAATACGCTCTCGCAGCCACGATCTTCATCCCGTTGATAGGAGCTTTCATCCTGCCGTTTATCGGGCGGATCTCCACCCGAGCCAGGGATCTCCTCGCCTTCGCGTTCGTCAGCGCGTCATGTGTCCTTTCGTGCCTGATGATACCGGGCGTCTTCTCCGGGAACGAGATCGTCATCACCCGCGCTTTCCCGCTGGGGCTCAACCTCACCTTCGCGGCCGACGGCCTCGCCGTCTTCATGGCCTCCGTTTCCTCTTTCCTGAGCGCGGTCATCGTCCTCTACTCTTTCGGGTATATCAGCCATTACAAGCACCAGGACGAGTACTACCTGATGGTGGTCCTTTTCCTCGGCGCGATGATGGGGCTGGTCTTCTCACGCAACCTGATCCTGCTGTACCTGTTCTGGGAGATCACCGCGATCACCAGCTGGCGCCTGATCGGCTTCTTCAGGGAGAAGGAATACCTCAAGAGGGCCGACAAGGCCTTCATGGTCACCGTCTTCGGCGCGCTGCTTATGCTTATCGGGTTCGTCAGTGTCTTCGCGCAGACGGGTTCCTTCGATATCTCCCGGCATCCCATTTCGAACATCGCGGTAGCGCTGATCCTGGCGGGTATCCTCTCGAAGTCGGCGACACTGCCGTTCCATACCTGGCTCCCTGACGCCGGTGTCGCGCCTTCACCGGTCACGGCGCTCCTGCACGCGGCGATCCTGGTCAAGATCGGCCTCTATGTCTTCGCCCGGCTGTTCATCGCCGGTTTCGTGATCGACCCCGTGTGGACGACGATAATACCCGTCATCGCGGCGGTCAGCAGCATCGTCAGCGGCGGCGCGGCCCTGGTCGAGACCGACCTCAAGCGTATCATCGCCTATTCCACCGTAAGCCAGATCGGCTTCATCCTTTTCGCGCTCTCGGTCGGCAACCAGATCGGCGTCGCGGCGGGTCTGCTGTATATCCTGGCCCACGGCGTCTCGAAAGCCGGCCTGTTCCTCTGCGCGGGCATCATCGAGCAGAAGACCCGCGTAAGGGATATCACCAAGCTGGGCGGGCTGATCAAGACCATGCCTATTACCGCTGTCTCTTTCTTCTTCTGCGCGGCTTCAGTCATGGGCATTCCGCCGTTCGGCGGGTTCTTCAGCAAATATCTGACCTTTCAGGGAGCGGTCCAGGCCGGACAGCCTCTGATGGCTGCTGTATTCATCTTCGGCGCAATACTGACCCTGGCGTACCTGATGAGGGTTTTTGTGGTAGTCTTCTTCGGCAGGGAGAGCGAGCACGCCAGACCGGAAGGGGACAAGGGAATGGTCTTTGTGGTCGCGCTCCTGGCGGCGCTTTCGCTTGCCGGCGGCATCCTGGTCAATTACCTGTTTACTTTCGCGAATGTCCCTGCGGCGCAGATGCTTTCATCCCTGAAATAAATGAGCAAAATACTGCTTCTCCCTATACTGATACCGTCGTTCTTCGCCCTGGCGGTGTTTGTCTGTCCGAAAGTGCTTAAAGGGTTGAAGGAAGTCCTTGCTTTCTTCGCGGCGACCCTCAACCTTGCCGTGGCGATAAGCCTTTTCGGCAAGGTGATGCACTATTCCCACGCCTGGCTGGGGCAGGGGATCGAGTTCTCCCTGAGGCTGTACAATTTCAGCGCGTTCATCATCCTGGCCGTCGCCGGGTTCGGCTTCCTGATCACCCTTTATTCGCTGGTCTTCGTCAAGGGCAAGGATTACTCCAGGCAGTTCTACGCCTACCTGCTTATCTCGCTGGCCCTGGTCAACGGGGCGGTGCTCGCGGATAACCTCCTGGTGCTCCTGTTCTTCTGGGAAGGCCTGCTGATGACCGTCTTCGGCATGATCTATATCGGCGGCAGGGAAGCGTTCAAAACCGCCACCAAGGCTTTGATCATCGTCGGCGTCACCGACCTGTGCATGATGCTCGGCATCGCCCTCACGGGGCACCTTGCCGGCACACTGCAGATCTCGCGCATCAGCCTGCCGCTGGATATGCTGGGAAGCTGGGCGTTCGTCCTGCTGATGATCGGCGCCATCTCCAAGGCCGGCTCGATGCCCTTCCACAGCTGGATACCCGATGCCGCGCTCGACGCCCCGCTGCCGTTCATGGCATTCCTGCCCGCGGCGCTGGAGAAACTGCTCGGCATCTATTTCCTGGCGCGGATCTCGCTCGATATGTTCAAACTCGTCCCCGATTCCGGGATGAGCATCCTGCTGATGACCATCGGCGTCATCACCATCCTGCTGGCGGTCATGATGGCGCTCATACAGAAGGATTACAAAAAACTGCTTTCATACCACGCGATCAGCCAGGTCGGTTACATGATCCTCGGCATCGGCACGATGGTGCCTGCCGGTATCGTCGGCGGCATCTTCCACATGATCAACCACGCGATGTACAAGAGCGGGCTGTTCCTTTCCGGCGGTTCGGTCGAGAACCAGGCGGGGACGACCGACCTCAACAAGCTGGGCGGGCTGGCGAAGAAGATGCCCGTTACGTTCGGCTGTTTCTTCGTCTGCGCGGCCGCCATTTCCGGCGTTCCGCCGTTCAACGGTTTCTTCTCAAAGGAGCTGGTCTATGACGGCGCCCTTGAGCGCGGCATCATCTTCTACGTCCTGGCCGTCGCCGGTTCGTTCTTGACCGCGGCGTCGTTCCTCAAGCTCGGCCATGCCGCCTATTTCGGCACGCTTTCGCGCGAGAACGGCAAGGTGAAGGAAGCCCCCCTGGCGATGCTGATACCGATGATGGTCATCGCCGGGATGTGCATCCTGTTCGGCGTGTATAACGCGCTGCCCCTGAACCATCTGATCCAGCCTGCCGTGGGCGCGCATATCGAGGGCCGCAGTTTCGCGGGATGGCCGGCCAATGCCGCTATCGTCGCGGTCTCCATCGCTGTCCTGGCGGCGGCGCTGTTCAACCACATGCTCGGCGTCAACCTCGGCGGCAGCGGGCTCAAAGCGGCGGACCATATCCACCATGCTCCCGGGCTCTCGTGGACGTATGAAAAGGCGGAAAGAGGCCTGTTCGACCCGTACAATATCGGCGCTGTCCTTACCGGCTGGTTCGCGAAGGTCTGCTGGTGGGTCGACCGCGCCGTGGACTGGATATACAACCGGGCGGCGGTAGGGCTCGCCTGGGTCTTGAGCGGAGGGATCATCAAGGCTCAGCCGGTCAACTATCCCGGCTATCTGGCCTGGGCGCTGGCCGGCATGGTGCTGGTAGCGCTCTTCCTGATCCGTTCAGTCATCGGAGGATAAGTGTACTCTTCTTTCATCCTTATACCGCTGATCTCCCTGATCGCCCTGAACCTGCCTTTCATGTGGGTGATGAAGAAGGCCGCGTTCTGGCTGGTGCTGATCCTGGCGGCCTGGCAGGTGTTGACCGCCGCGGGGTCGCTTTTCGGTCTCGTCGGGCTCCCGGTCGACCGGCTCGCCGCCGTCGCGCTGGTGACCATCGGTCTCGTTTCAGGCGCCGCTCTTATCGCGGGCAAGGGGCTGATCGGAGACGAGGAAAAGGGTTTTAATTTCGCCAATCTCCTGCTCGTGGCCATCGCCGGCATGAACGGTATCGCGCTGGCACGGGATGTCTTTTCGCTCTACGTCTTCATCGAGGTCACCGCGGTGGCTTCCTACATCCTGATCGCTCTCGACAGGGAGAAGGACGCCCTGGGATCGGCGTTCAAATACATCATCCTTTCGTCCGCCGCTTCCGCGATGATGCTGGCCGCGATCGCGCTGATGATATTTTTCTCGGGCAGCACGCAGTTCGACGCCGTGCGCGCCGCTCTTTCGGCGCCCGGGCAGGGACAGGTCGTGGCCCTCTCCGTCGCGCTTTTCGTCTGCGGCCTGTTCATCAAGGGCGGCCTGATGCCTTTCCACGGATGGCTGCCGGGCGTCTATTCGACCTCGCCCGCCCCGGTCTCGGTGCTGCTTGCCGGTACCGTCACCAAGATCCTGGGCATCTTCACGTTGATCCGGTTCGACCTTTCCGTCGCGGCGTTCTCCGCTCCCGTGCGCGAGGTGGTCCTGCTCGTCGGGACCCTTTCCATAGTCGCCGGCGCGCTCGCCGCGCTGGGTCAGAACGATTTCAAGAGGATGCTGGCGTATTCGAGCATCAGCCAGGTCGGGTACATCGTCATCGGCCTGGGGGCCGGCAACCCGCTGGGCATCATGGGGGCCGTCTTCCACCTGTTCAACCATTCGGTCTTCAAATCGACATTGTTCCTCAACTCCGCTTCGCTTGAGTCAAGGACGGGGACGAGGGAGATCTCCCGGATGGGCGGCCTTGCGGCGAAGATGCCGGTAACGGCCGTCACTTCGGCGATCGCATGGCTTTCCGCGGCGGGGATACCGCCGTTCGCCGGGTTCTGGAGCAAGCTTCTGATCGTGGTCGCGCTCTGGATCGGCGGGTACCGTTTTTACGCCGCCCTTGCGGTGGCGGCCAGCATCCTGACGCTGGCGTATTTCCTCTACATGCAGAGGAGGGTGTTCTCGGGACACGCGCGCGATGAGTTCGCGGATGTCAGGGAAGCGGGGATAGGGCTTATCCTTCCCGTGTGCGCGCTGAGCGCGATAACCGTGGGCGTGGGCATAGCGTTCCCGCTCCTGTTCAAACTCTTATGGCGATAAACATCGTTTTCCTCGTTATTATGACAGCCGCCGCGGTATGGGCGGTGATGACCCGCAGCCTTCTTCGCTCGGCCATCGCGCTTGCCCTTGCCAGCGCGGTCGTCTCGGTGCTGATGTTCAGGCTGTGCTCGCCGCTTGCCGCCGTGTTCGAGCTCTCTGTCTGTTCGGGCCTGATCTCCGTGCTGTTCATCAGCACGATCAGCCTTACCCAGGCTGAGACGAGGGAGGAGAAGGCCGCGCATCTCAAGGCGCGCCTGAAGAGGTTCGGACTGCTGCCGTTACTGGTAGTGGTCCTGGGCGTCATCCTTGCCCAGGCCAGCATGAAACTGAACGCTTCGCCGGTCGGGCCGGAAACGGTGACGGACCCGCGCGCGGTGCTGTGGAACGAAAGGCCCCTCGATCTGATCGGGCAGGTGATCATCCTGCTGGCCGGTGTCTTCGGGGTCGTGCTGCTTTTCAAGGAGCGTGACAAGAGATGAACGTGTTCTGGACGTTCGCCATATTCATCATCCTGACGCTTGTGGCCGGGCTTTACTGCGTCCTGGCGTCGTACAACCTGATCCGCGCGCTGATCGGCGTGGAGCTGCTGCTTAAGGCGGTGTCGCTTCTGATCATCGCCGCCGGGTTCGTGACCGGCCGCACCGCGCTGGCGCAGGCGCTGGTCATCACCTTCATCACCGTAGAAGTGGTCGTGATGACCGTGGCCCTGGGGATCGTCGTCGGCATAAATCAGCACAACAAATCTCTTGATGCCAGAGAGATAAAGAACGTACAATAATATGGGAACAGATATCGGTAAGATCCTGCTCTGGCCGCCCGTAGCGTTCATGATCGTTCTGGCCGCGGCGTTCCTCCTGTCGGCGCTGTGCTCGACCCTGTCGCTGCGGCCCGGGAAGCATTTCAAGGGTGAGCGCGAGCCGTACGCGTGCGGCGAGGAGGGATACAACGGGACGGCGCGCCCCGATTATGCCGCGTTCTTCCCGTTCGCGATCTTCTTCACCATCGCGCACGTCGCCGCCCTGATGATGGCCACCGTCCCGTTCGCCAACGCGCGCACGACGGTCCTGGCTGTCCTGTTCATCACCGGTGTCATCGCCGGGCTGTATATACTGATGAGGAAGGAATAAACTGAACGACCTTTCCAACTTCGTAAGTTGGGAAGGTCAAAGTAGCTTCCAACTTACGAAGTTGGAAAGGTGGAAAGATGGAACTGACCAAGAAGATAGTCACCTGGGCCCGCATAAAATCGCCCTGGATCATCCATTTCAACACGGGCGCATGCAACGCCTGCGATATCGAGATAATCGCGGCGCTTACGCCGCGCTATGACCTGGAACGCTTCGGCGTCCAGCTCAAAGGCACGCCTCGCCATGCGGACATCCTGGTCTGCTCTGGTCCTGTGACCAGGCAGATCGAGTGCCGCCTCAAGAGGATCTATGAGCAGATGGCCGAGCCGAAGTTCGTCATCGCTGTCGGCACCTGCGCCTGCTCCGGCGGCGTCTTCAACGGCTGCTACAACGTCATGGGGGGAATCAATGCGGTGATCCCCGTGTCGATGTTCATACCCGGCTGCCCGGCCAGCCCGAAAGCGATAATCGACGGGGCGGTGAAGCTCCTGGCAAGCCTGGACGAGAAGAAGAAGGAACCGGCCGCGGCATAACGCGGCTTTTGGAGGCATAGATGTCAGTGGAAGATATAAAGAACGAACTGATAAAGAAATTCCCCGCGCTCGAGGGAAAGATCACCGTTACCCGCGCCCGCCGCGTTTTTGTCGAGGCCGAGACGAAGGATTTCGAGAAGATATTCGCCTACGCCAAGGACGGGCTCAAGTTCGGCCACCTGGTGTCGATCACCGGTTTCGACGAGACGGACAAGCTCGCGTTCATGTACCACCTGTCCGACGAGAACGGGATCCTTCTGAACATCCGCATCCGCGTGGACAAGGCGCATCCGGTGCTCAAGACCGTGACCGGTTACTTCGCCGGGGCCGATATCTACGAGCGGGAACTGGTCGATCTCTTCGGCGCCCGGGTGGAAGGGCTGGCGTCGGGCCACCGGTATCCTTTGACCGACGACTGGCCTAAGGGAGAATATCCCCTGCGCAAGGACTGGAAACAGAAAGAAAAGGCGGCATAACATGCATGATTCCCATAAATTCAGGATACCGATAGGCCCCCAGCATCCCGCCCTCAAGGAACCGGAGAGCTTCAGCGTCGCGCTGAAGGGCGAGAAGATCCTCGGGGTCGAGATCAGGCTCGGCTATAACCACCGCGGCATCGAGAAGGCCTGCGAGGAGAGGACGTTCATGCAGGACGTCTACCTTGCCGAGCGCATCTGCGGCATCTGCTCGCATTCCCATTCGACCTGTTTCATTCAGGCGGTGGAGGAGATCGCGGGGCTCGAAGTGCCGAAGCGGGCGCTCTACATACGCACGCTGATCGGCGAGCTCGAGCGCGTGCACAGCCATTTCCTCTGGCTCGGCGTCGCCGGCCATGAGATCGGTTTCGATACCCTCCTTATGTACACCTGGCGCGACCGCGAGATCGTCATGGACCTGCTCGCGGAGCTGACAGGGAACCGCATCAACTACGGCATTAACACCATCGGCGGTGTCCGCCGCGACGTCTCGGCCGCACAGGCCAAAAAGATCCTTGCCGGCATGAAGACGCTTGAGGAACGGACCGCGTATTACATCAAGGTCGCTACCGAGGAGCCGACGCTGATCAAGCGCCTCTCCGGGGTCGGCGTGCTTTCGCTCGAAGATTCCATCAGGCTCGACGCGGTCGGACCGACCGCCCGCGCCTCCGGACTGGCGCGCGATGTGCGCCGCGATGATCCGTACGCCGCGTACGGCGAGCTGGATTTCAATTTGATCACCGACACGCATGCGGACGTCTACGGCAGGACCATCGTCCGCGTCAAGGAGCTGCTGGAATCGTTCAAGTTGATCCGCCAGTGTCTCGAGAAGATGCCGGAAGGACCGATAACCGTTCGCGCCCCCCGCAAGATACCCGCGGGCGAAGCGATCAGCAGATACGAGGCTCCCAGGGGCGAGGACATGCATTACGTCAAATCCAACGGCAGCGAGAAACCCGAGCGCGTAAAGGTGCGCGCGCCGACGCTGGCCAACATCCAGGCGGTCAAGCACATGCTCAAGGACCGTTACCTGGCGGATATGCCCATCGTCGTGGCGGCTATCGACCCCTGTTTCTCCTGCACTGACCGGATGGTAAGGGTCAGCTCGGAAAAGTCGAAAGACCGCGTGATGACCTGGAAAGAATTGCACGAATACAGCCTGGCCTGGCACAAAGCGCGCGGAACGGACTTGTCCGCGCTGAACAAGAAGATATGAAAGAACTTTTCTCGATCCTGATATTCCCGGGTTTCCTGTTCCTCTGCCTGCTGAGCTTCATGGCGGAGTTCCTCGACCGTAAGCTGCACGCCCGCATGCAGAACAGGATCGGGCCGCCCTGGTTCCAGCCGTTCGCCGACTTCATCAAGCTGGTGTCCAAGGAAGAGATCATCCCGCGCGAGGCCAATACCGCGATGTTCCTGGCCACGCCCGTCTTCGCGCTGGCGGCCACGGTGACCGCGTTCCTGTACGTGCCCCTGTGGAACGCGGGGGGCTTAAGCTCTTTCGACGGCGACGTGATCGTCGTGCTTTACCTCCTGACCATCCCGACGATGGCCATATTCCTCGGCGGTTGGTATTCGACCTCGCTTTTCTCTCGTCTGGGCGCCGTGCGCGCGATAACGCAGCTTTTCGCCTACGAGGTGCCGCTGTTCATCGGTATCCTGTCGGCGGCGCTTCTGGCCGGGACGTGGAGCCTCTCGGGGATCCGTGCTTTCTTCAACAGCCATCCGGCTCTCTGGCTGGTCAACATCGCGGGATTCTGCGTCTCCCTCATCGCCCTTATGGGCAAGCTCGAGAGGGTGCCGTTCGACATACCTGAGGCGGAGACCGAGATCGTCGCAGGGAGTTTCACCGAATACAGCGGAAGGTCGCTGGCCCTTTTCCGCCTGACTCTCGGAGTGGAAATGGTCGTGGGAGCGTCGCTGCTTGCCGCTGTCTTTTTCCCGATGGCTTCGGGGATCGCTCCCGCGGCGAGGTTCGCGCTCTACCTGGCCGAGGTCGCCGTGATCGTCGGCCTCATCGCCCTGCTGCGCACGCTTTTCGCCCGTCTGCGTCTTGACCAGATGGTGGCGTTCTGCTGGAGATATGTCGCTCCGCTCGGAATATTCCAGCTTTTGGTCAATCTTTTCCTGAAAGGATTCGTGGTAAAATGAAATTAGGCAGCATGCTCCGCCAGGTCCTGCGTTCGCTGTTCGCCAAACCCGCGACCAACCGGTATCCGTACGAGAAGCTTGAGATGCCGGAAAAGGTGAGGGGGAAACTCAGGTTCCATGCCGAGAAATGCCTCGGGTGCAAGATGTGCGAGCGGGACTGCCCGGCCGGAGCGATAAAGGTCGTCAAGATAGCCGATAAGCAGTTCGAGGCTCAGATCAATCTCGCCAGGTGCATCTACTGCGGACAGTGCGTCGACAGCTGCGTCAAGAAGGCGCTGGAGATGACCGGCGACGTCGAGCTTGGCCAGCAGGACGTCGAGAAACTGAAGGTGGTATATCGTGGCGAGCCGCCAAAGAACGAACCTCCCAAGAACGAATCCCCTAAGGACGAAGCTCAGCAGAAACCTCAGTGATGCCAGCAGGATAGCTCTTGTCGGCATCGGTTCGCAGTTCCGGGGTGATGACAGCTGCGGCCTTCTCGTGGCCGAACAGCTCCTTAAGAACCCCCCCAAGCTTCCCGCCTCCAGGAAATTCAAGGTCTTCATCGGCGCCACCGCTCCCGAGAACCTCACCGGCGCGATACGGAAGTTCAAGCCCGACCACGTCATACTCGTCGACGCCGCCGACTTCAAGAAGAAGCCCGGGACCTCCAGGCTGATAGGGCCGGGGGAAGCCCAGGGCACCTGCTTCTGCACCCACCAGCTGCCTCTTCAGATCATGGCCGACTACATCCAGCAGACCATGGACGCCAAAGTGACGATCATCGGTATCCAGGTCAAGACGCTTTCGTTCGGGAACCCTCTTGAGAAAGCAGTGGAGAAGGCGGCGCTGGAACTCGCTTCACTTATCCGGACAGCGGTGTAAGACAGCAGGGAGGGACACTAAGGGGGAGCTTTGATGACGGCAAGAGGCAGGCCTTGAGGCTGGCCAGGGCCGCGACCGACTAAACAACGCTTTGCAAACAGAAAACGCCGTCCTTCTCGATAAGAAGAACGGCGTTTTCTTATTTTAAAGTTCAGGCAGCCGCGCCGCCGCCAACCTTGGTGACGTTGGTGGCCTGCTCGCCCTTGGGACCCTGGGTCACGTCGAACTCGACCTCCTGGCCCTCTTCAAGGGTCTTATAGCCATCGCCTTTCACCGCGCTGTAATGGACGAAGACATCCTTACCGTCATCACGCGTGATGAAGCCATAGCCCTTCTGGTTGCTGAACCATTTTACCTTTCCTTTTGCCATGATGCTTTCACCTCCCTTCAAAACTGTGACTGTTACTACAGACTTTTTTTACCCTTTTCAGAATCAGGTAAAAAAAAACCGTAAAGCTCTTATCTTGGAACCATAAGCTTTACGGGTAATACGCGCTGAAAGACTCCCAAACTGTTGATACAAGCTCCTTTGAAATTTGCCAGTTAGGGAAAGTATACCATTCTTCTGGGATTTGTCAAGCATTTTGTTCCCTATTTTTTACTTTTATTTGCAGGGACCGGGCAACTTTGATATAATAAGGCCGTTCGATTTTCCGGCTTTTATACTATATATAGTGGTTTTCCCCCATCTGAATACGAGGTAAAATCCGATGATCGCACGATATTCCCTTCCTGAAATGGACGCCATCTGGCGTGACGAGAACAAATTCTCCATCATGCTGGAGATCGAGCTGCTGGCCTGCGAGGCGCAGTCGCGCCTGGGCAGGATACCCGCGGCCGCCTGCCGCAGGATGCGCTCGAAGGCGCGTTTCAGCGTCCCCCGGATACTCGCCATAGAGAAGAAGACACAGCACGACATCGTCGCTTTTGTCACCGATGTCAGCGCTTCGATCGGCTCCGACGCCCAGTATTTCCACATGGGACTTACCTCCTCTGACCTGCTCGATACGACCTTCGGTGTCCAGCTCAAGCAGGCTTCAGACATCATCCTGGCCGATCTCCAGCGCCTGCGCGCCGCGCTTGCGCGCAAGGCGAAGAAATACAGGGACCTGGCCTGCATGGGCAGGACCCACGGCGTCCACGCGGAGCCGATGACACTGGGTCTCAAGTTCGCCCTCTGGTATGACGAGACGGGGAGGAACATCGAGCGTATGAAGGCGGCCAGGGAAGCGGTCTGCGTCGGAAAACTGTCGGGCGCGGTCGGCACCTATTCCAACATCGACCCCAGGGTCGAGAAATATGTCTGCTCGCGGCTTGGCCTTTCGGCTGCTCCCATATCCACCCAGATAATCCAGAGGGACGTCTACGCGCAGTTCCTCTCGACGCTGGCGATCGCCGGCGCCTCGCTGGAGCAGTTCGCCACCGAGATACGCCATCTCCAGCGCACGGAGGTGCTTGAGCTCGAGGAGCCGTTCGGGAAGGGGCAGAAGGGCTCGTCGGCGATGCCCCACAAGCGCAATCCCGTCATCTGCGAGCGCATCTGCGGCATGGCCCGCCTGCTGAGGGGCAACAGCCTGGTCGCGCTTGAGAACATCGCGCTCTGGCATGAACGCGACATCAGCCATTCTTCGGCGGAACGCGTCATCTTCCCCGACTCGACGCTTGCCCTCGATTACATGCTCAACAAGTTCATCCAGGTCGTCGACGGGCTCTCCGTGTACCCGCTCAATATCGAGGCCAACCTCCGGAAGACGAAGGGGCTCATCTATTCCCAGCGGGCGCTGATCACGCTGATGAACAAGGGGCTGAGCAGGCCCGCGGCGTACGATATCGTGCAGCGGTGCGCGATGCAGACCTGGAAAGGGACGTCCAGTTTCAGGCAGAACCTCGCGGCCGACCCCGATGTCGCCCGCATGCTTTCCGAAAAGGAACTCGATTCGATTTTCGACTGCGCCTATTACCTGCGCAACACCGGCGCCATATTCAGGCGTCTGGGGTTGGGCAGTGGCCCATACCCGCGCAATGTGCGCTGATGCGCCATCCAAACTAACACCCGAAAAATATGGAATGGAAGATAGAAGTAAAGGACAGGCCCGGGGTATTTGACGCTGTCGGCGAAGGCGTCAAGAAGGACATCCTCGACCTCGGCATCACTTCGGTGCGCGCCGTCTCGTTCATACAGGTCTATGTCATCGAGGGCATCATCGCGGAACCCGCGATACGGCGCATCTGCGAGAACCTGCTGCGCGACCCGGTAAGCCAGGAATACCGGATCGATCCGGGAGAGGAAAGCGTTCCGGGGACCTCGGTCATCGAGATCGCGTACAATCCCGGCGTGATGGACCCCGTGGAGGGATCGACGCTCAAAGGCATCAGGGACCTGGGCATCGGAGGCGTGCGCTCGGTACGCACCGCGCGCAAGTACGTGCTCAAGGGCTCCCTTTCCGCCGCCGAACTTTCCAATATCGCCGACAAGCTGCTCTACAACAAGCTTATCCAGCATATCGCCAAGCCGGCGGAGCATCCGCCGCATCCGGCCCCCTACGCGTTCTCGCCGGTCATCGTGCCGATCAGGAAGGCCAGCGACAGCCAGCTCGAGAAACTGAGCAGGCAGGGCCAGCTGTTCCTCAACCTGACCGAGATGCGCGTGATCAGGGACCATTTCCGTTCGCTGCGCAGGGACCCGACGGACTGCGAGCTGGAGACGGTCGCTCAGACCTGGTCCGAGCACTGCTGGCACAAGACCTTCCGCGGCAGGATCCGGTATACCGAGAGGGCCGGGGATATCCCCGAGGCGGCCCGCAAGCCGCTGACGAAAGGGAAGAAGCCGCTCCTTATCGACGGGCTCCTCAAGGCCACGATCATGAAGGTGACCAACGAGCTCAAGAAGCCGTGGTGCGTGTCGGTCTTCAAGGATAACTCCGGGGTGATCAAGTTCGACGAGCAGAACAACGTCTGCTTCAAGGTCGAGACCCACAATCATCCCTCGGCGCTGGAGCCGTTCGGAGGCGCCAACACCGGGGTGGGCGGCGTCATCCGCGATCCTATGGGGACGGGGCTGGGGGCCAAGCCCGTGCTTAATACCGATGTCTTCTGCTTCGGCCCTCCGGATTATCCGTTCGCCAAACTTCCGCCCGGGACCCTTCATCCCAAACGCGTCATGAAAGGGGTCGTCGCGGGCGTCAAGGATTACGGCAACAAGATGGGTATCCCGACGGTCAACGGCGCGGTCCTCTTCCATGAGAAATTCATCGGCAACCCGCTGGTCTACTGCGGTACTGTCGGCATCATGCCGAAGGACAAGTCGTTCAAGAAAGTCTCGGCCGGCGAGCTGGTCGTTGTCGCCGGAGGCCGGACCGGAAGGGACGGCATCCACGGCGCCACCTTCTCCTCCGGGGAACTGACCCAGGAATCCGAGAAGGTCTCCAGCGGCGCGGTGCAGATCGGCAACCCGATCCAGGAGAAGAAGCTGCTCGACGCGATGCTGCAGTGCAGGGACCTTGGCCTTTACAACGCGATTACGGACTGCGGCGCGGGAGGGCTTTCCTCGGCGGTCGGCGAGATGGGCGCGGAACTGGGCGTCCGGGTCGACCTCGACAGGGTACCGCTCAAGTACGCGGGGCTTTCATATACCGAGATCTGGATCTCGGAGTCGCAGGAGCGCATGACGCTGTCCGTGCCGCGGGAGAACCTGGCGCGGCTCATGGAGGTCTTCAAGGGGGAGAACGTCGAGGCGACGGTCATCGGCGAGTTCACCCGGACCGGCAGGCTCGAGCTGTTCTACAAGGGCAACAGGGTCTGTGACATGGACATGGATTTCCTCCACGAGGGCCATCCGAGGACGGAGAAGAAGGCTGAGTATGTCCCGCCTAAGCTCTCGGAACCTTCGCTGCGCGCCGACAAGGACCTGACCGCGACGCTGCGCAGGCTGCTGGGACATTACGACACCTGCTCGAAGGAATGGGTCATCAGGCAGTACGACCATGAGGTGCAGGGCGGGTCCGTGCTCAAGCCCCTGGTCGGAAGGGGGAACGACGGGCCTTCTGACGCGGCCATCTCCCGGCCCCTGGCCGGCTCGAACCGCGGCGTCATCGTTTCCAACGGCATCAATTTCCGTTACGGCTTCATCGACCCGTACTGGATGGCGGCGGCATGCATCGACGAAGCCCTGCGCCAGATCATCGCCAGCGGCGGCTCGCTGGCCGAAGTGGCGCTGCTCGACAACTTCTGCTGGGGCAATCCCGACAAGCCTGACCGGCTCGGCGGGCTGGTGCGCTGCGCCTACGGCTGCTACGATACGGCGAAAGCTTTCGGAGTCCCGTTTATCTCAGGAAAGGACAGCCTGTACAACGAGTTCACCGTGGACGGCAAGTCCATCGCCATTCCCGGGACGCTGCTGATCTCCGCCATCGCGGTCATGGACGACTGCCGCAGGGCGGTCTCGATGTACGCCAAGGAGCCCGGCGATCTGATCTACGTGGCCGGGGCGACGTACGACGAACTGGGCGGGTCGCATTATTACGATCTGAGCGGGGCTACCGGCAGGAACGTCCCGCTGGTCAGGCCGAAAGAGGCGAAGGCCCTGTTCGACGCGCTTTCCGTGGCGACGGGACAGGGGCTGGTCAAGGCCATGCATGACTGCTCGGAAGGCGGCATCGCCGTGGCGGCGGCCGAGATGGCGTTCGCGGGCGGGCTGGGCATGGACCTGTTCCTCGCGGAGGTCCCGTTCCAGGGCGAAAGCAAAAAGGACGAGACCATCCTTTTCTCGGAATCCAACTCGCGGTTCATCGTCGAAGTGGCGAAGAAGGACCAGGCGCGTTTCGAGCGGCTGCTCAAGGGGAACGCGTACGGCCTGGCGGGATGTGTCTCTGCCGAAACGCGTCTGCGCGTCAACGGCCTGGACGGAAGTGTCCGGGTCAACGCGCGGTTGTCCGACCTCAAGCGGTCGTGGCAGGAAAGCCTGAGGTGGTAAGGTGGTTTTCTCCAAAGACCATTTCATCAAGGAAGACCCGTGGAGGATGTTCAGGATCATGGCCGAGTTCGTCGAGGGGTTCGAGACGCTTGCCAGCGTCGGCAAGGCCGTTTCGATCTTCGGTTCCGCCCGCCTGAAGCCTTCGCATAAGTTCTACAAGGCCGCCGAGGAGGTCTCCTACCATATCGCGAAAAGCG
The DNA here is from genome assembly GCA_050258655.1 of Deltaproteobacteria bacterium. Taxonomy (GTDB): domain Bacteria; phylum Omnitrophota; class Gorgyraeia; order Gygaellales; family Profunditerraquicolaceae; genus JBLMZF01. The sequence continues at coordinate 3,147 of JBLMZF010000020.1, read as the reverse complement.
GGTACGCCGTCATCACGGGCAGCGGTCCCGGCATCATGGAGGCGGCGAACAAGGGCTGCAAGCGCGCGGGGAAAGGCTCTTCGATCGGGCTGAACATCCATATCCCGATGGAACAGAAGTGCAACCCCTACGTCGACATTGCGCTTAATTTCAAGTATTTCTTCGTCCGCAAGGTCATGTTCGTCAAGTACGCGAAGGCGTTCGTGATCATGCCGGGAGGGTACGGCACGCTCGACGAGTTCTTCGAGGCGATCACCCTGATCCAGACGGACAGGATCCCGAAGTTCCCGGTCATTCTCTTCGGCAGGGATTACTGGAAAGGGATGATCGGGTGGCTCAGGGAGACGATGCTCGAGGGCAACGCCTGTATCAGCCCCGAGGACCTCTGCCTGTTCAAGGTCACCGACGATCCGAAGGAAGTGGCCAGGATAATCGACAGGTTCTACAAGACGCACAAGGACCTGTGCAAAATATGACGGGTAAAGAATGAGCCGACACACGTTCAAACCAAGGGTCTGCGTCCTCAGATCGGCCGGCACCAACTGCGACCTTGAGACCGTTCACGCTTTCTCGGTCCTCGGGTGCGAGGTGGAGTCCGTGCACGTCAACAAGCTGATAGAGGGCAAGAAGGCGCTCGCGGAGTTCCACATACTGGCCCTGCCCGGCGGGTTCACCTATGGCGACGACATCGCGGCCGGGAAGGTCTTCGCCAACGAGCTCCGTTTCAAGCTGGGGCGTCAGTTCAGGGATTTTGTCGCTACGGGCAAACTGGTCATCGGCATCTGCAACGGGTTCCAGATCCTGGTCAAGAGCGGTTTCCTGCCCGGCAACCCGAAGCTCGAGCAGGAGACGAGCTTGATCATCAACGATTCCGGTTCTTTCCAGGACCGGTGGGTACATCTTAAGTCTGAGACCAGAAGCGTCTGCGTCTGGACCAGTGAACTGCCCGGCGTGATCTATCTGCCCATCGCCCACGGCGAGGGGAAATTCGTCGTCAAGGACGACGCGGTGCTGGCGCGCCTCAAGAAGAACGGACAGGTCGTCTTCAGGTACTGTTCGGCGGAGGGAGAGCTCAAAGGGTACAACCCCAACGGGTCCCTCGAGAGCATCGCGGGGATATGCGACGAGACCGGACGCATCTTCGGTCTGATGCCGCACCCCGAACGCCATATCGACCAGTGCCAGCACCCACGGTGGGAGAGTGCCGTACCCTGCGCTAAAGGAGGCGCAGGTACGCGTCCGCACGCAGGCACGCACCGCTGTGCAGACGGGCTGCTTATTTTCAGGAATGGAGTTGAATATGTCAGAAAGAATTTCGGCAGGTGAGGGGCCTAGAGAGTTCTGCGGCCTGTTCGGCGTCTACGGCCACCGCCAGGCCAGCTGGCTGACCTATCTCGGCCTTTACGCCCAGCAGCACCGCGGCCAGGAGGCGTGCGGGATCTGCGCCAACAACGCGGGCAAACTCTCCGTGTACAAGCATATGGGGCTGGTCAGCGATGTGCTCACGCCCGAAGTCCTGGCAAGGATGAAAGGCGAAGCGGCTGTCGGCCATGTCCGCTATTCAACGACGGGCTCAAGCGTGCTCAAGAACGCCCAGCCGCTCCTCGTCGATTACGCGAAAGGCTCGCTGTGCGTCGCGCACAACGGCAACCTCGTCAACTCGCTCCAGCTGCGCCAGGAGCTCGAGCACAGCGGATCGATCTTCCAGACCACGACCGATTCGGAGATCATCATCCATCTGATGGCCAAGGCCAGGTCGATGGACCTGCTCGTGAGCCTGACCTGCGCGCTCGACAAGATCAAAGGCGCCTATGCCCTGGTACTGATGGACAAGCAGAGGCTCGTGGGCGCACGGGATCCTTTCGGCTTCAAGCCCCTGGTCATCGGCAGGCTCGGCAAGGCCTGGTGCCTGGCGTCGGAGACCTGCGCCTTCGACCTGATCGGCGCCCAGTATTTCAGGGAGGTCGAGCCGGGCGAGATCGTTATCATCGACGGCAACGGCCTCAAGTCCCACAAACCGTCAAGGCTCCAGCCGCGCGAACGCCACGCCTTCTGCACCTTCGAGCACGTCTATTTCGCCCGGCCCGATTCGGTCGTGTTCGGGCAGACGGTGCACGCGGTGCGCAAGAAGCTCGGCCAGCAGCTGGCGCGCGAGCATCCGGTCAAGGCGGATATGGTAGTGCCCGTACCCGATTCCGGCTATTCGGCGGCGCTCGGGTATTCCCAGGAGTCCGGCATACCGCTGGAGATGGGCATCATCCGCAACCATTACGTCGGGAGGACCTTCATCCAGCCCGCGCAGGATTCGCGCGACCTGGGCGTGAGGGTCAAGTTCAACATACTCAAGGACGTGCTCAAGGGCAGGAGGATCGTGATCGTCGACGATTCGATCGTCAGGGGGACCACCTCGAAGATCCGCGTGCGCAACCTGCGCAAATCGGGAGTCAAAGAAGTGCACCTGATGATCTCCTGCCCCCCGCACCGTTTCCCGTGCTTCTACGGCATCGATTTCCACCGGCCCGAGGAGCTCATCGCCAACCGTTACGGCTCGATCGAGGAGATCCGCAAATACCTCGAGGTTGACAGCCTCGGCTACCTGAGCCTGGAGGGGATGCTCCGGTGCATGAAATACTCGGATAAAAACTACTGCTCGGCGTGCTGGAGCGGCCATTACCCGGTCTCCCCGAGGGACACCGGGAAATTCTCTCTCGAGATTGGCTGCTGCGGCGAGCAGGTGCAGCAGAAAAAAAGGAAGAATCGCAGATGAAAAGGGTCACCTACAAACAGGCCGGCGTCGATATCGGACGGGCCGAGATATTCAAGCGCAAGATAAAGCAGCTGGCTTCTTCCGCTTCGCGCGGCCAGGGGGTCCTCAAAGGCATAGGCGGTTTCGGGAGCATGTTCTCGTTCACGGGCCGGGGGTACAGGGACGCGGTGCTGGTCTCGTCCGCCGACGGGGTGGGGACCAAGCTCAAGATCGCGATGCTGGCCGGAAAGCACGATACCGTGGGGATCGACGCGGTGGCGATGAACGTCAACGATATCCTCTGCGTCGGCGCCCGGACGCTTTTCTTCCTGGACTATATAGCTTTCAGCAAGCTCGATGAGGGTACCCTGCTCGACATCGTCAAAGGCATCAACACCGGA
>JBLMZF010000019.1:0-7540 GCA_050258655.1 Deltaproteobacteria bacterium | reverse complement strand
TTCGTCCTGCGTATCGAGGATACGGACGCCAAGCGCTCCAAGCCCGAATATCTCGATGAGATCCTCTTCAGCCTGAAGTGGCTCGGGTTCGACTGGGACGAGCTCTATCACCAGAGCGAGCGGTTCCCGATCTACAGGGAGTACGCGGAAAAGCTGCTGGCGGAGGGCAAGGCTTACAAGGCCGAGAAACAGGTCATCGAAGCCGCCGATGAGGGTGGGGGAGAAGAAGAGGAGGAAGGCGAAGGCTGCGCCGCTGCCGAACCGGCGACCGGTGAGGCGATAATCTTCAAGGTGCCGCAGGAGAAGGTCGTGGTCAACGATCTGATCCGCGGCGAGATCCAGTTCGATACCTCGGTCATAAAGGACCAGGTGCTGATCAAGTCCGACGGGACCCCTTCCTATAATTTCGCCGTTGTCATCGATGACGCCCTGATGGGCATCACACACGTCATCCGCGGGGACGATCACATCTCCAACACGCCCAAACAGGTGCTCCTGTACAAGGCGCTCGGCTTCCAGCTCCCGCAGTTCGCGCACCTGCCGCTCATCCTTTCGAAAGAAGGAGGAAGGCTTTCCAAGCGCAAAGGCGCCACCGCCATCTCCGAATACCGGGATATGGGATACCTCCCCGAGGCGCTGGACAACTTTTTGCTCCTTCTCGGATGGTCGCCGGGAGGCAACCGCGAGATAATCGACATGAAAGAGGCGATAAAGCTCTTCAATATAAAGCACGTCAATAAGACCGCGGCCGTGCTGGACATGGACAAGCTCAACTGGATCAACAACCAGTACCTCAAGAAGGGCGACCCGGAGAAGCTGACCGAAGAGGTGCTTCCCCTGCTGATAAAGGAAGGGCTGGTGCCGCAGGAAGGGTATGACCGTTGTTATATCCGTTCCCTGGTCACCCTGTTCCGCGACCGCCTTACCGTCCTCAAGGATTTCCCCCGCTTCGCCGATTTCTTCTTCGTCTCCGACGATGCTTTGCAGATCGATCCAGCGGCCAAGGAAAAGCACCTGAGCAAGGACCTTTCCAGGGAGTTCAAGCTGTTCGCCGACAGGCTCGAGAAGCTGGAACCCTATGATATCGTGTCCATAGAGAAGGATTTCCGCGACATGGTCGCCGAGCTCAAGATCCCGGCCAAAGAGCTGATCCATCCGATCCGCGTGGCTCTGACAGGAAAGACGGTTGGCCCCGGGCTGTTCGATGTGATATACTATTTAGGTAAGGAACGATCCAGGCGTCGGCTCTTGAAATGGGTAAAAAAGGAGAACCCATGAGAAGGATCTTAGCTGTCATTTTTCTTACCGTTTTCTGTTTTGCCGTTTCCGGTTGCTGCACCGCCAAGGACGCCTGCAAGGGCGCCGCGGAGGGCGCGCGCAAGGACTGGAACAACAGCTGTTCGGGCATCAAGGGCGCCGACAACTGGGTGAAAAAGAACCTCTGGTAAGTCATCTTTAAGTAGAACGCAGTCATAAATCCGGGCTCGATTTGTCTCTATAATAAGAGAAATACAAATCGCTCCCGGATTTTATGTTACCTGCCGAAACGCCCCGAAACAAGGATCTTCCGCTGGCCGTCGTTCTCTACTGCGCCCTGGCCGCCTATTTCCTTCCCGTTCACCTGCACGACATCGATCCGGACGGCATCTCCTATATCCTGCTGGCCCAGAAATATGCCCGCGGCGACCTCTGGCATGCGGTGAACGCCACCTGGCAGCCGCTTTTCGTTTGGCTGCTGACGCCTTTTATGGCGCTGAAGATACCTCCGTTGCCGGCCGGTTACCTGCTCCAGACCGCCTGCGGGGTACTGGTCCTCTGCGCGGGCCGCCGTCTCGCGCTGAAAATGCCCCTTGAACCGATCCCCATCGGCGTTTTCACGGTCACGCTGATAGCTCCGGTACTCTTTTTTACCTTCGTGCTCCTTACCCCCGATCTGCTTTTCACCGCGCTGGCCCTGTTCTATTTTTCCGTCGTGCTTGATCCCGCGTATCCCTCGGGCCGCCTGCCTGTCATGGCGGGGCTGTTCGCCGGGCTGGCTTTCCTGGCGAAGGCCTATGCGCTGCCTTTCTTCCTGGCGCATTTCGCGCTTATAAATACGGCAAAGGGATGGAGAACAGGGAGCTGGAAAAGATCTGCTTCGGCTTTTCTTGCCGGGACAGCTGTTTTCTCTTTAGTCATCGCCCCCTGGGTCACGCTTATTTCCGTCAAATACCACAAGTTCACGCTTTCAGCCGCCTATGGGCTCAATCTTTCAGCCTCACGTTCGGGTAAGAATTCCGTCCCGCCCGGTTTTTACGCGCCTCCTGACAACACGGCGGTGAGCGTCTGGCAGGACCCCAGCGGGATAGCTTTCCCTGTGCAGAGGCTGGGCGGCATGGAATTCCTCAAGCGCGAGGCCAAGACAGTCCTTGATAACTTCCGCACAGCGTTCGGCGTCCTCGACCGTTTCTCTCCCGTCGCGATCGCCCTGCTGATCTTCGGTTTTGTCTTCAGCGGCGCCTCGAGTAAAGCGTTGGTAGCGTCCGCGGCGCTTTTTATCGCAGGCTTCCTTCCCGTGAACATGGAGGCGCGGTATATCTGGCCGGCGCTGGTGCTGCTGGTCATTCTGGCGTTCGTGCTGGCCGCCAGGGTATTGCGCGAAGCCCCCGTACCGCTGCAGAAGAACGCGGCGCTCCTGTTGCTGAGCTTTTCTTTCATCGCCTGGCCTCTTGCGAAGATGGAGTTCGAGGTGCCGAGGTTCGACCGGCTGCAGAAGATCTGCGACAATCTTAGAGCACAGGGGGTAAAAGGAAGGATCGCTTCCAGCGCTGCCTGGATAGATTCTCTTTATATCGCCTATTTCATCGACGCCGTGTATTACGGAAAAAGGCCGGCGGAGATGCCCGAGGAGGAATTGCGGCGGCAGCTGGCGCGGAACAGGATCGATTACTATTTTGTCTGGCAGCCCGGGCCGGTGCCGTCCTTCTTGAGGGGGCACCGCGAGATAGACGTGGGGAGGATCCAGGGGTTGAGAGTGTTCAAGGTAGCCGGAGGGCAGGGATGATACAGTACGCGCGCGCGCAAGCGGGACGGGCGGCGGCCGTAGCGGTCGGTGAGATGGAAGTTGTCCTTTCGCTGGTGCGCTGGTTCATCGCGCCCCTGGTCTTCTATGTGCTCCTGGCGGTGTTTTTCCTCCCCGCCTACAGATACGCCATCAATACCGACGCCACCTCCTATATAACGATCGCGCAGAAATACGCGCGCGGGGATCTTGCCGGCGCTGTCAACGGTATATGGCAGCCGCTTTACTGCTGGCTCCTGGCGGTACCGATACGGTTCGGCCTGGACCCCCTGCTGTCGGCAAAGTGCGTCCAGATATTCTGCGGCGGGCTCACGCTGGCCGCTTCGGCCCTGCTCTCGTTGAGGATGTCTTTTGATGACAGAGAGAGGGAAGTATTGCTGTTCACGCTGGTGCCGGTCGTGATGCAGGTCACGTTCTTCACGATGACCCCCGACCTGCTCTTCGCCGCGCTCGCGCTGTTCTATTTCGCGGCGGTACTCGATACGGGGTTCCCGGACCTGAAAGGGCCGGCGTTCTGCGGGCTGCTGGGCGGTCTGGCGTTCCTGGCCAAGGCGTATGCCCTGCCGTTCTTCATCGCGCATTTTACGCTGATGAATGTGCTCCAGGCCTTCAAATGGGGCAGCTGGAAAAGACCTTTGCTATCCCTTCTCTGCGGTCTCGGCGTATTCGCGTCGGTAGTCGCGGCGTGGAGCGTCCCGCTTTCCCTGAAATACGGCCGCTTCACCGTCTGCGAAGCGTTCAGCTTCAATGCCTCGGCGAGCCTGGCCGGGGACTGGCCGATCGCGGTAAGGTTCCGTCCTCCGGTCAACCCCACCGCCTTAAGCGTCTGGGAGGATCCCGCGTATCTCCCGATGGAGAAGATGCCGCATCTCGGGATAAGACAGATCGTGCACAGAGCGGTCGACCGCTTGCTGGAGAACACGCGCAACGCCCTCGGGATGCTGAAGCGTTTCTCACCGCTCTGCCTGCCGGCTATCCTGCTCGCTCTGGCGCTCTGCTTCCGGCCCGGGACCCTGCGCGAGGAGCCCGCGATACCGGCGCTGTTATTGTCGGGGTTACTGATGATAGGCGGGTATCTGCCCGTCAATATCGAGACTCGCTATATCTGGAGCGCTCAGATCCTGATCGTCTTTCTGGCCTTCGGGCTGATCTCGATGTTCTCGCGCGCAGCAGGGATCTCAGAGAGGCGGCAGAACCTCATTCTCCTGCTGGCGTGTTTCACCTTCATAGCGGGGCCGCTGGCGAGGATCGAATACGAGCCCAGGAAGAGTTGGGAAGACATCCGTTTGGCAAGTGAGACGCTGGCCGCCTATGGAGTCAGCGGACGGCTGGCTTCCGACAGCCAATGGGAGAAGTCCCTTTACCTGGGATTCTTCCTGAAAGGTAAATATTACGGGGAGGAGCAGCCGGGCATCTCCGACGAAGCGCTGCGGCGGCAGCTCAATGGTTTGGGCATCGACTACTTTTTTGTCTGGAGGCCGGGTCCCGTCCCGCGGTTCCTGCGGTCATATCCCTGTGTCGTCCGGGGGCTTTCTGTTTCGGATCCGGAGGAAGGGCCGCAAAGCCTGCGGGTGTTCAGGTTGAGATGATATGCGCACTCTGAAATATATCGTGGAGACGATGCGGCCCAAGCAATGGGTGAAGAACTTCTTTGTCTTCGCTTCACTTCTTTTCTCGGGCCATTTCTTCATGATCCGGGATTCACTGCCTGTCATCCTTGTCTTTTTCTGTTTCTGCGCAGCCTCGTCGGCGGTCTACACCTTCAACGATATCATGGACCGCGAGAAAGACCGGCGGCACGCCGTCAAATGCAACCGTCCGCTTGCCGCCGGCAGGCTTTCCATCAGGACCGCGGCAACGGCTTCCGCATCGCTTGCCGTCATCGCCGGCATTATCCTTTTGAGGCTCGGCAATCCCAAAGTCGCCCTGATCGTGCTGATGTATCTGGCCCTGAACGTCCTTTATTCCTCGTTCCTCAAGCGGAAGGTGATCGTCGACGCCTTCTGCGTGGCGCTGGGGTTCGAGCTGCGCGTCTGGGCAGGTTCCCTGGTCATGGACATGCACCCGTCAGCCTGGCTGCAGGTCTGCACGTTCCTGATCGCCCTGTTCCTGAGCTTCGGGAAGCGCCGCGAAGAGCTGATCAAGCTTAAGGATGATGCGGTGGACCATCGCCATGTGCTGGCCAAATATACCGTTCCCTTCATCGACCAGCTGATCACCGTGTCCGGGGTCGTCGCCATACTCGCGTACACCCTTTACACACTTTCGCCCGAGATCGCCCTGCGCACGCGCGGAATGTTGATCTACACCGTGCCGTTCGCGATGTACGGCATCTTCCGTTACCTGTACCTTGTCTCCGTCAAAGAGAAGGGAGGGGATCCCGGCGAAGTCCTGATGAAGGACCTCCCGATGTTCCTGGACCTCGCGTGCTGGTTCGGCGGCGTATTGTTCATCATCTACGTGCGGGGACGATGATGGAACGCAAAGAAGGTATTTCGTGGCTGCGGGTGTTGACCTCGACGGGCTCGGCGAAGGTCCGCGCGTTAAAGCTCGCAGACCATCTTATCGGTCCTTTGGTAAAGCGCAGGAGACGCGTGCCCCTGGGGCCGGCCCCTATCCGTCGGATGCTCGTCATCAGGCCCGGAGGTCTCGGTGACGCCATCCTGGTCATTCCGCTCCTGCGCGCCCTGAGGGAAGCCTTTCCGTCGGCGAGCCTTGACGTCGTCGCCGAGCAGCGCAACGCTTCCGCGTTCGGCCTTGTCCGCGGCGAGATATCCGACCTTATCCTCTACGACCGCCCGCCTTTTCTGCGGTTCCTCGCGGAAGAGGAGCGGGCATACGACCTGACCGTCGATACCGAGCAGTGGCACTGGTTCTCGGCGTTCGTCGCCGCCCGTCTTTCCGCGGGACCCTGCGTGGGGTTCGACACGCGTCCGCGCAGATCGCGCTTCTATACCATCGCCGTGCCGTATTCGATGCAGCGGTACGAAGCCGAGAATTTCCTCGAACTGCTCCAGCACCTTCAGCCTCAGCGCGGCCTTGTCTTTCCCGGCCCGGGATTCCTGTCCATCCCCGAAGTGCACCTGGCTCACGCGCAGCAGGAGACAGGGGAGAGGGCCGCTGTCCTTTTCATCTCTGCGAGTATCAGGGAAAGATACTGGCCTTTCGGACACTGGCGCGAGCTTATCAAGCAGATGGTCTCTCTCGGGTTCAGGGTGGTACTGGTAGGGGGCAGGCAGGACCATCAGCTTGCCGTGGACCTTGCGGCGGGGTTCACCGGGTATGCCCTTCCCCGCACGGGGACCTCGCTCGCGGATACCGCGGCCCTCATCGCCGCCTCCCAGGTCTTTATCGGCGCGGACAGCGGCATCCTTCATCTTGCCTACGCCCTCGGCAGGCCCACCATCTCCTTTTTCGGCCCCGGCATAGAATCCAAATGGGCGCCCCGGGGCGCCGACCATGTCGTCCTCAACAAGCACCTGCCCTGCAGCCCCTGCACATTGTTCGGCTACACGCCGCGCTGCGATAACGTCTACTGTATGAAGCACATCTCTCCTTCAGACGTCCTCGATGCCCTTCGTCTCGTCCTGCCTCAGAGCCTCTGACGGCAAACCCGTTTTTCGTTGACTTAACCTATTCCCGGAATACAATGGTGTTACTGCCGCCAACAGAGGAGGATGCGATGATGCAGAGCATACTGGATAAGGTTAAGAGCCTGGCGCTGGATTACGGTCCGAATCTGATCTACGCGGCCCTCATATTCCTGATCGGCCGCTTCGCCGCCCGCATGGTCGCCAATGTCCTCGGCGTCTCGATGGCGCGGTGCAAGCTTAACGAAACCCTTGCCGCTTTCTTCAAGAACATCGTCTACTACGTCCTGCTCATCTTCGTCACGATAGCCGCGCTCAACAAGATCGGCATCGAGACGACCTCGTTCGTCGCGCTCGTCGGCGCGGCCGGTCTGGCCGTGGGCCTCGCCCTGCAGGGCTCCCTGTCGAACTTCGCCGCGGGCGTCATGCTGATCCTGTTCCAGTATTTCAAGGTCGGCGACCAGATAGAAGCGGGCGGGGCGTCTGGGACGGTCAAGGAGATCCAGATCTTCAACACCATCATCCTGACCAAAGAAAACAAAAAAGTGATCATCCCTAACGGCAAGATAACTTCGGACAAGATAATTATAGGATAGCAGGAGGGAACATTCATGTCGGCATTCCTTAAAAAGGCTGTCGGTATCGCGTTTAAGACGCTTGCCGGTCTGCTGATCTTCGTCTTCTTCGTCATCTACGTGGTCATACCGATAGGCGGGCCATGGGCGATCCGCAGCCAGGGTTCGAAGCTTCTCGGCCATAAGGTGGCGGTGCGGTCCGTATGGCTCAATCCCTTCATGTGCAGGGTTAGCGTGGACGGACTGAAGGTCTACGATGCCGACAAAAAGACGGTAATGGCGGGATTCAACAGGTTCTGGGTCGATGTAAGTTT
>JBLMZF010000018.1:0-19143 GCA_050258655.1 Deltaproteobacteria bacterium | reverse complement strand
GTCAACGCCGAATACGACCACACTGACGGTTTCAGGCAGAACTCCGCGACCGACCAGAACAGCGCCAGCGCCAAGCTCACCTATGCGCCCAACGACGACAACAAACTGAGCCTCAACACCGGCTATTTCAACAGCCGTCTGGGCACTCCCGGGATGAAAAGCATGCCCGATAATGACGACCGCCAGCTCGACTACAAGAATTTCGTCGACGGGAGCTGGGCGTTCGACGCGGGTGAGGGCCTGAGTTTCCTGAACAGGGGGTACCGCAATTACGAGAAGCTGAGGTTCTTCGAGAACACGGCGGGCTCGATGTGGGATATCGCCGGCGATACCTTCCGGCACACCACGGTCTCCAACGGCTTCGACAGCCAGGTCACCAAGGAGTTCAACGACGTCTACACCGTCACCGGAGGCTTCAACTACGTCGGCAACTTCAACAACAGCACCACCTCCGGCAAGCATTCGTACAACGTTCGCGCCGGCTACCTGCAGAACATCCTCAAGGTCACCGAACGCACGACCCTTCAGGTGGGCGGCCGAGTGGACGACTATTCCAACTTCGGCACCCAGTTCGATCCCAACGCGGGCGTCATCTACGCCTTCAATAAGACCGACCGGCTGCGCGCTTCGGTCAGCCGCTCGTTCCGCGCACCGACCTTCAATGAGCTGTTCTGGCCGGACCAGGGGTGGGCCAAAGGCAACCCGAACCTGCGCCCTGAGAAGTCGGTCAACATGGATGCCGGGTTCGACAAGAAGGTGACTGAACGATGGTCGACGTCGGTCACGTACTTCCATAACCGTTTCCGCGACCTGATCAACTGGGTCACCGACAGTTCCTGGGTCTCTCAGCCGGTCAACATCGGCTCCGCGCAGATCGACGGTATCGAGTTCGGTAACAAAGTCACACTGACGGAAAAGCTCAAGTTCCTGCTCGATTACACCTACCAGAGACCGCTCGACAGGCAGACCAGAAAAGACCTGGTCTACGAGCCGCGCCACAAACTGAACTCCACGCTCAAATACGAGGTGGCTGGCGCTACTGTCCGTCTTAACGGAGTCTACTCGAACACGCGGTTTGTCAGCGCCGACAACACGATGAAAGCGAAACAGTATTTCGTGCTCAACCTCGGCCTGACCAAGGCACTTTCCCCGAACGTCGACTTCCTGCTCAACCTCAACAACCTGCTCAACCGCAAGTACGAGGTGGTCAAGGAATTCCCCGAGCCCGGATTCACCGTCCTTACCGGCGTCAAAGCCACGTTCTAATTAAATAGGGACAGATACCATTTATCAACGTTCTGTTGAAAAACGGTTTCTGTCCCTATTTTTCAACTCTCTGTTGAAAAATGGTTTCTGTCCCTATTTATTGTCTCCGACGAGGCAACTGACCTTTTTCCCCATAAAATAGATTATTTTCTTCTTGAATTAACCTTCCGGAAGATTATAATAAATGCAGTAACGACCCCACCGTAATTTCTCCAAACCGCGTTGCACTTCTCAATCCAGAAACCTTTTAAACGACCGCGAATGGGAATAAAGAATAAGGCTTTTTTATTTCTTTCGGGGCTGGCCGGTCTTTATCTTTCTTTCTCTCCTGCGCGCGCCACAGCCCAAAACCTTTATTTAACAGGAGGGGAGCGTCATGAAACGATCCAGACTGGTATGCCTTCTCATGCTGACACACGGTTCTTCCCGGACATGGAAAAATCTGGTTTTTCGTCCGAAGTCACTTACCGCACAGGACTTGCGTATGATAATGGATCGGGTGCCGGGATATTTCTTGATCTCGACCGGTCTTACCGCAACGCTTCCCATTTTCCTCTCCTGCGCGAAACGGAACCAGGAACCCGGCTGAAGAACGCGGGTACCGGTTTCGACATCGGCTTATTCATCAGAGCGCTCGGAAGGGCACGGTTCTTCTGCAGTTTCAACTACTCCTTGCTTAACGGCATAGACGATGGAGGAGAGGTCAAATCGGTCGACAGGGCAGGGACCTCGTTCGGCGTCCGTGTGCCGCTAAACTGGCGGACCAGCTTCAGCCTGGTCGGCAACATCATGAGCGCGATCGGTCCCCGCGCCGAGCTCTCCCCGCTGGACTTCGTTTCCAACCGGTTCACGTTCGATGCCGTGGTCAATATCTCCCGGCCGCTCGGCCTCGGTTTCTCGGCGGCGCTGGGGGTGAGCAATCTTCTCGACAGGAGGGACAACGACCCCCTGCGCGACGGCAACGGGCTCCATTACAATCCGGGGAGGAACGTCTTCATCTCGTTCAAACACCGGTTCTAGCACATCCTCTTGACAATCGTTGCGGGGTCGATTATAGTAAATCAAAACCAACACCTATGCTCGATAGACCTCTACAGACAGCACTGATCATCTCCCTGGCGATCCACTCCGCGCTCTTCCTGAGCCTTCCGAAGCATTTCCTTGACCGCAGGCCCGAGAACATCCGCATAGCGTACCTGAAGACGCCTCCGCGCGCCCCTTATGAGGCCAAGCCGGTGATAAAGAAGCGCGAGCTCATCAAGGCGAAAAACCGCCTGCACAACGCCGAGCAGATGATCGCCGTCGCCCGCGCCAACAAGTCCGAATTCGTCCGCAAACAGGCCGTCGCTCCGCCGCCGCAGTCGTCGGAATACATCCCCAAGCCGTTCTCGGCGAAAGACGCCCTCCCGTCGTTCAAGAAAAAGGTCACGCTCCCGGCGATAGAGATGGGTAAGGTCAACAACAGCCCGTCGTACACCGGCTACTACGAGCTCGTCCGCGAGAAGATCCGCCGGGCCGCATACCAGAACTACGGGCAGACCGAGACAGGGGAGGTGTACCTGGCGTTCGTTATCGGCAGCGACGGCAGGGTCAAGAACGTCAGTTATAAAGAGGACCGTTCCACGCCGAGCTATTATCTCAAGGACATAGCGATGCGCAGCATCCAGGAAGCCGCGCCGTTCCCGGCATTCCCGCAGGACCTCGATTATCCCCAGCTTTCCTTCAACGTGATCATCTCTTTTCAATACGAAAATTAGCTCGTGACAGTGGCACCCAGCGCAAATCGGTATTGCGCTGGTGCAAAACCCGGGTTTTGTAAACGCTTTCATTGACATCCGGTTTTTATATGTTATAATTATTCAAAAGAAGGAAAAGCCACGGTTCTTTCGAGTGCGAAAATGGAGACATCAGGAAAAGAATCCAGGCGTTTTCCTCGAGTGAAGCTGATGACGCCGGTCCGTATCCAGGCCAGAGGCGCGGAACGTTTCAGCCATACGGTCGTAGAAGACGTCAGCGAAACCGGACTGGGCTTCGTCAACGACGATTTCATCGCTCCGTCGACCAGCGTCATGATGGAGATCGAAGTCCTCGCCCGAGTACTGCATCCGATCGGCAAGATCGTCTGGGCCTCTCCGTACCCGCACTCAAATAAATACAGGTTGGGCACTGAATTCATCGAATTCGACTCCGACGAACGGAAATTCCTTTCGGAATACGTTCAGCTGAGCCGTAGATTCCATAACGAGGAGTAAAAGATATGGCAGACGCAGCAGCGGCACCCGAAGTAAAGACAGAAGAAAAGCAGACCAACTGTCTGGGATGCAACAAACCCCTTAAGAAGATCCGCCGTTATTACCGCAACGGGAAATTCTACTGCACGAAAAAATGCTGGCTCAAAGCGCGTAAACCCGCAGAGAACACGGAAGAGGCGAAATGAAGATCGCGACCGGAAAAGAGAGACGCATACACCCCAGGATCGACAAACAACTTCCGCTTAACGTCGTCGTCAACGGTTATGATTTCGTCACCAACACCCAGAACCTGAGCTGCCTGGGAACGTATTGCCGGATCGACAAATATATCCCTCCGTTCACGAGGGTGAGGATCAAGCTCGATCTCCCCGTCAAGAAGGAAACATGCAACGTGGAATGCGACGGCGTTGTCGTCAGGACCGAGGATGAAGACGACGGCAATTTCAACATCGCCATCTTCTTCAACCGGATCAAGGAACTGCCGAAGCAGAGGCTGACCGAATACGTCGGACAGTTCCTCGAGAGGCACCAGCCGAGCCTGCACTAAAACCCTCAGTGGGAAAAATAACAAGGCCCGCTCCCGTAAAGCTCATCAGCGGTCTGATCTACACCTCTGATAACGCGTATGCGCGCGCCAAAGCGTCGCTGGAAAGGCGTTTCGGACCCGCGGACCTTGAAAGCCAGCCTATACCGTTCGACTTCACAGACCATTATACGATAGAGATGGGAAGCGGCCTTACACGCCGCTTCCTCAGTTTTAAGCGCCTGATGGACCCGCAGCGACTGGCCCTTATCAAGGTCTGGACCAATCGGCTAGAGGAAAAACTCTCGGTCAAAGGCCGCCGCGCGGTGAACATCGACCCCGGTTACGTCGACCTCGCCAAGCTCGTGCTCGCTTCAACGAAGGATTTCTGCCACAGGATACCGATGGGAAACGGCATCTTCGGCGAAGTCACACTCTGTTACCAGGGCAAAAGCTTCCGCTCCTGGGAATTGACATACCCTGATTTCCGGACCCCCGCTTATATAGAGTTCTTCAATACGGTGAGGCAGCTCTATGCGGAGCAGACCAGACACTAGGCTCTTTGTATTCATCCTTACGTTCGTTCTCTTTACTGCCGGCTGCACGACCTTTTACAATCCGGCGACCGGACGCACGGAAGCCGTATTGATCAACACTGGCAGCGAGGTGTCGCTGGGCAGGAACATGGACGCCGAGGTGACAAGGCAAACCCAGCTATCCAGCGACCCGGTCCTGCAGAACAGGCTGAACACGATCGGCTGCCGCCTTGTGAAGGTCTCAGACCGCAAGGACCTGACCTACCAGTTCAAGGTCGTGCGCAGCAAGGACTCGAAGGACGTGAACGCCTTTTCGATCCCAGGCGGCTACATCTATATCTACGATGAACTGATGCGGCAGACTACGGATGATGAACTGGCCGGAGTCGTGGCGCACGAGATGGGACACATCGTCGCCCGCCACGCAGTCAAGCAGCTGCAGACATCCCTGGGATACGAGGTGCTGATGTCGATCGCCCTGGGACCTTCCAGCAGCGCATTACTGACCCAGGCGACCAATGTCGTATTCAACCTGGTCAACCTCGGTTACTCGAGGGGAGACGAATATCAGGCTGACGATATAGCGGTGAGATACACCTGCGAGGCAGGGTTCAACCCGGACGGCCTGATCACTTTCTTCCAAAAACTCCAGAAACAGGCGCAGGGCGGGGTACAGATCCCGTTCCTGAGCACGCATCCCGCATATAAGGACCGTATCCAGCGCGTGCGGGACGAGATCAAGAGCCAATGCCATGGACAAAAACAGACTCCATAAAGCCGCGGCAAAAGCCGTTAAAATGCTTGAGAAGTGCGAGATCTGCCCGCGCAGGTGCGGCGTCAACCGCCTCAAAGACGAGAGGGGGTTCTGCCGGACCGGCAGCAAGGCCATCGTCTACAGCTATATGGCCCACCACGGGGAAGAGCCGCCGGTATCGGGCGAAAAGGGCTCGGGAACGGTGTTTTTCTCCAACTGCAACATGTCCTGCTGCTACTGCCAGAACTTCCAATTCAGCCAGACAGGGCAGGGGAGGGAGCTTTCGGACGAGGAACTGGCCTCCCTCATGCTCGAATTACAGAAAAACGGCTGCCATAACATCAATTTCGTCACCCCTACCCATGTCATTCCCCAGATCCTTTCCGCCCTTGAAATAGCGGCAGGGAGGGGGTTAAAGGTCCCTCTGGTCTATAATACCGGCGGTTACGAGCTTCCCGAGATGATCGAACTGCTTGAAGGCATAATCGATGTCTACCTGCCTGATATGCGTTACTCAGACCCGGCCATGGCGCTCAAGTATTCAGGCGCCAGGGATTATCCCACATATAATCGGCCCTCTGTAAAAGAAATGCACCGGCAGGTAGGGATCGCGCAAATGGACGACACGGGTATAATAAAGCAGGGCCTGATCGTACGGCATCTGGTGCTTCCCAACAATATCGCCGGTACTGCTGAAGTCATGAAATTCCTGGCCAAAGAAGTTTCAACGGAGACCTACGTGAGCCTGATGAGCCAGTATTTCCCGTGCCATCTCGCTTCAAAATTCCCCGGGCTCGAGCGCAGACCTACCAAAGAAGAATTCGAAGCGGCCGAAATAGCCATGGAAACAGCCGGTCTGCATAACGGCTGGACACAGGAATCCGGCGGCCTTGCGCGCTTCGCCGGTACCAACATCAAACCTTCTTTCGGATGATCCCATCAAATCTCGGTGAACTGCTGACGGAAAGCGCCAGAAAGTATCCTCACCGGACCGCGCTTGTCTTCGGCAGCAAGAAGATCTCCTACGCGCACCTTGACGAACTCACCACGCGCATCGCCCGGGGCCTTGCCGCCCAGGGCATCGCCAAAGGCGACCGTATCGCCATCTTTCTGGATAACTGCCCCGAGTTCGTCATCAGCTATTACTCGATCCTCAAGTCAGGCGCCACAGTAATCCCGATCAACTATATGTTCAAGGTCGAGGAAGCCAGGTTCATCCTGCAGGATTCAGGAGCCTGCGGGATCGTCACAGCCCGGGCGTACCTTGATATGGCCAAAGAGCTGCGGCTGAGGGTCGACACCCTCAAGCACATATTCTGCTGCCACGAACCGGGCAGCCATCAAGGTATCACCAGTTTCGAGCACCTGAAAAAGCATGACCATGCGTTCGTTACGCCCGCTCTCAAGCCCGAAGACCTGGCCGTCATCCTTTATACCTCCGGTACCACCGGCCATCCCAAAGGGGCGATGCTGAGCCACTTCAACCTGATATCCAACGCCTCTGACTGCCGCAAGGCCCTCAGCCCGCTGGGACCGCGCGACACGTTCATCTGCATCTTGCCGCTTTTCCATTCTTTTGCCGCGACTGTCTGCATGAACTTACCGCTTTTATTAGGCGCCAAGATCGTGATGATGAAATCTGTCAGGCCTTTCAAGCGGGTCATCCGGGCCATCCGCAACAACCGGGTGAGCATTTTCGTAGGCATCCCATCGATCTATACCGTGCTCAAGAACACCAAGCTTCCACGCATTCTCCATACGCCTCTGATCAGGCTGCTCAACCCGGTCCGGATATGCGTTTCGGGCGCGGCCGCGCTGCCTCCGGAAACGCTCAAGAGCTTTGAGAAGAAATTCCGCGTGGCGCTGGTGGAAGGCTATGGGCTGACCGAAGCGTCTCCCGTAGTCACCCTGAACCCTATCCGCGGGATACGCAAACCGGGCTCGATAGGCCTTTGCCTTTCCGATTCGATGCAGCTGCGCGTGGTCGATGAACACGGCAGGGATGTGGAATCCGGCAAGGCCGGGGAACTGCTGGTGAAGGGCCCGAACGTGATGGCAGGCTACTACAGGCAGCCGGAAGAAAGCGCACTGGCGCTCAAAGACGGATGGCTCTATACCGGAGACATGGTGCGGATCGATAAGCAGGGCTATGTCTATATCTGCGGCCGAAAAAAGGAAATGGTCAACGTACGCGGCCTGAACGTTTACCCGCGCGAGATCGAAGAAGTGCTCTACCTGAACCCCAAGGTCAAGGAAGCCGCGGTGATCGGCATCGCTGACCCGCATAAAGGCGAGGTGCCCAAAGGATTTGTGGTCCTGCAGGATGGCCAGGCCGCAACAGAACATGAAATGATCCGTTTCCTGCGCGACCGGCTGGCGCCGTATAAGGTCCCGAAAGCGATCGAATTCAGGAGATCACTGCCGAAAAACACCACCGGCAAGATACTCAAACGCATACTCCAGGATGAAGAAAACAGTAAAGCCGCTTAACAAACTGGGCGTGCTGCTCAAGAGCCTTTTCACCGCCAATGACGACCCGCACGGTATTTCGCTGGGCTTCGGGCTGGGGGTCTTCCTTGGGATGATGCCCGGGACAGGCCCGCTGGCGGCGCTTTTCTGCGCCCAATTCCTGCGGGTTAACCGGGCCGCGGCGGTGTTCGGAGCGGTCCTGACAAATACCTGGTTTAGCCTGCTGGTCATGGGCTTTGCCGTGAAGCTTGGAGCGCTGATGACCAACGTCAGCTGGCTGCAGATAAGCCAGGGATTCCAGGCGGCATTCAGGCCGTTCAACTGGCATAATCTTTTCCAGCTGTGGTTCTATCAGCTGATATACCCCGTACTGCTGGGCTTTCTGGCGCTTTCCGCGGCCCTGGCGGTAGCGGCTTATCTGGCCGCTTTTCTGGCTTTACACCTCCATCGCTCCCTCCGTTCACAGACAAAAACGGCAGGGGAGAGGCCGATCAAATAAAAGACTGTTCATAACCCATCTATTCACCCTTCCAGCCATCCCTACCCAACCATATCCACCCATAGACAGATAATATCAGTTTCAATTAAGAGTAAGGAAGAGCTGTAACATAGCCGCACAGTTTTAAAAGACCCGGTAAGTCCGAGTAAGTCAAAAGGGACTTATTAACAGGAAAATCCTGATTCTCGCAACAGTATGACAAATCATACTTTACGCCATTTCCGCCATCCTGGGTAGTTAACATAATATCTATTATAGGAAGTAATGATGTAGCTTCACTTGGGGATTGAAAGATGTTTATAAGGGTGTTTCAGGCGGGCTTTTCGTTCTTTTTCGGGCTTCTACTCTGACTTTCCAAACGTTTTCTCAGGGAGATCTTCGCGGCTGGTGACAACGTACTTGCCTCCCTGTATCCGCAGGATCTTCCCATTGACCAGGGAATCAACCATGCGAAAACGCGCCTTCTTCAGGATACGGCTGAATGTCTGCTGGGATATCCGCATGGCCTGGGCTGCGGTTTTCTGGTCTTTATTCAGGTAATCAGCCAGCCTCAAGGCCTCGAATTCATCTACCGTTATGTCTGCTTCTTCGGGCCTGCCGGGTTTACCCCTGGGGCTGAAATAAACGGTTTTAGGGTCGATCTTGACCACACGATACTTCTTGGGCCTTCCTCGAGGCTTCATAACAGGCTCCTTTTAAAAGGCCGCTGAAAGGACTTACCGGGTCTTAACCCCGTATTTATTATGAGTATCTACTCAATATTATCCTTTTTTGCCGGAAAAGTCAAGGAGTGTGTTATAATGATTTATACCCTCCTTAAATATCCCCCGCGCACCTCATGGAACTCAAGCAAAAACTCGAACTCCGTCATATCATCGCTCCCCAATTGCAGCAGTCG
Source organism: Deltaproteobacteria bacterium (assembly GCA_050258655.1). Taxonomy (GTDB): domain Bacteria; phylum Omnitrophota; class Gorgyraeia; order Gygaellales; family Profunditerraquicolaceae; genus JBLMZF01. The sequence continues at coordinate 9,946 of JBLMZF010000018.1, read as the reverse complement.
CTCAAGATCCTCGCGCTGCCTTTCCTTGATCTCAGGCAGCTGGTGAGCGAGGAACTGCTCGATAACCCTGTCCTTGAGGAAGTCCAGGAAGTCCCCGAAGCGGTCCAGAACCTTCTCGATCCCCTTTCACCGGTGAACGGCCCTCCCCTTCCCAGACAATCCAGGCAGGACGAAGAAAAGGATAACTATGCCCAGACCCTGCTTTCGCGCAGGCCCTCGCTGCAGGACGTGCTCCTGAGACAATTGGGCATGGCCTGTACAGGCGATACCGATATCTGTATCGGACAGGAGATAATCGGCAACATTGACGATAACGGTTACCTGAAAGCCTCCCTGGAAGAGATATCCGCGGCTTCAAAAGCCTCTATGGAGAAGATCGAACAGGTCCTTTCCGTCATCCAGCGTTTTGAACCCGCAGGGGTAGGCGCCCGTACCATCGAAGAATGCCTGCTCATACAGTTAAGGAACTGCCACGAGAACGATCCCCTTCTCCCGCTCATCATCGAAACCCATCTTGAGGATGTTGCCCGCAGGAATTATTCACGGATAGCGAAGGCGCTGGAAGTGACGATCGGGGAGATCGAGGCGGCGGTAAAGAAGATAACATCTCTCGATCCGAAACCGGGCAGGAATTTCTCAAGCGAAGAGGCCTTGAAGGTGGTGCCCGACATAATCATCGATGTGGACGAGGATGATGCCGTCACGCTGCGTATCAACAAAGAGGATTTTCCGCGGATCCTCATCAGCTCTCATTATAAGGAAATGCTGCGGCGGACCGACCTGGACGAACAGACCAGGGAATTCCTGATGAACAAGCTCAAACGCGCCTACGAACTGGTAAGGGCCGTCTCGCGCAGGCAAAGCACGCTGCGCACAGTGGTCGAGAAGATCATCGAAATCCAGAAAGAGGCCGTGCTTGCAGGCCCCTCCCTTCTCAAGCCCCTGACGTTCAGGGAGATCGCTGAGAAGGTGAACCTTCACGAATCGACCATCTGCAGGGTAGTGATGAACAAATACTGCCAGACGCCGTGCGGGGTGATGGCGCTCAAGGATTTTTTCCCCAGCCGTCTGCCCGCCGCCGAGGCAGCAGGCGGAACGGTCTCTTCCCGTTACATCCAGGGACTTATAAAAGAGCTTATCGACCGGGAAGACAAGAAAAGGCCGCTCAGCGATGAAGCTGTCGCCTCCGCGCTGAAGAACGACCATAACCTGGCAGTGGCCAGGCGGACGGTCACCAAATACAGAGAAAGCCTGCGGATCCTTTCATCATCCTACAGAAGGATAAAATAGTCCTCACCGCCCGCGCTCCTCATGGTATGACGCGTCCTCGTTCACCTTGAACACATCGAAAGAGCCTCCGTAGACATTGCGGGCCGCGAGCATGGCGGTCATCATGGAATGGTCCTGGTTATTGTACCTGTGCAGGCCGTTCCTGCCCATCACCTGCAGGTTCCTGAAACGCGCGAGATACCGGCGTATCCGGCCCACCTGTTCCCTGTAATCCAGCGTGTAGACAGGATAAGCCTTCTTCATCCTTACAGGCACCCCTTCCAGTATCTGCTGTCTCCGCGCGAAACCCAGCCGGCACAGTTCGGCGGACGCCAGCTCGATAAGCTCGGAGTCGGTGGAATTCCACAACCTGTCTCCCTCAAAGCAGAAAAACTCCATCCCCAGGCACGTCTTCCCCTGGTCCGGCACCATCGCCCTGCTCCAGTTCTTGAAATTCTGTATCCGGCCCACCGCCACATCCGGGACCTGCACGTATATCCAGTTGTCCGGGAATACCTGCTCCCTGTCAAGGACAAGGGCGACGATCAGGAAATCGCGGTATGTAAGTCTTTCCGCGGCCTCTGCCGCGCCCCGGTCTGCGGCCGGTTCCAATGAATGCACCAGCTCTCTAAGGGGGATACTCGAGAGAAAAGAGTCTGCCTCAACGTTCTCCTCTCTTCCGCTCCGCGATGCCAGCCGGACAGCTTTAATATCCTTTCCGTCATGGAACAGTTTCACCGCCTTGCGCTCCATCAGGAACCTCACCCCCCTGCCCTTAAGTATATCCCGCATCCGTTCCCAGAGCATCCCCGGCCCGAGGACCGGGTATTCAAAGCTTTCGATCAGGCTTTTCACCTGTCCTCCGCTCTTACGGAAGGCGCTCCTGATGGCCGAGAAAAGCGAAACCCCTTTTATCCTTTGGGCCGCCCAATCCGCGCTTATGCGGTCGCAGGGCATGCCCCAGACCTTTTCAGTGTAGCTCTTGAAAAAAGTCTCATAGAGCCGGCGTCCGAACTGATTGCGCACCCAATCCTCGAACGACCTTGCCGGCCTGGGCAGAAGGCGGGCCGCGGCGTAACTGAGGCCGAAGGTGAAACATTCGGACAGCGTAAGCGTAGAAAGCATATCCATCGGCTTGAGGGGGTAGTGGAACAGTTTATCCTTGTAGAAAATACGGGACAGGCGGCTGCAGGTGATGAAATCCTGCTTCAGGACATCCTTCCAGAGCGAGCGGATGGCGGCGTTCTTGGTGAAAAAACGGTGGCCGCCTATGTCGAACCTGTAATCTTTATACCTTTTTGTGACCGCAATACCGCCGACTTCATCAGTCTCCTCAATGACCGTTATCCGCGGTGGGTCCGCTTTCCCGCGCTCCAGCAGCTCCCATGCCGCTGTCAGCCCGGCAGGTCCCGCCCCCAGAACTGCGATCTCCATTTATATCTCCCCCTTTCGATTCGATCTTTACCAGAGGATCATCATAGACACCCGCTGTAAGACAGTGATGATGCCAGTCTTCGTTCTGATGGCTCCCCTTAAAGACAAGCTCATACCTTTCTTCGAGTGTCTTCCGGAACATATCACATCCGTCATACTGGAACGCTGAGCTGATCAGGTAAACGGGAATACCAGCATCTAACCTCGGATCGACCTCTCTGCTGAAAAAATCCAGCATCCTCTGCCTGTCGCAGGTATCCGGATGCGACAGATGGACACGTCCCCGGGCATAGAGCTCAAGGAATATGCCGTTGTCGGTAGCGATCACCGCGGACCCCGGTTCCGTTTCGGAAGCCAGCCAGGTGAAATATTCCTGGATCTGGGCATGCTGATGCCGGAACCACAGGACCGGAAGAAGCGGCGCGAGCATGAACGTTCCCGTCAATACCGCCAAAACGACAGCAGTAAGCCTGTGCGGCTGATAAAGCCGCGCGAGGGAATATCCGGCTAAGACCAGAGCCGGGATGCCTGCCATTATCAGCATGCGCGGCTCGACCGTCAGCACATTGCCGTAATAAAGGAAAAACACCAGAAACCATATCAGTAATACCGGGAACAGCCTGTTCCTGTACAACAACCAGGCGCCCGCGCCTGCCAGCGCGATCCCGGGTACTGTAAGCATGTCGTTGAGCCAGCCCAGCGACAGACCGAAGACCGGCGATACTATCCCGCCGAACTTCCCCTGCGTCTGGCTGGTCAACGCATCCAGGATACTTCCCACCCCCCCGTGCGCCATCAGCGGAGCGTAACAGGCCGCAGGGATGAGTATCCACGGGACCAGGAAGAACGATATATCCGCACGGGCATAAGTCTTTTTATAGAGGAAAACAAGCGCTGACAGCGGCAGGATGAAAAGCGCGTCGGGAAGCCTCACGCTCACGCAGCATCCGAAGAGGATGCCGGACACAAGGAACAGCGACCTTTTCCCTGACGATACCGCATCGATCATGAACACGAACGATGCCAGCGCGAAAAGGACTGAAACGCTGTTGTTTATCCCGTAGACACTTGCTGAGAGAAAGGCGGGAAAAACGGAGAAAAGCAGCGCGGAGAACAGTGCCGTGCGGGAGTCGATGAGCTTCCTTACCGCTTCAAACAAAAGCGGAACCGAGAGAGACCCGGCAAGGACCGCCATGAAATTGACGGCGAAGACAGGCGGCTGAAAGACGCGGATGAACAGCGAAGCGATAAGCACATGCAGCGGATATCCCGCACCGTGCATATACTGCATACCCTGTCCGTCGATGGACCGCTGAACTGCAAGAATAAGCTCAGCGACATCATAGTGATACGCCCCTTTCCCGATGAGGGCAAACCTCACGCAGAAGGATAACAGGAACAGCGCCGCGGAAACAAAAAAATTCCCCATAGATACACTCTATCTTAGTGGGGAACAGCAGGACAAGACCCTTATTCCATGATTTCCTGACGTTGTTCTTCGGGCGGCAGGGCCCGGGAAGGAAGACGGGAATTCTTGAGCAGCCCGTAACGGACCATTTTCTTGTAGAGCGTGGTGCGGTTGATGCCCAGTACCCGGGAGGCATTGTTCCTGTTCCAGTCGACTGAATCCAGCGCCTTGAGGATGATGTCCTTTTCCGGGGTCCTGAGCGCTTCCTTGAGCGATGGAGCTGTGCTTTCCTGCGCAACGATACCGGCCTTGCTGGCGAAGAACTCGGGGAGGTCGTCGGTCCCGATGACCTTGCCTCCTGTCAGGACAACCGCGCGCTCGATCACGTTCTCAAGCTCCCGGATATTGCCCGGCCAGTTATATGCCATCAGAAGAGAAACCGCGTCATCGCTGATGCCGTTCACGCTCTTGCCGGCCCGGCGCGAGTGCTTTTCGACAAATCCCTGGATCAGCAGAGGTATATCTCCCTTGCGTTCCCTCAAGGGCGGCAGTTCGATAGTGATTATATTGAGCCGGTAATACAGGTCCTTGCGGAACTTCCCCTGGCTTATCAGCTCCTGCAGGTCCTGATTGGAAGCGGCGATCACCCGGACATCCACCTTGATCGTCGTCGACTCGCCGACTCGCTCCAGCTCCCCCTCCTGAAGCACACGGAGGAGCTTCACCTGGAGGCCGGGAGAAAATGCGTCGATCTCATCCAGGAATATCGTCCCGCCGTCGGCAAGCTCAAAACGGCCTTTTTTATCCCTGATGGCGCCGGTAAAGGCTCCCTTCACATGGCCGAACAGCTCGCTTTCGAGCAGTGTCTCGCTCAAGGCGCCGCAGCTGACCTCGACGAACGGCTTGCTGCGTTCGTTCTCGTTGCACATATGGATCGCATGGGCGATCATATGCTTGCCGGTGCCGCTCTCCCCTCTTACAAGGACAGTGGAACGGGTCGATGAGATCGCTTCTATCAGCGAATATATCTTCTGCATCTTATCGTCCCTGCCGACGATATCCAGGAAACGGTCCCTCTGCCTGAGCAACAGCTGCTGTTTGAGCCGGTCGTTCTCCGCAAGCAGTCTCTTGCGGTCCATGATACGGCCGATGATCATGCACAGTTCTTCGTCAAGCAGCGGCTTGGTCACGTAATCATAGGCCCCTTCCTGCATCGCCTCCACCGCGTTCTCTATGCTCCCGTACCCCGTGACCATGATCACGTATGTCTCCGGACGCTCCTTCTTTATCCTGCGCAGCAGCTCGATGCCGTCCATCCCCCCCATCTTCATGTCGGTTATGACGATGTCCGCCGGAGCCTCCTTGAGCAGGGCAAGGGCCTCCTCTCCGCTTTCGGCCGTCCTCACCGCGAAACCCTCCAGCGAGAAAAGCTCGCTCAGCGAATGCCTGATCAGCGGCTCGTCGTCAGCAACTACTATCCTTGTCTTCTGTCTATTCATGCCCTTCGAGGAACCGGGACGGGAGCACGACCGTGAAGATGCCGCCTTTACCCGGTTCACCCTCCGCCTTTATCACTCCGTTATACCTCTCTACGATCTCCCGGCACTTGGACAGCCCCAGCCCCGGACGCTGATAGGTGTTCTTGTCCGTGTAGAATGGATCGAATATCCTCTCCCTGTACTCGCTCGCTATCCCCGGCCCCGTATCCGTGAAGATTATCCGCACACCTCCATCCGTCTCCTGGGCGCGGATGTCCAGCACACCGCCTGAGGGCATCGCGTCGAAAGCGTTCTGTATGACGTTGACGAATACCTGCGAAAGACCCATATCCAGCAGACGCGTGCGGACCTCTATCTGCCTGCTGACCGTTATATCGGCGCGCAGCCTGGCCTCGCAGGCGATAAGCGCCTCGTCCAACGCCTTCTCAAGGTCGACGTAATTCCTGATCAGCATGTTCTTCGGCGCTACATGGTGCGAGAACTGAAGGAGAGACCTGGTCACATTCTCGATCTTGCTGAGCCCGCTTTTTATCTCAAGCAGGTAATCCTTCGGCAGGGATTCCGCCTCCTGCCTGTTCAGGAGCATGTTCGTGAACCTGATTATTCCGTCGAGAGGGTTATTGATCTCGTGGACGACGCCGGCGGCAAGCTTACCGACTGACGCGTATTTCTCAAGCAGTTCCTTCTTCTCATCCAGGCTTTCCTTCTCCCTCATCAGGTTCTGGGCTACTGTCATATTGGCCGCGATGATGCAGGCGTAGACTGCGACCGTCGAAACGAACTCCAGGTCCTGCGCGGTGAATGTGCCGTCATCCTTCTTATCGGAAAAGCTGATGACACCTAAAGGTCTCTCCCTCGGCCCCATCAGCGGGATCGAGATGAACGAAGGCGTCCGGTAATGGCCGTAGCCGTTGGGGCTGAAACGGGGATCAGCACGGATATCAGTGACCAGGACAGGCACCTTTCCCTGGAAGACTTTCGCCGCCACCCCCTCCCCCGGTCTGCGTCGGCAGGCTTCTACCGGAATATGCGAAGGCGCGAAGAACGCGGCGAGCTCAAGCTCGTCCTGCGCCGGATGATAAAGGAAAAGCGATGCCTTGGACGCCCTGGCGATCGCCATCATCTCCTTGAGCGAGCTGGTAAGAAAAGCCTTCATTTCCACGGTCTCGCATCTCATTTATTCTGCGCCATCAGGAACCTCGCCGTGTTCGCCAGCGGGCTGCGGGGATATTCCTGGACCAGCCGGGCAAGCGCTTCCTTCATCCTGCCCGTATCCTTGAGCTGATTACGGTAGATCAGGGCGATGTTCATCAGTATCGAGTCCATGGCCACCCTGTCCTTGAACTCGACCAGGACCCTTTCCAGCATCTTGACCGAGCTGCGCCAGTCTTTCAGCCCCCCGTAACAGCTCGAAGCCAGCAGGCACGACTCGAACGCCAGCGATGTCCCTGGATAGGAGTCGGCGAACGAGAGATAGCGTCGTACCGCCTCATCATAAGCGGCCAGCATCTTCTCCGGTTCGAAACGCTTGCGGTAACACTCGGCTATATAGAGCGGTGTCCCCAACCCTCTCCGCGTCCGGGGGTATTCGCTGACTACCCGGGCGTAATACGAACGCGCCTTGTCCCAATCGGTATCCTCGTAGGTGGTCCCGGTAAGGAACAGCGACTCCGCCTTCACCTCGGTCAGGGAATATGCGTCAAAGACCTTCTGCAGATGGCCGCGCGCTTTTTCGAGCTCCCCCCTGCCGATATACACCCTGGCTATCAGGAACTGGCTCTCGACGGCCAGAGGGCTGTCCTTATGCGCCTTTATGAACACGTCAAACTGGCGGATGACGCTTTCCACCTCGTACTCCGGGACCGCGGAGGAGTTCTTCGAGATACGGTCGAGCTGCCTGCTCAGCCTCCAGTAGGCTTTCTCCGTTGAATACTGGTCGCGCGAGGAACAGCCCGAAAAGAGCGCGGCCGCGCAGGCGATGGCCAGGATGGCGCTTTTCAATCGTTCACCTTAAGATAAAAGTAGGTCACGGAAACGGTCACGAGGAGGTCGACGATCAGTGAATTGACCAGTGAACCGGCCGCGGCGATCAGCAGGACCGATTCGGGATTGTTCTGCACGAAGAACGGCGTCTTGTACTGCAGCACCATCAACGGGACGTAGAGCGCTACCGGGACCGCTACAAGCATGATGGACACGAGCGGCCACTGCGCGAAAAGCGCGAACGACCTGGTTATGGATGAAAAGAAGCTCCGGTCTTCAAGCATGATGCCGGGAGCGGCGTAGACAAAAAGCGACTGCGTGATGATCCCCAGCAGCAGGTCGAACACGAAGACGACAGGCCCCATCCATATGCCGGGCGGCAGGAGCAGGAGCCTTTCGTGAACCAGGAAGTATGATGAAAGGTAACCGTTGGAGAGCTTTACGAGGCCGACATAAAGCGCCGTGAGCAGCAGAGAGACGCCGAAAAGCGCCCCGTACCTGCGCAGCGTGCTTGCCGCTACGCCTTCATGCTCGCGCACGCCCGCGTAGACCCTGCCCACCATGAGGACGGCCATCCCGTTCAGGAACGACCCTATGACCACATAGAGCACGGTCCGCGACCACGAGGCAAGCTGCGGAAGAAGAAGGAAATTGTTCGGATAATGCAGATACATGTCCCCCCAGAAGGCGCGTATCGGGGGGGCGAGTATCGCGCTCAAAGGAGGCCGCGGGGCAAGATACAGCAGCGACAGGCAGAGGAGCTCTGCGAAGACGAAGATGGAGAACGGGACGATGATCCTTGGCTGCCTGCGCAGCGCCGCAGGCGCGAACCTGTACGCCTGGGGCAGCGAAAAGCGCCGAGCCCTTATTCTGCCGTTACCTGCCATTGTGCGGCCTATGTAATTATTATACAGTGTTGAAAAAGACCTTGTAAAGGTGTTATTAAATAATCTTTAAAAAAGCCTTACCGCGCCCCCTTGCCGGTAGCCACCACAAGGAATGTCCGCGCAAGTATCTTAAAGTCGGTGGAAAGCGACATTGACTGCATATACTGCTGGTCGAACTTGACCTTGGTCTTTACGTCATCAAGCGTTTCATCGTACTTGTGGAGTACCTGGGCCATCCCCGTGATGCCGGGCTTGACCTTGAGGCGGTCCTCGTACTCCCGTACTATCTTCTTGAGCCGTTCGACTATCTCCGGCCTTTCCGGCCTCGGCCCGATGATGCTCATGTCGCCCTTGAGGACGTTGAACAACTGGGGGATCTCGTCTATACGCAGTTTCCTGAGCACCCTCCCCACCTGGGTCACGCGGGGGTCGTTCTTCCTGGCCCACACCGGCCCCGATCCCTTCTCGGCGTCGTTCTGCATCGTGCGGAGCTTGAATATATCGAACACCCGTGCGTCCTTGCCGACCCTGCGCTGCCTGTAGATGACGGGCCCCGGCGAATCGAACTTGATCATGAACATCGCGTACAGAAGGATGGGCAGCGATACGGTCAGCCCCACGACCGAGAGGACGATATCGAAAAGGCGTTTGAGCTCTTCGAAGCTCTTCCTCATGAAACGCACGATGACACCCGTAAAACCGCCGAAGAGCAGTATCAGGGTGTTCGGTTCGGGAGCGCTCGATGAAAATGGTTCCCTGTCCGTACCGCTGATGCCGCTTATCAACTGATCGTCGTGCTTATAATCCTGTATCTGCGTATTCAGGTTCAGGGCGCTGGCCTCACAATGTGCGAACAGGACAACACAGGCTACAATGGTCAGAAAGCGATGCATCTTTGACCTTCGATTTTTCCTTTCGCCTGTGTATCAGCATTATCCGTGCCAGCCCGGCCAATAAGAGGAAAGGACTCATCTGTTTACAAAAGGGGACAAGACGGGACGGGGCATGTTTACGCGCAGAAACATGCCGGTGGAGGACCTATTTGGGGAAGAAATCGAGCTGGAATATCGGCAGGAGGATGGAAAACACGATCAGGATCATGAAACCGCCCAGGAACAATACCAGGCAGGGCTCCAGGAGGGAAACGACCTGTTTAAGGCTCCTGTTCACATCGTTTTCGAAAACGACCGCCGCTCTCAGGAGCATGTCGGCAAGTTCTCCGCTCTCCTCCCCCACTGCCGCCATCCTGTACAGCATCTCAGGGAAAAGCTTTTTCTCGCCGTTAAGGCAGTTGCTCAGGCTCTGTCCCTTACGGACCTTCTCGGGAAAAGCGCCGAGCATCGTCCTCATGCGCCGGTTCGCGACATTGAGACGGGCCACTCCCAGCCCCTCAAGGATCGGGATGCCGCTTTTAAGGAGAACGCCCAGCGCGTAGGAAAAGCGGGCGGCTTCGAGTTTCCGGATGA
>JBLMZF010000017.1:0-12894 GCA_050258655.1 Deltaproteobacteria bacterium | reverse complement strand
AACGGGGTTCAGATTTCCTGACGTCGTAGAGCGGGGCGCCGCCGCCGGCGGTGACGATGTAATAGATGCTGCCATCCGTGAGCCGCTCGTAATGATGTTCGTGGCCGGCGATGACGATGTCCACACCGTATTCCCTGAAAAGCGGCACCAGGTCCTTGCGCAGCCCCATCTCGTCTTCGCGATGCGGACCGGAGCTGAACAGCGGATGATGGAACAATACCGCGGTGGAAGGCTGTTTGCCGCGGCTTTCGGCCAGGTCCTTTTTCAGCCAGGCGAACTGCTCGGTGCCTGCTTTAAGCGGCGCACAGGAATCGAGCACGATGAAGTGTGTCCCCTCCCTGTCCACCGAATACCAGCGGCGGCCGGGTGACGGGAAATACTTGAAAAAAAGCGGCGACTCCTCCTCGTGGTTGCCTAAGGCGGCGAAGAATTCGGCGCGCGCGCGCAGGAGGTCGATGATCTTCACCGGCTCTACCCAGTCGGCCGGCCTCCTGCCGTCGTTGACGAAGTCGCCGGTATGAAAAACGGCCGCAGGGCTGACCTTCAGGATCCCCTCCACCACTTTCCTGTGCGCGGCCTGGTCGGTGCGGCTGTCGCCGTAAACGACAACGGCCGCGAGGGCCGCCGGGACCCAGAGCAGGGCCAGCCAGACTGCCATCACGACCGTTATGAATGCTCTCTTAAACATTACCGCGAGATCTTGATTATCTTGAAGCGCAGGACGCCGGCGGGGACTTTGACCTCGACCACCTCGTTCTCCTTATGGCCGAGCAGCCCGGTGCCTATGGGCGATGAGATGGAGATCTTGTTGTTGGCGAAATCGGATTCTTCCTCGGTCACGAAGGTGTAGGTCATCTCCTCGTCGGTGTCCATATCCTTGAGCTTGACCGTAGCCCCGATGAGCACCTGGTCCGTCGGGATGTTCTCGTTTTCGAGCAGGCGGGCGCGGCTGAGCGTCTCTTCGAGCTCGGCGATGCGCTTCTCGTTATGCCCCTGGGCGTCCTTGGCGGCGTCGTACTCGGCGTTCTCCGAAAGGTCGCCGTGAGCGCGTGCCTCGGCGATCGCCTTGGTGATCTCCCTGCGGCGCGTGGTCTTCAGGAACTCCAGCTCATTGCGCAGTTTTTCGTAACCTTCTCTGGTCATATAGACGTCTGCCATGCGTTTCCCTCACATTTAACGGATTATCAAGTTTATTGAGTTATTTCGATTATAAAATAATGGCAGGAATTGTCAACACTGAAGAGGTGGATTAACGGCTTCGATAACGAAGAGGTGTCCCTTTTGGGAACGTCCCCTTTTAACACGTCCCCGTTTTAGAACTTGGCGTTGAAGTTGAAGGCGATGGAGTTGCGGGTGAACTCAGGCTCGCCCTTGAGCTTGAAGACGCGTACACGGAAACGCTCTTTGACCCAGGATTCGACCTCCTGCGCCTTGTAATAGGGATACCAGACGTCGAAACCGAATGCCTGCGCCCAGGCGGCGCGCAGCAGCGTCTTTTCATCGGGTTTGGACCGGTTGAAGATATCGTCAAAATCGCCGTAGTTGACCTCGCTCGGAAGGGAGACCGCGGTCTCTGGCGGCCTGACCGCCTTGGCGATATAGGAACCCGGATGGCTCATGTAGCGCTCAAATGTCCGCAGGCTCGCTTCGGGAAGGATCGGCGGCGTCACGGAAGCCACGCGGGAAACGGTATCGGGGTTCAGGCTCATCTGGACCGGCGCCAGCGAAAGCGGTCCGGAAAAAAGGTAACGGTACTGGTTCAGTATCATGCTCTCTACATTGTACGAACGGACGGGCGTGGCGCGGTTGACCATCGGTATGCCGATGAACAACAGGGCCCAGACAAGGACGCGCGCTCCTGACAGACCGAATCTCAGGGACAGATTGTCCATATTATCCTTTCTCCTGCCGTTTTTTCATCACGAACGAACGGCCTCCCAACCCCGTTATCTTCAGGGGGGTCCGGTCAGGATCCGCGCTTATCCAGATATGGAACTTGTCGGGGTTACTGACGAAATGATACGCCTTGAACTGGCCGGCGGGGACCTTGATGTCATCGATCGAGACCAGCGTGACGTCGAACTCCTGAGGGATGCGCACCTTGAAGTTCCAGCCGATAAAGAGCCCGGGGACCGAACGCAGGTAGAATGGGAGCGTGACCGCGTTGTGGAAGGCGCCGTCCCCCTGATACTCGTACGTCTTGACCTTCCTGCCGCCGATGAACTTGGTGATGATCAGGGAATGGGCGATCGGGTCATACTGTTCGATGATACGCTCTTTCCTGAACAGGAAGTTCACTTCCCTCTCCACCCTTACAGGGAGATGGCTGTACGGGTTGGAATAGATCTTCTCACGGTCCGAGAACCCGGCGACCTTGGTAAACAGCGTGACCAGGTTCACCTGGGCACCCTCGAACGTGACCAGTCCCTCATCCCGGTATTCCGACCAGCCGACCGGCGAGATCGCGTAGGTGATGGATTCAAGAGGGACGTCCGGGCCGAGCGCCGAGACAGGCTGCTCGGCGCGGCAGAAAACAGGCAGGAGGACGATGACCGCCGCCGCACAGAGGGTCTTGAGGCTCAGAGTTTCTTTCCTTTTCATCTTGATCACTATGATTGTCACCGCGTACGCTATCAGGCCCAGTACCAGGCCAAGGATGATGCTGCCTATCAGGAGAGGGATATAAAGGTGCAGCAGTCCACCGTAGCTGAACTGCTTGAACGTTTCGACCGTAAGCGAAGGATACCCTCCCAGGACCTTCCTGCCGATGTTGTAGCCGGACCAGGTGATGAACGGGAAGGTGAGCGTCGTGTTGATGCTGGTCCCGAGGAATATGGCGATCTTGTTGGCCCAGGGCACAAGAAAGGCCGCGCAGATCACCATGAGGGTATGGAAGCCGTACAACGGTGTGATGCCGATGAAAACGCCTATCGCCACGCCCAAAGCGATCTCCCGGGGCGAGGTATTGCTTTTCATGAGCTGCTTGAAACGTCGTCCGAGATTCTGCCTGAGGCTCATCTTTTCTTCTTTGGCGGAACCTTCTCTCCTTTTTCTCTCGCTTCGGAAAGACCGATCGCTATCGCCTGCTTGCGGCTTTTAGCGTGCAATTCGCCGTGCTTGTATTCGTAGCGTGCCATTCACATTCAACCTCCTTCTCCTTCTTCTATGTTTCCATGGAGAAGGCGGATTGAACAGCGTCAAAGAACACTTTCGTCTGATGAAGTTCTACTTTAAATACGGGGACGTTCCCAAAAGGGACACCCCTCCTGATTAGAAACCATTGAAGTTAAGAGAATTAGAAAAGTAAGAATAGTAAATAGGATCGGGGATGTTGATAAAGAAAAGGCGACTTTAGTAACTGCAGAAATTACAAATAGTTAAAGAACGCAAGGGTGTCCCTTTTGGGAACGTCCCCGTTATTGGCGGTGTTTCTCGAAGCGGCTGGCGACGTAGTAGGCGCAGGGAACGACAAAGAGCGTGAGCAGGGTTGAGACGGTGACGCCGCCGATGATCGTAAGCGCCATAGGACGCATGGTCTCCGAACCGGAGCCGGTAGCCAGTGCGATGGGGACGGCGGCGGCGACGGTAGCCACTGAGGTCATCAGGATGGGACGCAGACGGATGGGGCAGGCCTCCAGCAGCGCTTCGCGGACCCCCTTCCCCTGCTGACGGCGGACGTTGGTGAAGTCGACCAGGAGGATGGAGTTCTTTTTGACGATACCCATGAGCAGGATCAACCCGATCATGGAGTAGAGGTTAAGCGACACGCCGCACAGCCACAGCGCGATGAACGCGCCGGTCACTGAGAACGGCAGCGCCAGAAGCACGGTGAACGGGTGCATGAAGGAGTTGAACTGGGACGCAAGCACCATGTACGCCACGAAGATACCCAGGACGAGCGCGAAGATAAGGCTCTGATTCGATTCCTTGAACGCCTGCGAACCGCCGGAAAGAACGATCCGGTACCCGTCCGGCAAAACCTTCTTGGCGAGAGTATCCAATTTCGTCAGCGCTTCCTGCTGCGTATGGCCGGGCGCGGGGTTGGCGTAGATGGTGACCGCGCGCTCGCGGTTCTTTCTGGTGACCGAGGCGAGCGTCGGTTTGACCTCCGAAGTGGTGACCTCGGAAAGCGGGACAACCTCGCCGAACTGATTACGCACCCACAGCTTATTGACATCCTCTATATTCGAGCGGTCCACATCGGCCAGGCTCACGCGCACATCGTACCGTTTACCGTTGTTGGTGAACTTTCCGTTACGGATGCCGCCGACCATGGCGTTGATGGTATCGGCGATGGAGATGATGCTCACCCCGCGCTGGGAGGCCTTCTCACGGTCGGGATGTATCTGCAGCTCGGGCATGCCGAGCAGGTAGTCCGTATCGACATCGGTCATCACTCCGGAAGCCTTCATCTGCTTGACCATCTCAAGGCTCAGGGATCCCAGCTTGTCCCAGTCAGGCCCGCGCACGGTGAACTCGATGGGGAACCCGCGTCCCGTCGAGAAACCGGCCTGCGAGAAATCCTGGATACCCGCGCGCTCGACCCCGGGGATGGCATTGAGCTTCTTGCGCAGGACCTGCATGAATTCCTGCTGAGTCTCGTGGTGGCCGTTCACTATGGGCCGGTCCTTTTTCTCTTTAAGCGTGATGAAGATCATCCCGGTGTTGACCGAGCCGCCGCCTCCGATCGCCCCGAATATCTCCTTCACTTCAGGGCATGACAAAAGGTACGATTCCGCCTGTTTGAACACGCCGTTGGTTTTTTCGAGCGAAGAACCGAGCGGCAGGAAGATCCTGACCAGGAAACGCCCCATATCCTGCGACGGCACAAATTCCTTCTTGAGGAGGCCGGTCAGCCCCATGGAACCGACGAAGATGGCCACGGCGAGGACCAGGACGAGCTTACGGCTGTCCAGGACCGCCGAAAGCGTCTTGCGATATCCCTCGGTGACCCCGTGCAGGAAATGCTCGACCGCCTTACCCAGCTTTGTGGTATGGCCGACGTCAAGGAACTGCGAGCAGCGCATCGGCGCGATGGTCAGCGCTTCCAGGAGCGAGAAAAGCACCGCCACCGAGATGGTGATGCCGAACTGGAAGAAATATTTGCCGACGATGCCCTGCATGAAGATGACGGGCACGAAGATGGCGAGGATGGCCAGGGACGCGGCCAGGGCGGCAAAGGTGATCTCGCGCGCGCCGATCAGCGCCGCCTCAACCTTGTCCTTGCCCTGTTCCTGGTACCGGGCGATATTCTCCAGCACCATGATCGCGTCGTCGACGACGATACCGATGACCAGCGAAAGGCCAAGCATGGTGAAGGTGTTGATGGTGAATCCCATGAAGAACAGGACCAGGAACGCGCCCATCAGCGACGTGGGGATGGCCAAAAGCACGTTTATCGTGGCTGTCCATGAACCCAGGAAGAAGTAACAGACGATGGAAGTGAGGATGACGGAAAGGATAAGGCTTTTCTTGAGCTCGTCGACCGACTGCTTGATGAACTCGGTGGTGTCGAAGACGACCTTGGCGTGGATGCCCTCGGGAAGCGTTTTCTGTATCTCCGCCAGCCTCTTGTACACGCCCTTGGCGACGGATACGGCATTTGTGCCGCGCTGCTTGATGATACCCAGGCCGATGGAGTTCTGACCGGAGGCGCGGGCGATACGGCGGATATCCTCGATCCCGTCCTCCACCCTGCCGACATCCCCGATGCGAAGGTTGTTCCACACCGGTCCCCCGCGGACACGCTGGGGGATGACGATATGCTGGAACTCGTCGGGCGATCCGGCTTCGCCGTACACGCGGAGATTGATCTCTTTCGGGCCGCTGTCGATGAATCCGGCGGGCTGGTCGGCATGCTGCGAATTGATGGCCGCCAGGACGTCTTCGACGGTCACCTCGCGCTCCTTCATCTTCTTGGAATCGAGCCACACCCTCAAGTTCGGGTCCTTGTACCCTTGCATCCCGATCTGTCCCACTCCCGCGACGGTGGTCAACTGGTCCTTGAGCGTATCGCTGACATAATGGCTGAGTTCCCTCTCCGTCTTGTCGCCGTAGACCGCCAGAAACATGATCGGCTGGTCTTCAGGGTTGGTCTTGGTGACGACGGGAGGGTCTATGTCGGTGGGCAGGTTGCGCTGGGCCTGCGAGATCTTGGTCTGGACTTCCTGCAGGGCGACGTCTATATCACGGTTAAGGTTGAACTCGATGGCGATCTGCGCCCTGCCCCGCGAAGAGGTAGAGGTGACTTCCCTGATACCTTCCACGCTCATGACCGCGTCCTCGACGATATCGGTGACATCGGTCTCCATGACCTCGGGCGCGGCGCCCTGCCAGGTGATGCTGACCGTGACCACGGGGAAATCGACGTCGGGCAGCTGGCTGACGCCCATCTGCGAGAAGCCGATCCAGCCGAAGACGAGGATGCCGATCATGAGCATCCAGGCGAAGACGTGATTTTTTATGGAAAGGTCTGAAAGTGTCATCTTATGGTATCAGGATTGATCTCCCCTGCCGCCGTCTGCAGCTGCCAGTAGAAGCGCCTGCTCTCATAGGAGACTCTTGTGTAGTTCCTGCGCGCGTTCTCAAGATCCTGGAGAGCGGTGAGAACGTCGAGGTTGTTGACCACGTTAAGCTTGTAATCCCTGCTCTGGAGATCGTAGTTGAGCTCGGCGGACTTGAGCGCCTTTTCCAGTATCCTGGTCCTCAGGAACGAGGCACTGGTGTTGACGTAGGCGTTGTGGATGTCCTGCTCGGCGACGCGGCCCGCCCTCTTATACAGGAGCTCGTTCTCTTTGGCGATGGCGTTGGCCTCTTTGACCTGGCCGAAATTGGTCGTGCCCTCGAAAAGCGGGATATTCACCGAGATAAACGCCTGCCAGTCGCCGCTGCCGCGGGCCGAAGGCTGGCGGTGCGTGAAATAATCTCCCTCGGCGGTGACTGTCGGCAGAAAATTGCTTCGGGCAACGGTGGCACCCTCTTTCGCGGTCTTCCAGGCAAGCTGCTGGGCAAGGACATCGGCGCGGGAAGCCGCCCTGGCGGTATATGCCGGTTCGGGCCTCAGCGCTATGACCACATCGCTGTCGGTTATCTCGCCCACAGGCCTTCCTATAAGGAATTCAAGCAGCTCCCTGGCGATCTCTTCCTGGCTCTTGAGCTGCTGGATCTGATCCTCGGTGCTGTAGAGCTGGGTCTCGGTGCTGACCACCTCGCTGCGGCGCGACTTGCCCAGCTGTTCGCGGCTCTTAAGCTCCTGGACACGGTCGATGAACGCCCTCTCTATGGTTTCGAGAGTGCGGCGGTCCTCCCTCGTCTCCATCAGCAGGTAGAACGCGTCGGAAACATCGGTAAAAAGGAGCTGTTTGGCCCGCAGGAGTTCCTGCTGGCGCTGTTTCTTCTCGTAATGGCCTCCGGCGATGCCGGCGAATTCCTTAAAGCCCTGAAAAAGGTTCTGTGTGAAGACGAATTTCTGCTCGTAAGAGTTGCGCGGGGTGGAATTGGTTGCCAGCTGCTCCCGCTGCTGAAGGTGGGAGAATGAAACGTGCGGCAGGACCGTGCCCAAAGCCTGAAGGAAACGTCCCTCCGCCTCACGGATACGCTCGGAATCCACGGCGATGATCTCGCTCTGTCTGAGCGCCAGCTTATAGCATTCGGTCAGTGTCAGCGGTTTCTGCGGCACCGGCTGGTCAGCGCAGAACGCCGCCGCGGGCAGAACAAGCAGCATAGCTGATATAAGGAATCGCTTCATAGCCCTTTCCCCATCCCCGCTTGCGCAGGTCCAACCTACGCAATCCCGATTGCGCAAGCTTAACCTGCGCAACTTAACCGCGTAAGCGGGGGTCACTTCGCGATGTGATGATCTTTTCCATCAGGCTCAGGTACTGCGCCCGTTCTGCGGCCGACAGCTTCCCGAAGATCCCCTTGAGCCCTTCTTTTCTCTGTTTGCTGATGCTGTTGACGGTCGTCTTTCCCTTGGCCGTGAGGCCGATCCAGACGATCCTGCGGTCATCCGCGTCCTGCCTGCGGGTAACCAGCCCCTGGGCGATAAGCCTGTCGATCAGACCGGTAGCCGCCGCCGGTGTTATCCTTAAATACCCGGCCAGCCCGGACATCTTGCACGGGTCGCAGTCAGCCAGGTACTGGATGGCGCGGAACTGCGGCAGAGTGATCTTACCTGTCGCCAGATCATGGGTCTCATGGCTGGTCATATCCCTCATGATGAGAGGGAACATTTCCATCAGCCTGTTGACGAACCTGTCGATCTCCATCTGCTCTCCCAGAATAGTTAACGACCTTAACTATTAACCGGGTAAAGTATACCCTTCAAGCGGATAGAAAGTCAAGAGAATAACGAGGGCGAAAGAAAACGTTTTCGACACGAGTCGAACACCCGCGCACTTCCAATCAGCGCGGGGTGTGACTGTCAGCGGTAAGCGGGGATGAAGGCCAGCGCGGCCCAGACGATGCAGGTGGTGATGACGCCGACGGTAAGGCCGATACCGAACCAGCGCATGAAGGTGATCTTGATGCCCTTTTGTTTTTCCAGGATGCCGAGGGCGACGATATTGGCGGTCGAGCCGATCAGGGTTATATTGCCTCCCAGGCACCCGCCGAACAGGAGCGCCCAGTAGAGGGGCTGCAGGCTTGTCCCGAGGGACTTGAAACCCTGGACCACGGGAAGCATCGCCGCGACAAGCACGACATTGTCCAGGAAGGCTGAGGCGATACTGGCGATCCACAGGATCATGCCGGTCAGCGCGGCCTGGCTGCTTCCGGCAAGGACCTGTATCTTGCGCGCCAGCACTTCGGTGGCCCCGGTGTAGGCAAGCGTCCCTGCCTGGGCGAACAGGAGCAGGAAGAAAAGCAGTGTCCACCATTCGACGTCTTTTTCCACGTAATGGCGGGCGCTCCCGCATTTCCAGGCCATCACGATGCCGCTGGAGATAAGCGGCGCCACCAGAAGTATCGTGTTCGGCTCCAGACCCCAGAGAAGCTCCAGGCGGCGCTGGAACGAGATGAACACCAGCGTCAGCACGAACAGCGCCAGACTTGTCTTGAGCTCACCCTTGAACTGCACGGGAGGATGCTCGAACGTCCCCCTCCCCTTTATCCGCGTGTCCATCCGGGCCAGCTCTTTCCTGTACCAGAGCGCGCACAGCACGATAGTGACGACCAGGCACGCGACAGAGAGCGGCAGGGCCTTGGCCAGGAAATCCTCGAAGGTCAGGCCCGACCGGATCGCGATGAGGATGCCGATCGGGTTCCCGAGGACTGTGGCCGCGCTTCCTATATTAGTAGCGAGGACGGAGATGATGACGAAAGGCACCGGGTCCGTTTCGAAATGGTCGCATATCTCAAGGATGATGGCGATGATGAAGATGATCGAGACCACCTCGGAGACCAGCGCTGACAGGAGAGCCGAGACCAGCGACAGCAGCACCACGAACTTGAGCGCCGTGAACCTGCGGATAGTGAGCAGGCGATGGGTGATCCAGGCGAAGAAACCATCCTCTTTCAGGACGCCGACCATGATCATCATCCCTACGAGGAAGAGGATGACCTCAAGCGAGGAGAACCTGACGACGTGCTCGATGTCTATGGTACGGGTCAGCAGCAGGAGCGAGGTGCCGATGAAGGCGAAGGTGAGGCGGAAATCCCAGAAAAGGAGCGTCCCCCCTATTGAAGCGGAGAAGACGGCTACGGAAAGAGCCTGCTGTTCGGTGAGGCCGGCTGAACGGGTGAAGGACCAGAGCCCGGCCACAACGAGGATCAGGAACAGGAGTTTTCTGGCCATGAAGGATGATTACCGCAGGAAACCGCCCCGCGTCACCAGGAAATACGACACGGCGGAGATTACCGCGGAACACGGTATGGTCATGATCCACGCCCAAACGATGGTGCCGGCCACACCCCAGCGGACCGCGCTCATGCGCTTGAGGGAACCAATCCCCATGATAGAACCGGTGATGGTGTGCGTGGTGCTCACGGGTATACCGAAGAACGTCGAGACGAACAGCATGACGGCCGCGCCCAGTTCCGCGCAGAAGCCGTCGACCGGCCGGAGCTTGGCGACCTTCTGTCCCATCGTCTTGACGATGCGCCAGCCGCCGAACATAGTGCCGCTGGCGATCGCGCAGTAGCAGGCGATGACGACCCAGAACGGCACGTGGAAGTTCTTTCCGAGGAGCCCGGCGCTGAAAAGCAGGCTGGCGATGATGCCCATGGTCTTCTGCGCGTCGTTGCCGCCGTGGCCCATGCTGTAACAGGCCGCCGAGATAAGCTGTCCCTTACGGAACAGGTGGTCGACCTTGAGCGGCGTGCTCTTCCTGAATGTCCAGTAGACGGCGATGCCGATCAGCAGGCCGAGTATGAAGCCCGCTACCGGAGAGACGAATATAAAGGTAACGGTCTTGAGGATACCGGACCAGACCAGGCATCCCGGACCCGCCTTCACCAGGCCGGCCCCGATCATCCCCCCGATCAGCGCGTGGGAAGAACTTGTCGGAAGCCCGAAATACCATGTGATGATGTTCCAGCCGCAGGCGCCCATCAGCGTCCCGAAGATGACCGCCTTATCGACGATAGTTATATCGATGATGCCCTTGCCGATCGTGGTAGCGACGTGCAGGCCGAAGAAGAAAAAGGCGACGAAGTTGAAGAACGCGGCCCAGACGATGGCATACCGCGGGGAAAGGACACGGGTGGAGACTACGGTGGCGATGGAATTGGCGGAATCGTGGAAACCGTTGAGGAAATCGAACGTAAGCGCCAGGATGATCAGCAGCAGTATGGCGAGAGTCATGCGATTACGCCTGTTTGAGGAGTATGGCGTTTATGACGTGGGTGACGTCCTCGCAGATATCGAGGACCGTTTCGGCGTCCTGGTAGATCTCTTTGAGCTTGATGACGGTGATCGGGTCGTGGGTCTTTTCGAAGAGTTCCTCGAGCGCCTTGTCCCTCGTGTCGTCGCCGACGTTCTCGAGGCGGTTGATCTCGACGCAGGCGTCCTCGATGACCTTGCGCTCCTTGGTGGAGCTGAGGCCGTGCACGGCCTTGGAGACCGAGCGCACCGACTCCTGGATCATGCCCGCGAAAGCGATCATGTTCTTGTCTCCGGCCGGTACCTTGTAGATGCGCAGCCTGCTGACGATGGTGTTGAGCATGTCGATGATATCGTCAAGCTCCTTGGTCAGCGCGTGGATGTCCTCGCGGTCGAACGGGGTGAGGAAGGTCTTGTTGAGGTGCTCGATGATCTGGTGGGCGATCTCGTCCCCCCTGTGCTCGATGACTTCCATCCGCTTGAGGGCGGAGGCGTCAAGGGGACCTTTGGAGACAAGCTCCTTGAAAAGCCCGGCGGCGTCGATGGCGCACTCGACCTGCTTGTCGAAAAGGGCGAAGAAATTGAACTCTTTCGGGAGGAATCTGTGGAACATGGCGAGCTCCTTCTTTAGCGATGCAACCAAACGAAGTAAGGATATCACAATCCCGCCTTCCAGACAAGCACTTTCGCTAACCCCTCAATGCACCGCTTTATAAAGCCTGAAACGGGAAAGCAGCGAGAAAACGCCGAGGACGACCCAGAGAGAGATCGCGTCCGAAACGCTGAAAAAAGCGATGAGCGCCACCACAAAGAAGCCGCAGAGCAGGAAGATAGCGTTAAGAAGCGTCTTGCGGATGAAGGCCGGGTCAAGCGTCTCGTGGACAAGCCGGTGGTCTTTGGAAGCATACCACCACAGCAAAGTACGCGCGAAGATAACACAGATGATCACTGTCGAATAGAGAAGCACCGGGATCTTGTACCCGGGATAATCGCTGACCAGGCTGGTGGGAAAAGGCAGGAAGGCGATGAAAAACAGGAAAAGCAGGTTCAGCCAGTAGAGCTTCTCGTCATAGCGGATTATGTGGCTGAAGATGCGGCTGTAGACGATCCAGTTATCCCCGATGACGTAGAAGCTGAGGAAATACGCGATGAACTGCGGCCACAGTGAGAACAGATGGGCTTTCAGGTCATGGATACCGGGCTGGACGGTTATGCCGGTGACCAGCAGGGTGATGGCGAACCCCATGACATTGTGGCCGAAATCGACGATGCGGTCCACGCCTGTCTGCTGGTGGAGCTTTCGTTCATCGGCGGTCTCGCGTATCCGGCCCTGGCCGTCACGGCCGCCCTTTTCACCGTCCATCTACTCGGACCCTCACGTGCCCCCGGGTTCCCCCCTGGGTATGAACCCTGCCGCTGTCCGGGTGATGCCCGCCCGATGGCCCGCGTGCTTGCCTTTATTGCTGGTCTTCTCTTTCTGCAGTTCGTTCTCCGCCGCCTCGAAGGCATCGGTGATAAGCGGCGTGAGCTTGGGGAACACCGAGTTTATCCGCGCCTTCTTCTTGACGATGAGCTCTTTGCGGGGCGGAACGAACATCTCCAGCCGCACCGTGAAGACCCCTCCCGTCTCGTTGCGCCTCCCGTTCTTCTCCACGTGCGCGCTGCCGGTGATCATGCGGTTATAGATCCTTTCCAGCCGCGTTATCTTACGGCTGATGAAATTCTTCAGATACTCGTCCTCTTCCATATATTTGAAGCTGATCTTGAACGGATCATCGATCAGACCCACCTCCTTTTTTTAGTCTACACCTTAAATAAATAGGGACAGATACCATTTTTCAACGTGTTGTTGACAAATGGTTTCTGTCCCTATTTTTCAACGGGGAGTTGATAAATGGTTTCTGTCCCTATTTAATACGGGGAACGGACGAGGAAGAATTTCTTCTCGCCGGGCTTGAGGAAGGCGTTGCCGAGGGCGAGGCTCTGGAAGGTGCGCCCCGCGCCGTCTTTGGCGTTGAACTCGATGACGTAATCACCGGGAGGCAGCACGAGACGGGCTATCATGATCTTGTCCG
>JBLMZF010000016.1:0-2723 GCA_050258655.1 Deltaproteobacteria bacterium | reverse complement strand
CGTGTCAGGAATATGGCGCGTGATGCGACGGAGTCGATCACCCTGCCGCGGAGCTCGAGGAAAGACTGCGGCAAAAGCGGCATGCGTATGCGCAGGACACAGATCTCACCCGCCTTCATGCAGGTACCGGTGTTCAGGCACATCCCGTTTTCCGAGATGTCCCTGATAAGGCTCTCGTCCCAGTGGAGACCGTCCGGGCTTTCGACGGAGAACTGCACCGCGAGAGGTTTGCGGATCCTTATAGACCTGCGCTTCTCGTCATCGCACATCGCGTACCTCGTCTCCCTCGCCTCTGCAGGCTCGGGATGCTCTCTGCCTTCGGCAGAAATATGGTCGGGGCGGACAGACTTGAACTGTCGACCTCTTGAACCCCATTCAAGCGCTCTAGCCAAACTGAGCCACGCCCCGAAAATCTATAAAAGATCTATTCGGCCTTCTTTTCCCTGGTCATCAGGCTGCTCACAGCTTTGACCGGAGATGTGCCGTTGTAAATCACCTGATACACCTGCTCGGTGATAGGCAGCTCCACCTTCATCTTCTTCCCCAGAAGATACGCTGATTTCGCGGTGGGGACGCCTTCTGCGACCATCTTCATCGACTTCCTGATAGCCTGAGGGCTTTTCCCTTTGCCTATCTGCTCGCCGAACGACCTGTTCCTGCTGAACGGGCTGAAGCACGTGGTGACCAGGTCGCCCAGGCCGCTTATGCCGCTGAAGGTCCTGTCCCTGGCGCCCATCGCTTTCCCGAGCCGGGCTATTTCCGCCAGTCCGCGAGAAAGGATCGCGGCCTTCGTGTTCGTGCCGAAGCCCAGCCCGTCGGATATTCCGCAGGCGATGGCGATCACGTTCTTGAGGCTTGCTCCCAGTTCGACGCCGATGACATCCCCGCAGGTGTAGATGCGGAATCTGTCGGTGATAAAGACGTCCTGCAGGAGCTTGCGCACGTGCTCGTTCCGGGAGGCCGCTACCGCCGCCGCAGGTATCCCCGCAGCGATCTCACGCGCTATCGTAGGGCCTGAAAGGACGCCGCAGCGGACGGCCCCAAGCTCATCGGAGATCACCTCGGACATCCTCTTGAGCGAGGATATCTCGATCCCCTTGACGACACTTACGTACACGGCTTTACGCGGGTACCCGAGTTTCTTTACCCTCCCGAGCACGCCGCGCAGGTATTCCGAAGGTATCGCCAGGACGACTATATCGGCGTCAGCAAGCGCTTCGTCGAGCTCAGCTGTCAGCAGGAGCTTCGCGGGCATCGGGAACCCGGGCAGGAATCTTGTATTCTCGCGCTTCCTGCGCAGGTACGATATATACTCCGGGAAGGCGCCCCACATGCTGACGGGGCAGCCTTTCGCGCAAAGCAGCCGTGCCAGGGCCGTGCCCCATCCGCCGTCACCGAGGATAGCTATGCGCGGCCGGTTATTCATTCTCGACCAGATTGTCGACGCCCGGCGCGTTCTTTTCCTCGCGGGTCAGGAAACGCACGCCCACGTCGAAAGTACCGTTGTCCAGGCCGTTGATCCTGACTACCTTGCCGATGATGCCGCTCTGGTAGATCAGGCTGCGCCGCTCGATCTCTTCGCAGGCCACCAGCACGTTCCTGTCGAACGAAAGCCACAGGATGTCCTGGAGATTGACCGCTTTCTTGATGTTGCACAGCAGACCCGCCTCGCTGACGTTGACCGTATAGCCTTCGAGCAGCTTGGAGAGCGTTTCCGCTTTGCATACCTTGTACGCCAGCGGCTTGCAGTAATCTATGCGGATGAATTCCCTTTTTTCCGGACCGTTATATGAGATATCGACAGCCATAATTATGCGATGGTAAGGTTATTCTTGTTCGTGCGCGTCTTTGCCAGGTCCCAGCTGTAATCGTAAAGGTGCAGTCCCTTGCTGACGGCGATGATCTCCCCGTCCCCTACGCCGATCTCGTCAGCCATGTATTTCTTGACCAGCTGAAGCCCGCCGCAGTTCGACGGGAATCCGCCCCAGAGGTCCCAGGAACGGAAATACAGGATGAAGTGGAGCTTGCCGTAGCGGATGCGTGTGTCGATCAGGCGCAGGCACGGCGGGTCGGCGAGCTTGAGGTCGGACGGCATGCCTATTTCCATTACCGCCTGGTTGGTGCCGAACCCTTTTTCCTTGTACAGCTTGATGACCTCTTCGATCTGGTTGCAGTGAAGAGGCATCTCCTCCACCATCTCCTTGCCGTCGACGGTCTTCTTGACGCGCGCCTTGGGCTCGACCAGGCGTTCGCCGTAGGTGTAGTCCTCGGTAGCGGTCTTCTGCCCCGTCATCAGGTAGCTCAGGTATCCCTGGATGTAGTCCAGATCGGTCGGCGCCGGGATACCCATGCCTTCGGGTATGATCGGGATGATCTGGTGGCCCGGGTTCTTGACCCTGATGGTAACGAAATCGAACTCGAGGCGTTTCTGCCCCTCGTATGAGCCCCGGGTGATCTGGTAGACGTGGCCTTCCTCGAGTATCTTCGAAAGCGCCTGGAACCAGGCGTCGTCGAGGTCGAACGCGTCTATGTGTACGGGTTTAAGATAATCTCGTTCTGCCATTGTTTCCTTCGCTGCTGGCTGCACTGATGTCCGAACTGGTGAACGACGCGAATCTTTGGAGCGGGAGACCGGAATCGAACCGGCATATATAGCTTGGAAGGCTATTGTTCTACCACTGAACTACTCCCGCGGCCGGTTCAAGTCCTTGAGAAGCTCCCTT
>JBLMZF010000015.1:0-5218 GCA_050258655.1 Deltaproteobacteria bacterium | reverse complement strand
CCTGTCCCGCCGCCGTTGTTCAGGGTAACGCCGAACATATTGTAATAATCGCTGTTCTCCCTCTGGTTGTTGTTCGCCCCCGCGTAATAGGGTTTGACCGAATAAACGGCGAAGGCTTTGCCGTTGGCGACATTTGTCGGCGGGAGCACAATGGTCTTTGTCTGGGCCTGCTGGCCGGCGGTTTCGGCGATAGGCGTGATACCGCTGTAGACGTTGACCCCTGAGCCGAACTCGATGACGGTATAGGTGACACTGAGCGCGACGGAAGAGTTGGTGTTCCTGCGCGAGAAGACCAGGGTCTTCGGATCGCTCAGGGTGGCGTAAAATTCGGTGTTCTCCCTGGAGTCGTATTGCGGGGTGGAGCCTGCCGTGACAGAAGCGCTGACAAGGATCAGCGTCTTGTCAGAATTGAGGTCGACCCAGTTCGTGGGGAACACGGTGCTCAGGTCGACAGCGCCGACTTCGACCGTGGTCGCCATGGCATACGTGCCGGAGAGGACGCGTTTTACCTGGTAGGCCCAGGCATGGGTCGTCAACAGGAGCAGGCCGGCCGAGAGCAGAAGCAAAGAGAAAAACCGGCGCCACAGACCGTGATGCGTCACCCCGAATGAACGCGCTAAATTTTTCATCTTACCCCCTTGAGAGGCATCGAATCGGAAGCCGATCCTGCCCCAGCCGTCGAAGAACGTTTGTTGTAACGGGATTTATCGTCCGCCGGTTTCACGAAACGGATCGTGACCGGCTTCAGCAGGCTTTCCTGCCTGTCGCCGAAATCTTTGGTCTCCTCCTGGTACCGCACGAGCACGTAATCGCCGACGCCGATCTCCGCCAGGCTCTTCTTGTGCTCGACGTTGATCTTCTTGAAGCGGAATACCATCTCGGTCTCTTCACCTTTTTCATCATTGCGGCTGGTGATGACCGAAATGGAATTGGAGGAAAGGAATGAGACCTCCCCCTGGACCTCCTGGAAATCCCCTTTGGTGACCGTCGGCTCGTCCTTATGCCTGGGCGGCTGCGCGGGCTGTGCCTGCGGCTGCGTAGCGTTCACGGCAGCCTCTTCCGGGGCCGCCGACGGGGCCGGCTTCACCGGCTCTTCCTGTGCGAGGACGACAGCTGCGGAAAAGATGATTGCGGTAGCGGTCACGATCAGGGAAGTCTTCATTATTTTCTCCTCCGGTAACTGACGCTCTTGAATGAGAAGTCCTGCGGTTTCTTCTCTGCCTGCCGCAGGCTCAATATACCTGTCATCTTGCCCTGCTCGATCTCTCCGTGCCACGAGGCCACTTCGCCGCGGGCAGCGGTCTGCATGGTCTCCCAGACCATCCTCCCGTTGTCTTCGATAGAGAGCGAGTAATTCGAGCTCGGGAAGCCGAGGCCGTTGAGATTGGCGGAGACGAACTTGCCGTCAGAGAAGGTGATGGTGTCCACCGTCTCCTTACCGCCTTCCTCCACCAGTTTGATCTGCCATTCGGTGGTCTTCAGGTCATCGGTCTTCTGTATCGCGGTCTCGACCGTGATGTCAGGGGTCTTCCCCGCCGCGGCCCTGTCCTTCTTGAAGAAGAACAGGAACACGCCGCCTGCCGAGACCACCAGGACCAGGAACAGGGTGCCGAAAAGAAGATAAAGACGGTAGCCGTTGTTCCAGCTGGTCTCGGATTTCTCCACCAGTCCCTTGGCCTGGTAAGCCTCGACCTCGGCCTTGACCTTGTTGACGAAATCTTCCGTTCCCAGGATGCCGCCGTACTGAAGCTTCTTGTGGATACGCTCCCCGTCTTCCCCGCATGTTCCCCGCACGAACTCCTCGTACGGACGGTTACCCAGGAGATTGAGCGCCTCCAGCACCGCTTTCCTCAACGAGTCGAGCTCGCCGTCGGTACATTTTTCGTTATAGAGGTAGGTCTGGTAGGTGCTGTACGGATAATCCTTGGCATCCTTGACCAGCCCGATCTTCTCCGGGTTGACGTGGATATAGGCGGTCATCTTGAGCAGGTGGGAATCTTTTTCTATGACGGCGGATTTGAAACGTTCGCGGAAAAGGTGGCCTTTGCGGTCGTAGCGGGAATTGTAGTATTTGGTGTAGTTGTTGTTCAGGTCGCGCATGAAGTCGGAGACGGTCGGCTTTTCCATCTCCAGGAGGAGGTGCAGGTGATCGGGCAGAAGACAGTAAGCGAACAGCTTGATTTCATACTGCTCCTGGTACCGTTTCATCAGGTCTAGAAACATACGGTAGTCCCTCTCATCCTTGAACAGGGTTTCGCCGTGTTCACCCCTGCAGGTTATGAAGTAGAGAGCGTCTTTTATGTATATTCTAGGTAGCCTGGGCATATTTTCGGTCCGTGTGCCTGGCACTTTAGGCTTTCTTTCGTGCTGGTGCCTGACACTTTTGCGGAGCGCAAAAAAAAATCGCAGGCAAAATGGGAAATTTCACCTGCGATACTAAAAGCTCTTGAAATTTCGGCAATCTGCCTGTCCGCTATCGGCCGATAACGGACGCACGACTTTGCGCCCCCAGGTTACCCTGAGTTTGCCCGTTCGATTCTCAAATAACCTAATTGTCCGTTTAAAGTATATCATCTGACCGCGCCGGTGTCAAGGCGCGCCCATTGATATTAAGGAAACTTTCTTACAACCCCCTTTGTTACCCGATGTTACACGGACTGTTTTTATTCGACCCCATTATCGCAAAACATTTAAAAAAGTCAAGGAAAAGCTTAGCAAAAACGGGGTCAGAATTGTTTTCCGGGAAAATAGATCTGACCCCGTTTTTTCTTAACCCGTTATTTCTCCCACCCGCTTCTGCGGCGCTTCCCGACAACTATAAGTGTAGCTATGCCGCCGAAGATGATCGAGGCCTGGACCAGGGAAAGGATAGCCTGGGTCACGTAGTCGTCATTGCTCAGGAGAATGGCACCTATTCCCAGAAAAAAGGTGACCGAATAGATGAAATAGACCGCGCGCCGGGGATTAAGGCCCAGGTCGACCAGGTAATGATGGAAATGGTCGGTCCCCCCGTAGCGGAGCCACTGGATGATGGTCTTGACCTTCCCTTCCTTTATCCTCATGATGGTGGTGAAGATCATGTCGAAGATAGGCACGCCGAGGACCAGGACCGGGATAAGCACCTGAAAGGGGTTATTGTCGCGCGACCAGGAACCGGTCAGACTGACAGCGGCCAGCGAAAAACCAAGCAGAGTGCTCCCGGCCTCTCCCAGGAAGATCTTGGAACGGCTGAAGTTAAAGGGCAGGAACGCCAGACAGGCCGCCGCCATCGCCATGCAGGCGAAGCCGATCTGGTATTGTCCGGTCGCGTAGAGGATCAGGAAAAAGAAGAAGAAATTTATCACCGCGGACCCGGCTGCCAGGCCGTCCAGCCCGTCGAGATAGTTGTAGGCGTTGGTGACGCCGACTATCCAGAGGACGGTGATGATCACCTCGCCCGCATCGCCCAGCAGCCCGGACGGGAGGAAGCTGACACGCATGCCCATCGAGATAAGTACCAGAGAGACGCCGACCTGGACCAGGAAACGCGACTGTGCGCTTACCCCCCAGATATCCTCGGCAAGCCCCAGGGCGAAGATTGCGGTAGCCCCCAGGAAGAACGGGGAAAGCGCGTCCAAAAGGCCGCGCTCGACCACGACCGAAGAAAGCAGGCCGAGATAGATCGCGATGCCTCCAAGCAGCGGAGTGGCCTGCTCATGGATCTTCCTCCCTCCCGGATAGTCAAGGGCACCCACTTTGAAAGCGAGCCTCCTTACTAAAGGAAGGGTCAAAGTCGTTATGGCGAAAGCGGTTAAGAAAGCAAGGACTGTGAGCATTTATCTTATTTCCCTCAAGAGACGGACTGATTTGAAACCTTCGGCATACTTGACCCTGCCCTGGAAACCGCGGAAGTTCGCGCAGGAACGAGAACTCTCAGTAATACTCAGGTTGGCTACCCTCGTCTTGTTCACCTGCGAGGCGTGAAGGCCAAGGAGCTCTATCTTCCTGTCCAGCACATCCTCGATATCCACGAATATGTCGGGTTCGAAATGCTGGGTGCTGGGTACTTCGTAGAAAAGCACTTCCTTTATATATCTGGTGGCGGACACCCCCGCCTGGGCGGCGGCACGATGGTCCTGGTGCACATCGGCCCAGAAATTGAGGAAGACGATATCAGGCAGGACCTGTTCGATGACCGTATCTATCTTCTGGATCAGCTCACGCGTCCCCTGCAGTTCTGTGTCCCGGTAGCCTCCCCAGAACAGCTTCCCGCCGATGAACCGCGCCGCGGTCTCCTGTTCCGACCTGCGTACCGAAGGATCGCCGCCGTATGCACCGTCGGTAAGGACGAGCATATGCACGGCATGACCGGCAGCCGCGTATTTGAGCAGGCTCCCGCCGCACCCGAACTCGATATCGTCAGGATGGGGGCCGATCGCCAGTATGTTCATGATGGTCCTCCTTATTTAGTCTTTTATCAGGATCTGCCGTGACCGGGGACCATGGTTAAAAAGCAGGTCGACCGCCGACATGAACGGCTCAAAAGGCTTGAACCTCTGCTCATATTCCGGGTGGATGAATTCCTGGTACCGCAGGCCGATCCCGGCCTCATCGAACATCCCTTCCTCAAGATACCCCTTCCCTCCGGTCCCGGAAAGGTAGGTGTCGGCCTTCATCGCCTTACAGATCTCCACGATCCTTCTTGTACTCATACCCGTCACGCCTGTGAGCTGTGACTCGAAGAACAGCGGCGTGGCGATGGACAGACTCTCGAGCAGGTAGCGGATGATGTGCACGTTGAGTTCGGAAAGCCTGTCCCATTTCCGGCTGAGGGCGTCCTCGAAGAACGGGTAGTGCTCCTTGAAAAAAGGCGCTCCCCCATACCAGGTAGAGAGACTGCCGAGGTGCTGCCTCTGCCAGCTTCCCGCGTTGTCTATGAGCACTTCCCTTATAGGCTGGCGACCGTTGGAAACGACGGGCACTGTCAGCCACATCGAGCCGCCCTTACGCCGTATCCTGTTGCGGTTCTGGTACTCCCGCGCCTTGTACTGCACGCAGTCAAGGAAGACGAAGGCGTCGCTGCGCGCTATCTTGTCGAAATAGCCGAGCCACGGGATATATTGCGGCTGATGGACCGAGAGTATCATGAGCTTCCCTCGAAGAAAACAGGGTTGGTGATCACCTGCAGCCCGGCCGCGTCTATCTCCGCCCGGTAATAGCCTTTCCCTTCAGCCGCCTT
>JBLMZF010000014.1:0-34045 GCA_050258655.1 Deltaproteobacteria bacterium | reverse complement strand
CCAGTCCCGCGGGTTCGATTTGAAACTCATCCCGACCCTCGAAGGCGACCGTGTCAGCCTGAAGGAAGCTTTCAAGGACATCTCCCCGGCAAATGTCCTCGCTCTGATCGGCCCGGAAGGTGATTTCTCGCCTGCCGAGACCGCGGCTGCCCGCGCAGCCGGGTTCCTGCCGGTCTCTTTCGGCGCCAACGTCCTCAGGGTCGAGACCGCCGCCCTTTACGTCTGCTCGATACTTTCCTACGTGTTCCGCGGATAACCATGAGAAAAAAGACATTCAGGATAGTGACTCTCGGCTGCAAGGTCAACCAGTACGACAGCCAGGATATGCGCGAGAAACTGCTGGCGGCCGGGCTTGTCGAGGCGGCGGAAGGCGCGCAGGCGGATATCTGCCTGGTGAACACCTGCACTGTGACCGGCAAAGCGGACAAGGAGTCGCTGTACTCCGTCCGACGGCTGAGGAGGGAAAATCCCCGCGCCCGCGTCGTCGTCACCGGTTGTCTTGCCCAGCGTGACGCCGGCAGGATCGCGGGAGCCGACCTGATCCTGCCTAATCCCAAAAAGAAGGAGATAGCCAGGGCTCTCGGATTAAAGGCCGTCACCGCTTCGGGCGAGTCCATAACTTCTTTCAAGGGCCACTCCCGCGCCTTCCTGAAGATCCAGGACGGCTGCGATAACTTCTGCTCGTACTGCAAAGTGCCTTTCGTGCGCGGAAGGCCCGAAAGCAAACCGCTTGAAAACGTAGCCGCGGAAGCGCAGGCCCTGGCCGAAAACGGGTACAGGGAGATCGTACTTACCGGCATCTGCCTGGGGTCTTACGGGAAGGACCGCAGGGACGGGACATCCCTTGTCCAGGCTGTCGAGGCGGTTGAGAAAATCGGGAGCGTGGCCAGGATCAGGCTTTCCTCTATCGAGGCAATGCAGGTGACCGCGGCGCTCAGGCGGAAGCTGAAAGAGGGAGGCAAGCTCTGCCCGCATCTGCATGTGCCCCTGCAGAGCGGAGATGACGCCGTCCTCAAGCGCATGAACCGTCCCTATACCTTCCGTCAGTTCCTCAGCCTGATCCGGGGGCTGCAGAAGACGGTAAAGGATTTTTCGTTCACGACAGATATCATGGTCGGTTTTCCCGGCGAGACCGAGCGCGAGTTCAGAAGCTCGATTGAGGCGGTGCGCAAGCTCAAGCCCCTTAAGACCCACATATTCCCTTTCAGCGCCAGGGAAGGGACCATGGCCGCTTCCCTGCCTGGCCGTCTGCCCATGGATGAAATTAAACGCAGGGTGGCGGACCTTGCGGAGGCGGCCCGGAAGGCCGGTGCGGCCGCGCGCGGGAAGTTCATCGGGAGACGGATGGAAGTCCTGGTGGAAACTCGCTCAAAGCATAAGCCCGGTTTTTGGGAAGGGTATACCGCCAATTATCTGCCTCTCCTGATCAAATGCCGGGGGAAAGTGAAGGTCAATTCCCTGTTTTGCGCGCGCCTGCTCAGGCAGGAGGGAGAGAGTATAATTTCCGCTTGCGAAAAGGGCCGCTGAGGGTATAATCGAGCCTATGCACAGGCTATCCGTAGTATTCATCCTGCTTTTTTTCCCGACAGTCGTCCTCGCAGAGGAAAACATCACCATAACCACCTATTATCCTTCCCCCAACGGCATCTACCGTTCTCTTACCCTTTATCCCGGCAACCAGCCCGCCGCGGCCTCTAACGGGATGATGTACTTCGACCAGGGTGACAGGACGGTCAAGTACTATAACAGCACCGATTGGCTGACCATCGGATCTCTCTCCAGCGCTTCCGTGATCCATGTGGGAGGGAGGAACTCCGGAGCGGGAGCGACCCTTACGGTCAATTGCCCCGCAGGCAAGAAGTTCGTCTCGGCTTACGGAGCCGCCAACCAGACCACACCGTTCCTTGACCCCGCGAGCCAGGAGACCCTTGTCCCCGGAGGGGGATTTTACGTCAAGGGCGACTGCGTGGGGAAGTCTTCCTGCTCGTTCAATCCTGCCGGAGCCGCCAACAAGGCCCTGTGGGGCGAATGCCAGTAGCTTCTGATTGACACCCCTGCCTTTGCGTGATATAGTAAATGTCTACTTTAATAAATAAAAAATGAAAGGAGTTGATACACTTGCCAAGAGTTGAGATCAAAGAAGGGGATTCTTTCGAATCGGCGATGCGCCGTTTCAAGCGGCAGATCGAGCAGGAGGGCATCCTCCGCGAGGTCAGGGACCGCAAGCATTACACCAAGCCGAGCGAAAGAAAGAGGAAAAAGAGGCGTGAGCGCAGGTAATCATGTCGCTGTCGATCTCTACAGCATGGAACGCTTTCCGCAGTTCCGACGCGGAAAGGATGATCTACGAGCTCAGGGATTTAGGTTTTGAGGAAGTAGAGTTAAGTTTCAATCTGACATCGGGAATGGTCGATGCCGTCGAGGGGCTGGTCAGCCGGGGCAAGATAAAGGTGACCAGCGTCCACAACTTCTGCCCTATACCGGAAGGGCTGAAGCGCGAGCAGGCCCTTCCCGATTTTTTTTCGATGTCCTCTATGGACAGCGAGCAGCGGGCTCTTGCCGTTGAATACGGCAGGCGCAGTATCGATACCGCCGCCAGGCTCAATGCCCGGGCGGTCGTCCTTCACTGCGGCAGGGTGGAGATGGAGGACATGTTCCGTGACCTGGTGAACCTGTACCACCGGGAAGGGACACAGAGTCCTTTTTTCCAGCAGGCGCGGTCGGCGCTGGTCCGGACGCGGGAGGAAAAGGCTCAGGTATATCTGGATAACACCCTGCGCAGCCTCGGCGAGCTCAACCGCCATGCCGAGAAGCGGGGCATCTACCTGGGCGTGGAGACGCGGTACTACTATTCGGAGATACCCAGCTGCCAGGAGGTGCGCAGGATACTCGACGCGTTCAAGGGCGGGCGTATCCGCTACTGGCACGACGTGGGCCATGCCCAGGTGGCCGAGAACCTGGGGCTGGCCAGGCAGGAAGATTTCCTGGCGGCTTACAGGGACGAAATGGTCGGCATGCACCTTCATGACGTCGTGGGGAGCTCGGACCATAAGACCCCTTCCACCGGCGACCTTGATTTCAGCCGGCTCAATCCATATATCACGAAAGAGACGATAAAAGTACTGGAGATCCATCATCCGGCCCCGCCGCAGGACCTTGTCTGCGGCAGGGATTTCCTGAAGACGGTGTTCGATGGAAAGGCTTAGAGTAAGGGAAGCGGTTGTGGCGGGGCAGTTCTATCCCGGCTCATCCCGGGAGCTCGCCGCGGAAGTCGACAGCCTCATGGAGCCGAAAGCGCCGAGAACGGAGGCGATCGGCTGCGTTCTCCCTCACGCCGGCTACATGTATTCCGGCGCGGTCGCGGGAGCGACCGTGTCCCGGCTGATCGTCAGGGACCATGTGTTCCTGCTGGGACCGAACCATACCGGGCTCGGCACCGCTTTCAGCGTGATGACATCGGGAGAATGGCGTACCCCTCTGGGCAGCGTGCGGATCGACAGCGGTCTCGCCGGCGCGCTGACCTGCGACAGCGATATATTCAGCGCTGATGAACAGGCGCATGCCAGGGAACATTCTCTTGAAGTGGAGCTGCCGTTCCTGCAGAGGGCGGGAAAAGATTTCTCGATCGTACCGGTGACGATCGGCACCGATGATGAAGGCGCGCTCAAGGAAGCCGGCAGGCGCATAGCGGGCCTTGTCCGGGAGCGCGGGATCACGGGAAAGACACTGATCGTGGCCAGCTCCGACATGACCCATTACGAGCCGCAGCAGTCGGCAGAGAAGAAGGACAGGGCGGCGATAGACGCCGTGCTGTCCCTCGACGCGGATACGCTTTACCGTGTGGTGCGCCAGAAAGATATCTCGATGTGCGGTTTCGCCCCCGCGGTGACGATGCTGACCGCGGTAAAGGAGCTGGGAGCGAAGAAGGCGGAACTTATCAAATATTCCACGAGCGGCGATGTCACGGGAGACCGTTCGAGCGTGGTGGGTTACGCTGGGATAATAATCTACTAGCAGAAGCACACACCCGAGGCGGACATGGAAGAACAGGAAAAGAAAATGGAGCAGGAAAAGAAAGTCGACCAGGAGTGGAAACAGAAGGTCGAGCAGGAGAAGCAGCGGGTGCCTCAGGAGGCCGCGGGCGGGGAGGAACAGCTCCCGGAGGCCGATTTCAGTTTTTTCGTCACTTCGCTGGCGATGCAGGCAGCCATCTCTCTCGGCCAGCTTCCTAATCCCGTCACCCAGAAGGTCGAGGAGAACCTGGGCCATGCCAAGCTGATCATCGATACCCTGGGGATGCTCCGCGAGAAGACCAGGGGCAACCTGAGCGCGGAAGAGGACAGCCTGCTCGACAATTATCTTTACGATTTGAGGACGCAATACATCGCGAAAACAAAGGAGCCGAAATGATCGACAAGGAACTTTTAGCCATACTTGCCTGTCCGGCCTGCAAGGGTGACGTCAAGCTCGCTGACGGCAAGATCGTCTGCTCCACATGCGGGCGGAAGTACCCGATCCGCGACGGCATTCCCGTCATGCTTGTCGAAGAAGCCGAGAAATGAAGAAAATACTCGTCATCCATGGTCCCAACCTCAGTCTCCTTGGGGTCCGAGAGCCGGGCGTGTACGGGAAAGTCACCCTGAGTCAGATAAACTCCATGCTCAGGAGGACGGCTTCCGGCCGCAAGGCCAGGCTGTCGGTCCGCCAGTCCAACCATGAGGGCGAGATCGTCGACCTTATCTGTTCGGCCCGGGGCTCGTTCGACGGCATCCTGATCAACCCGGCCGCCTACACCCATACCAGCGTGGCTGTCAGGGACGCAATAGCCGCCGCCGGCGTCCCCTGTGTCGAAGTCCATCTTTCCAACATCCACGCCAGGGAAGAGTTCCGGCAGAGATCTCTGATAAGCCCTGTCGCCGACGGGACCGTGATGGGTTTCGGGGCGGGAAGTTATGTGCTCGGTTTTCAGGCTCTGATGGACCTCATCGGATAAGACTATGCGCCCGCGGATCAAGGATTTCATCAGGAAGATGGGCAGCAAGGGCATAGACGCCATGCTTGTCACCTGCCCGCACAATATCTCATACCTTACCGGCATACGCAGCCGTGATTCTTACCTGCTGGTAACGCCCCGGAAAAGCCTTTATCTGACCGATTCCCGTTATATAGAAGAAGCCGCAAGGGATCTTGCCGGCGCGGTCCAGGCGGTCCAGTACCAGCCGCCGATCTGGAAGGCGGTGGCCGAAAAGGCCAGGGAACTGGACGTTTCCAGGGTCGGGTTCGAGGAACGCAAGCTGACAGTGCAGTCGTACCGGAGCCTGGCGGGATTCCGGGGAGGGGAGGAGACGCTTATCCCGGCCGGCGGGCTGGTCGAGGAGCTGAGACTGGTCAAGACGCCGGAAGAGGTGCGTAAGATCAGGAAAGCCACCGGGATAACCATGGAAGCGCTCCGTTTTATCCCCGGCATGCTCACTCCGGGCAGGACCGAACTGGAGATCGCCGGCGAACTGGAGCGTTTCATCCGCTACAAGGGGGCTTATTCGTCCTCTTTCGACATCATCGTGGCTTCCGGTCCGAATTCCAGCCTTCCCCACCACGTCACTTCCGGCCGGAAACTGGCCGCAAACGATCTGGTATATATAGACATGGGTGTGGACTACGAGGGATACAGATCGGACTTGACAAGGGTTTTCTTCTTGGGTAAAATAGCTACTCTTATTCAAAGGGCTTACAAAGTGGTGACCGAAGCGCAGGAAAAGGCGATCCGCCTGATACGGCCAGGGGCCAGGGCGGCAGATATCGACGACTGCGCCCGCAGGTATATCTCCTCCCGGGGTTTCGGGGGGCGTTTCAGCCATTCTCTGGGACATGGAGTGGGCCTTGAAGTGCATGAAGGGCCGCGTATATCCCCGGGGGCTGAGACCAGGCTTGAAGAGGGAATGGTATTCACTGTCGAGCCTGCCGTATACATACCGAAAAAGTTCGGCATAAGGGTCGAGGACATGGTCCTGGTGACCCGTAAAGGAAGCGAGGTTTTAAGTGGCTCTCTCAATAAATGATATCAAGAACGGCGTGACCATCCTTGTTGACGGCCAGGTATACATGGTCGTCGATTTCCAGCACGTCAAGCCCGGCAAGGGCGCGGCATTCGTGCGTACCAAGATGCGTAACCTGCGCAACGGTAACATCCTGGAACGGACGTTCCGCGGCGATGAGAAGATCGAGGAAGCATATATAGAGGAACGCAAGCTTCAGTACCAGTATGCCAGCGGCGACCTGTTCCATTTCATGGATCAGGAGAACTACGAGGATGTCGCCATCCCGAAAGAGGCGCTTGGTGACCAGGTAAAGTTCCTGAAGGACAATATCGACACCAAGGCCTATTTCTACAAGGGAGATGTCGTTTACGTCAACCTGCCCAATTTCGTCCAGTACACGATCACCCACACTGAACCGGGCATCAAGGGTGATACTGCCAAGAGCGGCACCAAGCCTGCCACCATCGATTCCGGCGCTACTGTCCAGGTACCCCTGTTCGTGGACCAGGGCGACGTGATCAAGGTGGATACCCGCACCGGCACCTACGTAGAGCGCGTTAATCAATAGGTTTTGACCAGACCTCACAACTAGGAGAACGCGGTGAACCTAAAAGAAATCAAGGAAATGATCAACCTGATGAACGAGAACGGGCTGGTCGAGCTTGAGCTGGAGAAGGAAGGCATGCGCATCAAGCTCAAGAAGACCTCCGCCGGAGGTGAAGGGGGTTTCAGCGGCCCGATCGTGATACAGCAGGAAAAGATGCCGGCCGCCCCGCAGGCAGTCCTGGCCCCTGCTCCCGCCGTTGCCGAGAAACTCCCTTCGAAGACGGTAGAGATCAAGGCGCCCATGGTAGGAACGTTCTACCGCGCGCCTTCGCCGGAGGCTCCGCCTTATGTGGAGGTCGGCCAGGTGATCGAGCCCGGACAGGTGGTCTGCATCATCGAAGCCATGAAGCTCATGAACGAGATCAAGTCGGAGATCCGCGGTAAACTCATAGAGATAATCGTCGACAACGCCGAGCCCGTCGAATACGGCCAGTCGATGTTCATCCTGGAACCCTTATAAAGAAATGTTCTCAAAGATACTCATAGCAAACCGGGGCGAGATAGCATTACGCATCATCCGCGCCTGCCGGGAACTGGGGATACGGACGGTGGCCGTGTATTCCGAGCCTGACCGGAATTCCCTGCATGTCCGTTTCGCCGATGAGGCGATCTGCATCGGCCAGGCATCCAGCAGCAAGAGCTACCTGAACATCCCGGCCATCATCAGCGCGGCCGAGATAACCGACGTCGAAGCGATCCATCCCGGGTACGGCTTCCTGGCCGAAAACCCCCATTTCGCCGAGGTCTGCGAGTCCTGCCATATCAAGTTCATCGGTCCTACCCCCGAGAATATCCGTTCCATGGGCGACAAGATGAACGCCCGCGCCACCATGCAGAAGGCGGGCCTTCCCATCGTCCCCGGATCGACCGGAGCGATAAAGACCAAGGAAGAGGCGCTTAAGACCGCCCAGAGGATCGGTTACCCCGTGATCATCAAGGCGGCGGCCGGCGGCGGCGGGAAAGGCATGCGCATCTGCCACAACGACATCAAGCTGGCCAGTTCCTACATGACCGCCCAGTCCGAGGCGGAGGCTAATTTCGGCAACCCCAGCGTTTATATCGAGAAGTACCTCGAGAAACCCCGTCATGTCGAGATCCAGCTGATCGGGGACTCGTTCGGCAACGTCCTGTACCTGGGCGAGCGCGACTGCAGTATCCAGCGCCGCCATCAGAAACTGCTCGAGGAATCACCGTCTCCCGCTGTCGACCCCAAGATGCGCAAGCGTCTGGGCGAGATGGCGGCCAAGGCCGCCAAGGCGGCAGGCTATGTAAATGCCGGGACGATGGAGTTCCTTCTGGACAGCCGCCATAATTTCTATTTCATGGAGATGAACACCC
Source organism: Deltaproteobacteria bacterium (assembly GCA_050258655.1). Classification (GTDB taxonomy): domain Bacteria; phylum Omnitrophota; class Gorgyraeia; order Gygaellales; family Profunditerraquicolaceae; genus JBLMZF01. The sequence continues at coordinate 26,063 of JBLMZF010000014.1, read as the reverse complement.
GTATCCAGGTCGAACATCCGGTGACCGAGATGGTGACCGGCCTGGACCTGATCAAGGAACAGATCAGGGTAGCGGCGGGAGAGAAGCTGAACGTCAAGCAGGAAGACATCAGGATCCAGGGCCATGCCATCGAATGCCGTATCAACGCGGAGGATTTCGAGAACAATTTCATGCCCTGCCCGGGACTTATCGAGACGCTGAACCTCCCCGGCGGACCGGGGATCCGCGTCGACACGCACATCTACCAGGGGTACACGATCTCCCCGCATTACGACTCGATGGTAGCCAAGCTGATCGCCCACGGCAAGGACCGCGAAGAGGCGATACGGATCATGCAGAGGGCGCTTTTCGAGTTCACGATCGCCCCGATAAAGACCACGATACCGTTCCACCAGAAGCTGCTCGATAACCCGCTTTTCAGGAAGAGTGAGATATCCACCCATTTCGTGCAGGACGTGTTCCTTTCCGCGCAGGAACCGGCAGGGGAGGCTGGCTGATGGATTCCACCGAACTCGGGAAGATAAAGATCCACAAGAACGTCATCGCTTCGATCACCGGGCTTGCCGCCTGCCAGATAGACGGGGTCAAGACCATCGGCAAGGACCTGCAGGCGCGCGTCAGGGAATTCCTCGACAGGAAGGAGCACACCGCGGTCAAGGTCGAGATCGACAAGAACGGCGAGGTGTGGGTCGAGATACCCCTTGTCATCAAATTCGGATACAACATCCCCGACGTAGCGGGGAAGGTGCAGGAGAACGTCCGTCACGCTCTTGAGAAGATGACGAGCCTCACCATCAAGGACATCAACATCAACGTTCAGGGGATCGAAAAACCGTAGGAGGGGCATCCATGAGATTCTTCCGTCTGTTCGGCATCTATTTCTACGCAATCGTCCTGACGCTCATCGGTTCCGGTCTGATCGTCTTCGCCGCCGGATGGCTTCCCCTCGACAGGATCAACAACCTCCTTTCAAGCCTTCTCACCAGTCCCAACACACGGATAGCGGTCGGCCTTTCCGGCCTGCTGCTGATCCTGATCAGCATCTCGTTCGCCCAGCTTATCCTCAACAGGTTCTCCAGGGAAAAGACCATCGGCGTCCCGACCGCTTCGGGCGAGCTGACCATCTCCCTGTCCGCGATCGAGGACCTGATCAAGCATTTCACGGTGATCCTGCCCGAGATAAAGGAGATACGCCCCGACGTCATCGCAGCCAAAAAGCGCATCATCGTCAACCTGCGCGTCGTGCTCAAGTCGGAGACGAACCTCCTCGATCTCACCAACCGCCTGCAGGAGATAACCAAGGCCAAGATACAGGAAGTGCTCGAGGGGCTTGACCTTGAGATCGTCCTCAAGATACATATCGCCAAGATCATTTCACGGGAAGACAAGGAAAAACACAGGAAGGGATCGGAAAAAGAGGAACCCACTATCCCGTTCGGGGGGTACGGAAAATACTCTATTTAAAACAGACTGTCATTGCGAGGAGGGCAAAGCCCGACGAAGCAATCCCAAAGACGTGATCGCTTCGGAAACGCTAAGCGATAGACTCGCGATGACGATTAAGGAGAATCGATGAAAAAGATAGGAATTCTGACGGGTGGCGGCGACTGCCCCGGGCTTAACCCGGTCATCAGGGCTGTCGTCAGGAAAGCGTACAACGAGGGATACGAGGTCATCGGGTTCAAGAACGGATGGAAGGGTGTCATCGAGAACGAAACGATGAAGCTCGACCTTGACGCGATCTCCGGGATCCTGCCGAAAGGCGGCACCATCCTGGGCACCAGCAGGACAAATCCATATAAAAAAGAGGGCGGGGTCGATAAGGTCAAGAAGACTCTCAAGGCGCAGGACCTGGAGGCGCTGGTCGCGGTCGGCGGCGAGGATACCCTGGGTGTCGCTTACAAGCTGACCAAGGACGGCATCCCGAACATAGTGGGTGTGCCGAAGACGATCGACAACGACCTCTCTGCGACCGACTATACGTTCGGTTTCGATACCGCCATCAATATCGCGATGGAGTGCATCGACAGGCTGCATACGACCGCCGAGAGCCATCACCGCATCATGGTGGCCGAGGTCATGGGCAGGCATGCCGGGTGGATCGCCATCGAAGCAGGGATCGCGGGCGGCGCCGATGTCATCCTGATCCCGGAAAAGCCGATCGATGTCGACGAAGTATGCGCGAGCATCAAGAAGCGCCATGACCGCGGCAAGACCTTCAGCATCGTGGTCGTCGCCGAAGGCGCCAAGTTCGCCAGCAAGGACATTATTCTCGAGGAGAAGCTCGACGAGTTCGGCCACGTCCGCCTCGGCGGCATCGGCGAGCTGCTCGCCGCCCAGATCGAGAAGCGCACCGGTTTCGAGACGCGCGTGAGCGTCTTCGGTCATATCCAGCGCGGCGGCTCTCCGACTGCCTTCGACCGCATCCTCGGCACCCGTTTCGGCGTCAAGGCGATGGAGCTGGTGCTGGGCAGGAAGTTCGGCAAGATGGTCGCGCTGGCCGGGAACAAGATCATCGACGTGCCTCTCGAGGACGCCGTCAAGGAGCTCAAGACGGTCGACAAGGAGATGTACGACATCGCGCAGGTTTTCTTCGGATAAACACTGAATAACAGCTGCCTCCCCCGACAGCAGAGCGGAGTATCTATGAGAGACCATATCAAGGATATCCTGCTGCAAAGCATCCAGGTCAAGGAAGACCTGATGCGTTCGCGGATCGAGAACATCATCGATATCTCGTCCGCGGTCATCGAGTGCCTGAAGAAGGGCGGCAAGCTGCTTATCTTCGGCAACGGAGGATCGGCCAGCGACAGCCAGCACATCGCGGCCGAGCTGGTCGGCAGGTTCAGCAGGGAGAGGGCGGGACTTCCGGCGGTCGCTTTGACCGTCAACACCTCGGTCCTCACCGCGGTCGCCAACGACTACGGCTATGAGTTCGTCTTTTCCCGTCAGGTCGAAGCGCTGGCCCAGAAGAACGACATCGCCATGGGGATATCGACCAGCGGCAAGGCCAAGAACGTGGCGGCGGGCTTGAAGCAGGCCAGGAAGATGGGCCTCAAGACCATAGCTCTGACGGGCGGGGACGGAGGCGAGCTTGTCAAGATAGCTGACCTTTCGCTGACCGTACCGTCGTCAGTCACCGCGCGGATCCAGGAAGCGCATATCACCATCGGTCATATCATATGCGAGCTGGCGGAACAGGCTCTCTTCTAGAGTCCAAGATAAAGGACCCCGGCCGGCTTGAGCGGCTGCTTTCTTCCCTGCGTTCAAAAGGGAAGAGGATAGTCTTCACGAACGGCTGCTTCGACATCCTCCATTACGGCCACGTCAAGTACCTCGAGAAGGCCCGGAAGCAGGGAGATGTCCTGGTCGTCGCGGTAAACAGCGACGACTCGGTGCGCAGGCTCAAAGGTCCTTCGCGGCCGGTCAACGGCCAGCGGTACAGACAGGCTGTCCTGGCGGCCCTCCAGAGCGTCGATTACGTCACTGTTTTCACAGAGGACACCCCGAAGTCGCTGATCGCCAGGCTCAAGCCCGACGTGCTGGTCAAAGGCGGGGACTGGAAAAAATCCGATATCGTCGGGTCCGACATCGTCGAAAAAAGAGGCGGGAAGGTGCTTTCCATCGGTTTCGAGAAAGGCTTTTCCACCACGAGGATCATAAAGAATTGCCGAGGGATACTGGCATAAAAGGCGTTTACCGCATCATCGACGCCAACATCAACCGGGCGAAAGAAGGCCTCCGGGTCTGCGAGGAGGTCCTCCGTTTCATCGTGTGTGACCGCGCCCTGGTCGCCGGCTTCAAGGAGTGCCGCCATAGGCTCGAGAAGCTCTCGGCCTCTTACCGCGCCGATCCCCGTCTGCTCAGGGAACGCGAGAGCATGGGGGACGTCGGCAGGACCATAAAGAGCGGCTCTGAATCGCGGCGCGGTGGCTGGAGGGACATTTTCGCGGCGAACCTCCAGAGGGTCAAGGAATCCGTGAGGGTTCTCGAGGAGTTCAGTAAACTGCATGACCGCGCTGCTGCCGCGGGTTTCAAGGCGCTGCGTTACCGCATATACGAGCTGGAGAAAAAAGCATTGCAGAAAAGGGACCTACGATGACACAGTTCGAATACGCGCGCGCGGGCAGGATAACGCCGCTGATGAAGAAGGCCGCGGCCGCCGAAGGGGTCAGCGCGGAGAAGATCCGCGCCTCGATCGCGGCGGGTAAGACGGTCATACCGGCTAATTCCACCCGAAAGCTGGGCAAGCCCTGCGCCATCGGCGAGGGCCTGAAGACAAAGATAAACGCCAACATCGGGACTTCCACCGATAAAGCGAGCCTTTCAGAAGAGCTCAGGAAGCTCGCGGAGGCGCTTAAATACGGCGCGGACGCGATGATGGACCTGAGCGTCGGAGGCGACCTCCCGGCGATCCGCCGTAAGATCATTGCCGCCTGTGATGTCCCTCTGGGGACCGTCCCCGTCTACGAGATATCGGTCAACGCGCAGAGACGCACCGGCGATCCGCTGGATTTCGCGGCTCAGGACATTTTTCCGGTGCTTGAGTCTCAGGCGGCCGCAGGAGTTGATTTCTTCACCATCCATTGCGGGGTGACCCGCAAGACGATGGCCGCATTGCGCAGGAAACCGCGCCTCATGGGCGTGGTCTCGCGCGGCGGGGCGATCCTGGCGGCATGGATGGCCAGGACCGGGAAAGAAAACCCGTTTTTCGAGCATTTCGACAGGATCCTTGATATAGCTTCAAGGTACGACGTCACCCTGAGCCTTGGCGACGGCCTGAGGCCCGGTTCCGTCCTTGACGCTACCGATGCGGCCCAGCTTTCGGAACTGGCGCTCCTCGGCAAGCTGGCGAAAAAGGCCCAGGCACGCGGCGTCCAGGTGATGATAGAAGGCCCCGGCCATGTGCCGCTCGACCAGGTGCGCAGGAACATGCTCCTTGAGAAGAAGCTCTGCCACGGCGCCCCGTTCTATGTGCTGGGGCCGCTGGTCACGGATATCGCGGCGGGTTACGACCATATCAGCGGCGCCATCGGCGGCTGTCTCGCCGCCATGTGCGGCGCGGATTTCCTCTGTTACGTGACGCCGGCCGAGCACCTGCGCCACCCGTCGCTGGACGATGTCCGGGAGGGCGTCATCGCCTCGAAGATCGCCGCGCACGGCGCCGATATCGCCAAAGGCGTCAAAGGGGCTATCGAGAAGGACAGGCGCATGTCGGAGGCGCGCCGCCGCCGCGACTGGAAAGCGCAGATCGCTTTATCCATCGACCCGGTCAAGGCCGCGCGCTACCGGCGGTCATCGATGCCCGGCGAATCCGATGTCTGCACGATGTGCGGCAAGTTCTGCTCCATAAAAATGATGGAGCGGTGTTCTCCAGGAAAAAAAGCTAGGCTGCGGGTGTAATTCAATGGTAGAATGGCAGCTTCCCAAGCTGTTAATGTCGGTTCGATTCCGATCACCCGCTTAATTTCTTGCAGACGAGCCTTAAATGCATTTGTTTCTTAAATCAAGGTATCAGAGGATTTTACATACAACGTCTACTGTGGCTCTTGCGGCGGCAGCGTTCTCCGTTTCCGGCTGCGTGACCGCTCCGAACAGGACCGCGGTGCCGGGTGCGGCGGCGCAGAAGGCCGCGGCGCCTGCCGGCCGGACACACAGGGTCGAGAAGGGCGAGACGCTGTGGAGGATCGCAAAGCTTTACGGGATCGAACTGCAGGACCTGGTGGAAGCCAATCATATCACCGATTCCACGCAGGTCAGCACAGGCCAGGTCCTGGTGATACCGGCCGGCGGACAGCCCGCCGCGACTGTGCCTCTGGCGTCCTCGCTTGAGGATGACGAGTTCATCTGGCCGCTGAGGGGCAAGGTGCTCGCCGGTTTCGGCGATACCTGGAGCAACTGCGTCAACAGGGGCCTCACGATCGCCCCTGTCGGCCACGATACCGTCCAGGCCAGCCGCGGCGGCACAGTGGTCTTTTACAACGAGAATTTCCTCGATCTCGGCAAGACGGTGATCATCGAGCATCCCGACGGTTTCTGGACCGTCTACGCCCGCAACGCCGAGGTGTTCGTCAAGGTGGGCGATCCCGTCACGCGCGGGACCGTGATAGCGCGCGCGGGGAGGGCGGGAAGGGACCCCGCTGTATACCTTTATTTCGAGATCCGTAAGGGGCATCTGCCCCAGAACCCGAACTTCTACTTACCCCGTTAATCATGGCTGATACCTGTTTCGGTCGCAGACAATATCTCGATATCCTCCACAAAAGGGTCAACGGCCTCAAGGACGGTTACCGGCAGAACCTGGCGCTTGTCGGCGATGAATCCGTCGGCAAGACCACTATCCTTTTCGATTTCCTGAACGATTTCTGCGACAGCCGCTTCCTGATGATCTATCTTGAGGCGCGCCAGGAGACGGCGCAGTCGTTCTGCAGACGTTTCCTCGGGTCGATGCTCTACAACTTTCTCCAGCCGCTGCCGGCCCTGCGCGAGGACCTCGATTTCCTCGTCGAAAAATCCCGCGCCTACATCCCCGAAACCGCCGGGAAGATCAAATCCTTCCTCGCCGACCTCAAGAAAAAGAAGCCGGACGCCCTGTTCACGGAACTCCTGTCGTTCCCGGAGATGCTCCATGCCGAATCGGGGAAGTTCTGCGTGGTGATCGTCGACGAGTTCCAGAACCTGGAGCGCCTGGGGGCGAAGAAACTGTACAAGGAATGGGCGCAGGTGCTGATGGTCCAGAAGACGACCATGTACATCATCGCCAGTTCCACTCCGTACAAGGCAAAGGCGATCCTCTCGAAGGACCTGAGCCTCCTGTTCGGCAATTTTGAGGTGGTCCAGGTCGAGCCGTTTGACGTGCGCACGACCGAGCAGTACCTGGACGCCATGCTCTCGGGCCTGCCGGTCGATCCGGCGGCAAGGAAGTTCATCGCCAACCTTTCCGGAGGGAATCCGTATTATCTGAATATCATCGCCGGCGCGCTTTCCGCCGGCCCTGACCTGAACGGGACGCTCGAGTCGCTCCTGTTCGACGCTGAGGGTGTCTTGAACCAGCGCTTCAGCGCGCTGATGAGGCGCTACGACGAGATGGCCAGCGGCCAGGAATACGTGTCGATCCTCTACCACGTCTCCTGCGGGTGCAACAAGATCAAGGATATCGCTCACGTCCTGCGCAGGGTCAAGAGCGAGATCGCCCCCCGGGTCAGCTATCTCGTCGAGAACGACGCGATCCGCCGCAGCGGAGATTTCCTGATCATCAACGACCGCCTGTTCGGTTTCTGGCTCAGGTGCGTCTATCAGGAGAAGAGGAACTCGCTTTCGCACGACCTGACCAACCAGAGGGCGCTTTTCAGGAACAGGATAGGTTCGATGCAGCAGGAGTTCGTCCTGCAGGCCGGGAAGCCTTTCGCGGTGCGCATGGCCGAGTTGTTCAGGCTTTTCTCCGACGAGAGGGTCCAGCTCGAGCGCAAGAGCATGCGCCTGGACCGTTTCCGCGAGATAAAGCCGTTCGAGTTCGGTTCCAAGCGCCTCAAGGAAGGATTGATCTGCCGCTCCAGCGACAGCGTCTGGATAATGGCGTTCAGCCGCGACGGAGTCACCGAGGACGATATCGCGGAGTTCTCCGAGGAATGCAAGAAATACCGCAACAAATCCCTGCGCAAGATCATCGTCAACCTTTCCGGCTTCGACCACAACAGCCGGCTGAAGGCGCTTGAAGAGAAGATAATAACCTGGGACCTTGAAAAGGTGAACGAGATACTGGACCTTTATTCACGACCCCGTATCATCGCCTGATGAGAATAGGCGTCATTTCAGATACCCACATACCTGACCGCGCAGATGCGCTCCCAGAAAAGCTCGTCGAAAGGCTCAAGTCCCTGGACATGCTGATCGACTGCGGGGACCTCGTGGATCTCTGCGTGCTCAAGGAGATCCGCAAGATCTGCGGCGACGTCAAGGCTGTCTCGGGGAACATGGACCCGCCAGAAGTCAAGGATGCCCTGCCTGACAAGATCGTCTTCAAGGCGGGGAAGTTCACGATCGGGGTCAGCCACGGCATCGGCGCCCCGCAGAAGCTGCCCGAGATGATGAGGCAGCTGTTCAAGAAAGACAAGGTAGACCTGATCATATTCGGCCACTCCCACCAGCCTCTGATCGACAAGAGCTCCAGACCCTGGCTGTTCAATCCCGGCAGTCCCACCGACACCATCTTCGCCCCGTACAAATCATTTGGAATAATAGAGATAGATGATACAATGGAGCTGAAAATAATCAGGCTGTGAGGCATATGGACAGGCTCTGGGCGCCGTGGCGCATCACATACATCCGAGGGACTCGCAAAAAAGGGAAGGAACGCTGCATTTTCTGCGCGGCCCGCAGGGACGCCAAGGACTACGTCCTTTTCAAGACCGCCAGGTCCGTGGCGATGCTCAATATCTTCCCCTATAACAACGGTCATACCATGGTCGCGCCCCTGCGTCATACCGGGGCGCTGCAGAAGCTTTCCCGCGTCGAGATGGAGGACCTTTTCCTTTCCGTCCAGCGGGTAATGCGCGTGCTGGACAAGGTGCTTGCGCCCCAGGCATACAATGTCGGCATGAACCTCGGGAGGACGGCGGGGGCAGGCATACCGGGCCACCTGCACGTGCATATCGTTCCCCGGTGGAACGGCGATACCAACTTCATGCCGGTAACCGGCGGCACAAAGGTGATCTCTCAATCACTCGACGAGCTGTACCGCACATTTGTCAAGGAAGACAAGAAGCTGAATGGCTAAAGGACTTATTTACGAATTCGAGGAAAAACTCCTTGCTCCCTATGCGATGAAGAGTTCGCTTTCCAAGGGGAGAAGGTATTTTCAACCGGAACACGAGTACAGATCCGCCTACCAGAGGGACCGGGACCGCGTCATTCATTCGCAGGCCTTCCGTCTTCTTGAATACAAGACGCAGGTGTTCGTCAACCACGAAGGGGATTACTATCGCACCCGCCTGACCCATACGCTCGAGGTCGCCCAGATCGCCCGTACCATAGCTTTCGCCCTGCGGCTCAACCCCGACCTGACCGAGGCGATCGCGCTGGCGCATGATCTTGGCCACACGCCGTTCGGCCATGCCGGCGAGGACACGCTTAACGAGCTGATGGCCGGCCACGGCGGGTTCAACCACAACCTTCACGGGCTCAGAGTGGTCGAGAAACTCGAGGACCGCTATCCTGGTTTCACCGGCCTCAATCTGACCTGGGAGGTCCGCGAGGGGCTGGTCAAGCACCGTACGAAGTTCGACAGGAGCGCGATTCCCCCTGAGTTCGAGCCGGACAAGAAGCCGACGCTTGAGACGCAGATTGTTGACATCGCCGACGAAATAGCGTATGATAATCACGACCTCGACGACGGGATAACCTCGGGGCTGCTGGAGGAAGCAGACCTTGAGAAGCTGACGTTATGGAAGAGGGTCAAAAGCCAGATACCTCCCAACGCAGAGCTATCGTCTGAGAAGAGGAAATATCTGATGATCCGCAACCTCATTGACCTCCAGGTGACCGATCTGAAGACAACGACCGAGGAAAAGCTGCGGACGCTGAATCTAAAGACACCCGAAGATGTCAGGAGCGTGGGCGAGAAGATAGTGTCTTTCTCCCCGGAGATGGAGGAGGAACGCAAGCCGCTGCGCGAACTGCTCCAGCAGAAGCTGTACAGGCATTACCGGGTCGCGCGCATGACCGAAAAGGCCACGCGTTGCATCCAAGAGCTGTTCAGGGTCTACAGCGACAAGCCGGAAGCACTGCCCCCAAAAGTCCAGGAGCGAATCGCCGTCGAAGGACTCCATCGGGGCATATGCGATTATATCGCCGGGATGACAGACAGGAACGCACTGGATGAATATAAAAAACTGTTCGACCCATACGAAAAAGTATAAGACGGTAATCTCCGCGGTCCACAGCATCTACCGTCTGGTCAACTCCACCTTCGTCCTCAAGGACCTCATATCCCGCCTGGCACGCCTGTTCTGCCAGATCTTCAACGCCCGCTACTGCCTCATCCTGATCATCGACCCCAGCAAGAAATACTCGGTCATCAAGGTCATGGTCAGCGGCAGGAAGAAGCTGATCATCGACAAGAAGAAGCGCATCACCAACCGCATAGAGAAAAGGATCATCCGCACCTTCACCGCCATAGAGCGCGAGCACCTGCTGGGCATACCGCTGGTCTCCGAGGACATAACGGGGCTGGTGATACTCAAGCGCCCCAAGAACGACCCGCCGTTCGACAGGACGGACCAGGAGATCGTGATGACGATGGCGGAGCAGGCGATGATCGGGGTCAAATCGCTGCAGATGTACGAGGAGCAGCAGAAGATCATCCTGAACTCGATCCGTTCGCTGATCACCCTCCTCGACGCGCGCATACCTCAGGAATACACCCATTCGCCGTATTTCAGCAGGCTGGTGGTGGCGATCTCGCAGGAGATGCACCTCGATGAGAAGCAGATCGAGGCCCTCAAGTACGCCAGCCTTCTCCACGACGCCGGCAAGATCGACGTCCCCATGGAGATCCTGACCAAGACCACCAAACTCACCCCCAAGGAATTCACGATCATCCAGCGCCATCCGGTCATGGGGGCCCAGATGCTCAGGCCTTTCGCGGCGCTTCGTCCCGTCATTCCGATCATCATGCACCACCATGAGAAATATGACGGTACCGGCTACCCTTCGAGGCTCAAGAAAGGGCAGATCCCGCTTGGCGCCAGGGTCATGGCTGTCGCCGACGCTTTCGAGGCGATGGTCTACGGCAGGCCGTACCGTGAGCGCATGAACGCGGACAACGCCATCCGGGAGATCAGGAACAAGAGCGGCACCCAGTTCGATCCCAAGGTCGTCGAGGCGTTCCTCAAGATCGCCAAGTCCCATTACAAAAAATACTTGCAACATCTGGAGTAATTATTATAATATAAGGTTCAACAGGAGTTTCTGTCCCATGGATAAGCGGTATTCACAGCTTGAGTTGTTCTCCGGGGGGCGCGGACCGGAAACGGTCAGGGAAGATGCCGGCCGCACGCCGTTCATCCTGCAGGTAAACCGGTACGAGAAGACCATCTTCATGATCATCGGGTTCCTCGTCACCGGCATTTGTTTTTACTGTCTCGGTGTCGACCACGGAAAGAAGGTGGCGCTGGCCTCGAACAGGGGAATGGACCTTGCGTCCAGGGTCCCCGTCTCACGGCCGGCCGCAGCCGCAACTGTCGCCGTTCAGGAACGCAAGGCGGAACAGGTTTCCACTTCCCCGATGCAGGCGATGGCAGAGCAGGCCAGGATGCAGGCGATGGCCCAGCAGATGAACGCCCAGCAGGCCAGGGCCCAGGCGATAGCCCAGCAGATGAAGGCTCGGACCGCGCAGCAGACCGTCAAGCCGGCATCCGCCCGGACCGTCCTCGCGGCAAGACCGGGTGTCCCGCAGTCCGGCGTGTTCACCGTCCAGATCGGCACCTACGAGGTGCTGGCGACGGCGGAGCGCGAGAGGCAGAAACTGGCGCAGAAAGGGTTCTCACCGCAGATAGTGAAGAAAGGCGCGTACAATGTGGTATGCGTCGGCGCTTTCGCGGATAAGGAAACGGCAAGATCGTTGCTGTCGAAGCTCCGGCAGAATTACAGAGATTGCTATATCAGGAGGTTATGAACTCATGTCGATGCATCCGTCACTGAAGGCTACCGAAAAAGGCAAGAAAGCGCGTTCCGTGCTTAAACGCATAGAGCGGATCAAGACCATGATGGACAAGGAGAAGTGGAAAGAGGGCGATCCTGTTTACGGTCTGCCCAAGATCAAGACCATCAAGATCAAGATCATGAAGAAGGAAAAGGCCGCTGAGAAGACGGCAGAGGAAGGGACCGCCGCAGGCGCAGCCGCGAAGACGGCCGCCGCCGCTCCCGCCGCAGAGAAGAAGAAATAACCGTAACCATCTTGAAAGAAAAACCGGCAAAGGTTAAGGTTTCGGTCAGGGCAGTGCCCGGCCAGGGCCTTAACCTTTGTTTTTTTGGACCATGATCGATCTGACAATGGTGATAGCGTTCCTGCAGAACCTGGTGCTGCTGATCCCGGCGGTCAGCGTGCACGAGTTCGCGCACGCGTTCGTCGCCGACAAACTGGGGGACCGGACCGCGCGTCACGCTGGCAGGCTTACCCTTAATCCGATAGCCCATCTTGACCCGATGTGGAGCATCATCCTGCCGCTGATACTGTTCCTTTCGTCCGGGGGCATGTTCATCTTCGCCTCGGCGAAGCCGGTGCCGATCGATTACAGGATGCTCAACAACCCGAAGAAGGATATCGTCTGGATCGGTCTGGCCGGGCCGCTCTCCAATTTCATCTTCGCCTTCGTCTGTTTCGCGCTGCTCAGGTTCATCCCTTCGGCAAACGGAAGGGCGATCCTGGTGCTGCTGGCGGAGATCAATGTCTTCCTCGGGGTCTTCAACCTGATCCCGATACCGCCGCTCGACGGGTCCAGGGTCCTGGCGGGGCTTTTGCCGTACGGGCTCTCGCAGGCGTACCTGAGGATCGAGCCCTACGGGATGCTGATCCTTTTCGTCCTGCTCATGTTCCACGGGATAAGCGTGTTCGTGCTGCCGCTGTCCGAGATCATCATCCGGTTCCTTTCCACTATAGCGGGTGCCATATGAAGACGATCAGCGTCGAGCTCAAAGACCGTTCGTACCGGATACTGGTGGGCAGACAGATACTCGCCTCTCTGGGAGGACACTGCCGCCGTCTCGGGCTTGGAACCGACGCCTTCTGCGTCACCAATCCGACCGTCAAGGCCCGGTACGGGAAGCGTGCGGCTGATTCCCTGCGCAAGGCCGGATTCGGGGTCGAGACGGTTACGGTCGCGGACAGCGAAAAAAGCAAATCGTTCGCCGTGTGCAGCCGTCTGCTGGGGGAGCTGGCCCGGTTCGACAGGCAGAAAAGAGTGTTCATCGTCGCGCTGGGAGGGGGAGTGGTGGGAGATCTGGCCGGTTTCAGCGCCGCTATCTATAAAAGGGGTATACCTTATGTGCAGGTCCCGACGACCCTGCTGGCCCAGGTAGACTCGAGCATCGGCGGCAAGACAGCCGTGGACCTGCCGGAAGGCAAGAACCTTGCCGGTTCTTTCTACCAGCCCAGGCTGGTCCTCAGCGACATATCGCTCCTGGCTTCGCTCGATGCCAGACAGATATCTTCCGGGATGGCGGAAGCGGTCAAATACGGGATAATCAGTGATCCGGTTCTTTTCTCGCTCATAGAGAAAAAGGGGGCCGGCCCTCTTGAGCGGATCGTGGCCGCCTGCAGCAGGATAAAAGCCGGGATAGTCTCAAGGGACGAGAGGGAAGCGAAGGGGTTGAGGGTGATATTGAATTTCGGCCATACCGTCGGCCATGCGCTTGAAGCGGCTTCCGGTTACAGCCGGTACGCGCACGGTGAAGCGGTCTCGGTGGGGATGGCATGCGCCTGCGACATAAGCGTGCGGCTGGGGATGCTCGACGGCAAGGCCGCCGGAAGGATAGAAAGAGTGCTGACCCGCCTCGGCCTGCCCACGAGCTTCAGGGGCACGTCGCCCGGCAGCCTGATGGGACCGCTGCTCAGGGACAAGAAGTTCAAAGGCAAAAACAGGTTCGTCCTCCTCCGCGCGATCGGTTCGCCGGAAGTGGTCGAAGATGTGCCGATAGATCTGGTGAGAGACGTCGTGGAAAAGCGCGTTGCGTAGTCTACTTGTTGCGGGTCTGCAGCCGGATAATCTTATCGTTGTGCTTCAGCTCGACTTCTTCCTCGCCGATCTTCACCACAGTCGCCCCGTCCACCTCATCGCCTTCCTGCACCATCTGATTGTTGATCAAAGCGAAGGTCTCGGATCCAGAGAGGCAGATGCCGTTGAGCTCGAAAGGTTCGACGGTCTGCTTCACCTTCTTCTTTACGGCGTCCAGAGTCTGCTGAACGGGCGCCGGAGCGGGGGGCTGGACAGTGTACGGCCGGGGAGGCACGGAAGCGGCCCTGGCGGCAACGGGAGCTTTCGGCGCGAACCGCGTAGTCAGCCTGTCGAAGGCCACTTTCGCGATCCCGATGCCCGCGATGACGCAGACCGCATAGAGAGCGTACTTGCCCAGCGGCAGTCCTGTCTTTTTCGGTTCTGGTTTCGGTTCAGGATTCAGGTTTTCCATGGCTCAAGTATAGCAGAATTGCCGTAAAAAGCAACAACTCCGTCGAAAATAATCATTGACAAAGGCCGTAAATGGATGTAAAATTTGAACTTAAGACAAAAAAACGGCCTTCCTTAAGGCTTAACTCTTTTATTCCCAAATACTTATAATATCTGAAGACTTCCATGGGCTCGCTGGGAGCGGCCAATCTCAAAGAGATGCACGACATGGAGATCATCATCGCGCCTTTGATCCAGACAGAAGGCGAGATCTTCCAGGTCGACCAACGCGTCGGGATGGGTAAATAAATGAACAGGGAAAGTGTCCTGATACTTGACTTCGGCTCGCAGTATACGCAGCTGATCGCCCGCAGGGTCCGCGAGAACAAGGTCTTCTCCCGGATCATGCCGTATACGACGAGCATCGAGCAGATCAAGGAGATAGCGCCGAAAGGGATCATCCTTTCCGGGAGCCCCGCTTCCGCGATCGCCAAGAAATGTCCGATGCCGGATAAGAACATCTTCAAGCTGGGGATACCGATCCTGGGGATCTGCTACGGCATGCAGGTCATCTCCGAGATGCTCGGAGGGAAGGTCAAGCACACGGATGAGCGCGAGTACGGCAAGGCCGAGCTCTTTGTGGACGACAACCGCGAGCTTTTCAGCGGCCTTCCCGGCAATTTCACGGTCTGGACCAGCCACGGCGATTACGTGACCAAGCTGCCTCAGGGTTTTTCGGTCAGCGCCCACACGGTCAACAGCCCGATCGCGGCGATAAGCAACAAGAAGCGCAAGATATACGCGGTCCAGTTCCATCCCGAAGTCACGCACACGGAGAAGGGGAGCCAGATGCTCAGCAACTTCCTTTTCCGCATCTGCGGCTGCTCCGGCCGCTGGACGATGCGCCAGTTCATCAAGGAGACGATCGATTCTATCCGCAAGAACGTCGGCAAGAGCAACGTGGTGCTGGGCTTGAGCGGCGGCGTCGATTCTTCGGTCGCTGCCCTCCTGATCAACAAGGCGATCGGCAAGCAGCTGCGCTGCATCTTCGTCGATAACGGTCTGCTCAGGAAGGACGAGGCCGCGCAGATAAAGAAGGTCTTTAAGACGATGTATCATCTGAACCTCGATTTCGTCGAGGCGGGACCCCGGTTCCTCTCCAGGCTCAAGGGAGTCACCGACCCCGAAGAAAAGCGCAAGATAATCGGACGCGAGTTCGTCAAGATATTTGAGGAAGAAGCCAACAAGGTCAGGGGTGTCAAGTTCCTCGCCCAGGGCACCCTGTACCCGGACGTGATCGAATCGGTCTCTCCCACGGGCGCGCCTTCCTGCACGATAAAGAGCCATCACAACGTGGGCGGCCTGCCCGAGCACATGAAGCTTAAGCTTCTGGAGCCCCTCAGGGAGCTTTTCAAGGATGAGGTGCGCGAGATCGGCAGGGAACTGCAGCTGCCGGAGCATATCATCAACCGCCAGCCGTTCCCCGGACCGGGCCTTGCCGTGCGCATCATCGGCGAGATCACCGACAAGCGCGTCAAGCTCCTCCAGGAAGCGGACGAGCGCGTCGTCGAAGAGATCAAGAAGGCCAACCTCTACAACCATATCTGGCAGTCGTTCGCGGTCCTGCTCCCCATAAAGACGGTCGGTGTCATGGGTGACGAGAGGACCTATGATAACGTGATCGCCCTGCGCTGCGTGACCAGTTTCGACGGGATGACCGCCGACTGGGTCAAACTGCCGTACGAGCTGATGGGCAGGATCTCCAACCGCATCATCAACGAAGTCAAGGGGATCAACCGCGTCGTTTACGATATCACGTCAAAGCCGCCTGCAACGATTGAGTGGGAATAAAACGGTAAGGGCTGTGCTTACAAAGCGAGTTCTTTGCCCCCAAGGCAAATACCGGCGTAATTCAGTTCAACGCCGGGTGCGCAGCCCCGACCGAGATTTCTAAATAGATCATGCCGCGCTCCGATTTCATCCACCTCCATCTCCACACCCAGTATAGCCTTCTCGACGGCGCCTGCCGCATCAAGGAGATACTGGAGCTCGCCAACAAGTACCGCATGGATTCCCTCGCGATAACCGACCACGGGAACATGTTCGGCGTCATCGATTTCTATATGGCCGCGCAGAAGGCCGGCATCAAGCCCGTCATCGGCTCTGAAGTGTACATGGCCCCGAAGAACAGGAAGGACCGGAACACGGGCGGCGAGGAAGCCGCGTTCCATCTTATCCTCCTTGCCAGAGACGAGACCGGCTACCAGAACCTGATGAAGCTGGTCTCCATAGGCTATCTCGAAGGGTTCTATTACAAGCCGAGGATCGACAAGGAGACGCTGGCGAAGTATTCGGCGGGGCTGATCGGACTTTCGGCCTGTCTTAAGGGGGAGGTCCCCTGGCTGCTGCGGCAGGGCCAGTTCAATGAGGCGCTCAAGACCGCCGACGTCTACCGTTCCATCCTCGGGAAGGATAATTTCTACCTCGAGGTGCAGGAGAACCGCATACCGGAACAGACCGAGGTGAACAAGGGGCTGGTGAAACTGGCGAAGGAGCTTTCGCTGCCTCTGGTCGCCACCAACGACGTCCATTACCCGACGAGAGAAAGGGCCCGCGCGCACGACGCGCTCCTGTGCATCCAGACGCAGACCACGCTTGACGACGAGAACAGGATGCGCCTGCAGACCGACGAGTTTTATTTCAAATCCCCGCAGGAGATGAAGGACCTGTTCAAGGAGCTTCCCGAAGCTGTCGCGAACACGGTCGTCATCGCCGACCGCTGTAATCTCGAGCTCGATTTCAGCAAGCACCACCTCCCCGTGTACGAGCCTCCGTGCGGCAAGGGGAAGGAGGAGTACTTCAGGGAGCTGTGCGAGACGGGGCTCAAGGAGCGTTACGGTCAGGTCACCCCGCAGCTGCGCGGCCGCATGGAGCTGGAGTTCAAGACGATCAAGACCATGGGTTTCATCAGCTATTTCCTGGTCGTCTGGGATTTCATCCATTACGCCAGACAGCAGGGGATCCCCGTAGGTCCGGGAAGAGGATCCGCCGCCGGGTCCATGATCAGCTATTGCCTCGGCATCACCGATATCGACCCGATCAGGTATAACCTCCTGTTCGAGCGTTTCCTCAATCCCGAGCGCGTCAGCATGCCCGATATAGACATCGATTTCTGCTACGAGCGCCGGCCCGAGGTCATCGACTATGTCACGCGAAAGTACGGGCAGGAGAACGTAGCTCAGATCATCACCTTCGGTACGATGGCGGCACGGGCGGTCGTCAGGGACGTCGGCAGGGTCATGGGGCTGGCTTATGCGGAAGTCGACAGGATCGCCAAGCTGATCCCGAGCGACCCGGCCAATCCCACCGGTCTCAAGGAGGCCCTGACCGCCGAGCCGGAGCTCAACAGCCTGTACAAGAACGACAAGCGGATCAAGGAGCTCATCGACATCGGGTGCGCCCTCGAGGGGCTTAACCGCCATGCCTCCACTCACGCCGCCGGCGTCGTCATCGCTGACAAGCCGCTCGACAATTACATGCCCCTGTTCAAGACGCCCGATGACCAGATCACCAGCGGCTATGAAATGTCTTCACTGGAAAAGCTGGGCATGCTCAAGATGGATTTCCTGGGGCTGCGCACGCTGACCGTCATCGATCAGGCCCTCAAGCTTATAAAGGACCATAAGGGAAAGGACATCGATTTCCGCTCGATGACCCTCGATGACAGTGAGACGTACCGGCTCTTGCGCGAGGGAAGGACCCTGGGAGTGTTCCAGCTCGAATCCTCAGGGATGCGGGACCTCCTCAAGAAGCTGGAGCCCGAGCAGTTCGAGGATATAATCGCGCTGAACGCCCTTTACCGGCCGGGACCGTTAGGCTCGGGGATGATCGACGATTTCATCAAGCGCAAGAAGAAGCTTATCCCGATCAAGTACGACCACAAGAAGCTCGAGCCCATACTCCATTCGACCTACGGGATCATGCTCTACCAGGAGCAGGTCATGCGGATCGCCTCGGACCTCGCCGGTTTCACGCTCGGCCAGGCGGACCTGCTCAGGCGCGCGATGAGCAAGAAGATACCGGAAGTAATGGAACAGCAGCGCAAGAACTTTGTCACGGGGTGCGCAAAGAACGGCGTCAACGATACCGCGGCGAACAAGATATTCGACCAGATCGTCTTCTTCTCGGGATACGGGTTCAACCGCAGCCACTCAGCCGCCTACGCGATCGTCTCCTACCGCACCGCTTTTCTCAAGGCCAACTATCCGGTCGAGTTCATGACGGCATTGCTTACGTCCGAGCGCGAAAATACCGACAAGCTCGAAGAATATATCAAGGAAGCCCAGCAGATGGACATCCCGGTGCTGGCGCCCGACATCAACGCCAGCGGAGATTTTTTCGGGGTCGAGGGCGGGAACAATATCCGTTTCGGGCTGCTGGCGATAAAGAACGTCGGCAAGGGGGCGGTCGAGTCGATACTGGCGGCCAGGCAGACGGGACCTTTCAAGTCGCTCGAAGACCTCTGCGGCCGGATCGATCTGCGCCTGGCCAACCGCAAGGTGCTTGAAAGCATGATCAAGTGCGGCGTCATGGACAGCTTCGGCAGGCACCGTTCCTCGCTTTTCGCTTCTCTTGAGAGGGTGCTTGAGACCTCTTCGCGCCAGCAGAAGGACCGGGCGAGCGGGCAGATGTCGTTCTTCGACAGCTTCGTGACGGCGTCCTGCGCCGCGGACAACGGCAGCGGCGGCCTGGATATGAAGGAGTGGCCTGAATCGCAGCTGCTGGCGTTCGAGAAGGAGTTGCTCGGGTTCTATATCAGCGGACATCCGCTTTCCCGTTACGCGCGTATGCTCAAACGCTTCTCTTCGTCACCGATAAACGACCTGAGCAAGTTCAAGGACCAGGACACGGTCAAGATCGTGGGCCTGATCACCAAGGTCAAGAACACGATCACCCGGAAGAAGCAGGAGAAGATGGCGATCCTGAAGATCGAGGACCTTGACGGAGAGATAGAGGTGCTGGTTTTCCCTTCCACATACCAGAAAGTCGGAAGATATATCCAGCCTTCCTCAGTGGTGATGCTGACGGGCAAGATCGACCTCAAGGAGAATGTGCCCAAGATCCTCGCCGAGGACCTGTTCCCCATGGACCAGGTGTACCGGATCATCCAGACTGTGGAACTGGACCTTTCGGGGCTGAGGGAGAACGTCTTCGAGACCCTCAAGGAACTGCTGCACTCGAGCCCCGGCCAGATACCCGTCTACCTTCATTTCGACACCCCCACGCGCTCCAGGGTCCAGCTCCTTGTCGGCAGCGAGCTTTTCGTGCAGCCGTCAGAGAAACTGATAGAGGACATCGACCGCCTTCTTGGCCATCAGAGGGTAACTCTAAAGATTTGAGAAGGATACGCATCCAAAAGACTTGACCCCCCAGGGTATTTATGTTATAGTTATACTTAACTGATTCTTCATAACATTTTGTATTAGATGAATTTGTGAACCGCACAGTTACTGGAACCGCAGAAGGAGGGTGGGATGACCAAAAAGGATATCATTCTCAAGGTAGCTGACGAGACCAAACTGAAACAGACCGACGTCAAGAAGATAGTGCAGAAGACGTTCGATTACATGGTCGAGGCGCTGTGCCGCGGCGAGAAGATCGAACTGCGCAACTTCGGCGTCTTCAAGATCAAAGAGAGAAAGAGCCGCACCGGCAGGAATCCCCGCACCGGACAGGTCGTCCCGGTCCCGCCCAGGAAAGTGGTCGTCTTCAAGCCCGGTCTCGAGATGAAGATGAAGTGTAAATAGCCTCCATGTTCAAGAGGATCACAGGCACCCGAGATATTCTTCCCGAACAGACAGGCTGGTGGCAAAAGATCGAGGCGATAAGCCGTAAGGTCTTTTTTCTCTATGATTACCAGGAGATCCGTCCTCCTCTCATCGAAGAAGCCTCCCTTTTCAACCGTTCGCTCGGAGAAACCGCAGAGATAGTCCAGAAGCAGATGTTCCTCATCCACAGGGAGGACGAGTCGTACGCGCTCCGCCCTGAGGGGACGGCCTCGATCGTCAGGGCCTACGTGGAGAACAGCCTCGACAAATCGCGCGGTTTCAGCAAATTCTTCTACATGGGGCCGATGTTCAGGATGGAGAGGCCCCAGAAAGGGCGCCTGCGCCAGTTCCATCATATCGGATGCGAGGCGATCGGTTCGCGCGATCCGGAGATCGATATCGAGGTCATCACCCTGGCGGATTCGCTGCTCAAGGCCTACGGCATAAGCGGGTATACGGTCGTCATCAACAGCCTCGGGTGTCCCGAGGACCGAAAGAAGCTCAGCGCCTCGCTGCGCGAGCGGCTCAAGGCTGTGCGCGAGGGGCTCTGCGACGACTGCAAGCTCAGGTACGAAAAGAATATCCTGCGCATCCTCGACTGCAAGAACGAGGAGTGCCGGCGGCTGGTCAGTTGGCCTTCGGAAGCGGGGGGGTGCCTCTGCACCGAATGCAGCGCCCATTTCGACAGGGTGAAGCGCGGCCTTGACGTCCTCAAGGTAAATTATCAGGTCTCGCCGACACTGGTCCGGGGACTGGACTATTACACGGGGACTGTGTTCGAGTTCAAGCATCCCGGCCTGGGACCGCAGCAGGACGCGCTGGGGGCCGGGGGCAGGTACGACAACCTGGTCAAGGAGCTCGGCGGTCCGGACCTGGGCGCGATAGGCTTCGCGTTCGGGGTTGAGCGGCTGCAGCTGGCATCGGAGCAGACGCCGCAGGCCCAGCCGAAAGCGGAGCTTTCTTTCGTGATCCCTCTCGGTGAAGCCGCCAGACAGCCCGCGTTCGAACTGCTCTACTCTTTGAGGGAACAGGGCATCCAGGCGGACACCGATTACGAGGGGCGGTCGCTCAAGAGCTCATTGCGCCGCGCAAACGACCTTGGCGCGCGGTTCGCCCTGATCCTCGGGGAGGATGAGCTCAAGGAACATTCGGTCATGGTCAAAGACCTGGCTGCAGGGAAGCAGGAAAAGGTCCCGCTTGATAAGATAGGGGTATATATCAAGGAAGTTCGATCCGGCTCGTAAACGCTTAAAATTTTCTCCGAAAATTTTTACGCACTCGCCGGATGTCACACTATATAAAAACATAAGGAGTTCCATGTACAGAAGCCATACGTGCGGACAGCTGACCAAGGATGACATCGGCAAGGAAGTTACTCTTTCCGGATGGGTCGCCAGCAGGCGCGACCACGGTAAACTGGTCTTCATCGACCTCAGGGACAGGTACGGCCTGACCCAGGTCGTGTTCATCCCGAAAGAATCGGGCGAGGCATACACGAAGGCGCAGGAATTGCGCAGCGAGTTCGTTGTTACCATTAAGGGCATGGTCAATCCCAGACCGAAGGGGACCGTCAATCCTAAACTGCCGACCGGTGAGGTCGAAGTGCTGGCAAAGGAGATGGAGGTCCTCAACCCGAGCCTTACGCCCCCGTTCGAGATCCGCGAGGAGCTGGATGTGACCGAGGAGATGCGGATGAAATACCGCTACCTCGACCTGCGCCGCAGGAACGTCTTCGAGAATTTCCAGCTCCGTTCCCGGATGTACAAGATCATACGGGCATTCCTGGCCGCGCGCGATTTCATCGAGGTGGAGACGCCGATCCTGACCAAGTCGACCCCCGAAGGGGCCCGCGACTACCTGGTGCCTTCGCGCCTTAATCCCGGCGAGTTCTACGCCCTGCCCCAGTCACCGCAGCTGTTCAAGCAGATACTGATGGTCGCCGGCATCGAGAGATATTACCAGATCGCCAAGTGCTTCCGCGACGAGGACCTGCGCGCGGACCGCCAACCGGAGTTCACACAGCTCGACGTCGAGATGTCGTTCATCACCGAGGAGGATATCTACGCGCTGATCGAGGGTATCATGAAGGACATCTTCAAGGAGCTTAAAGGCATCGACCTCAAGATACCGTTCCGCAGGATGTCGCATAAGGAAGCCATGGAGAAGTACGGCTGCGACAAGCCGGACCTGCGCAACAAGAGCACCCCGCCCTCATCGGAATCGGGCGGGTGTTCGGCTGGTGCCGAAGAGTACGCCTTCACCTGGGTCACCGAATTCCCGATGTTCAAATGGAACGACGAGGAGAAACGGTGGGAAAGCGAGCATCACCCCTTTACCGCCCCCTGTCCCGAGGATATCGGCAAGCTTGAGACTGACCAGGCGCATATCCGTTCCCGCGCCTACGACCTCGTGCTTAACGGGACGGAGCTCGGTTCCGGTTCGATCAGGATCCACAGACAGGACCTGCAGGAGCGTATCTTCAAGATCATCGGCATCAACGAGGAAGAGGCGCGCAGACGTTTCGGTTTCCTGCTTGAGGCGTTCCAGTACGGCGCTCCGCCCCACGGCGGGTTCGCGTTCGGGGTGGACAGGCTCCTGGCGATCCTGGCCGGGCAGTCGAGCATCCGCGAGATGATCGCCTTCCCCAAGACCGCGAAGGCTTTTGACCCATTGACAAGCGCTCCTTCAGAGGTCGATGCGCGCCAGCTTAACGAACTGAGCATCGCGATCAAGAAGAAGTAAAGGAACATCCCCCGTCGCAGAGATATGGAACGCAAGATAAAGCTTTCCGGCACATCCCAGGCCCAGTGGCTCTTCGGCCCGCAGGACGAGAACATAAAGCTCATCGAGAAAGAGTTCAAGGTGAAGCTCGGTCTGCGGGGGGATTATCTGAGGATATCCGGGGCGATCAACGCGGTCCACAAAGCCGAAGCCTTCCTGAACCATCTGCTCGAGCAGCCGGACGCGGACGGCCTTTCCCGGTCCGAGGTGTACCTGCTGGCGCGGTCGTTCAAGGGCCAGGGGACCGTTGAGACCGGGGCTGTCCCCGGCCCAGCCGTCCGGGGGACCCACAGGCACGCACACACCGTCACGCCCAAGACCAAGGGACAGCGCGAATACCACGACGCGATCAGGTCAAACGATATTGTCTTCGGCATCGGTCCGGCCGGCACGGGCAAGACGTACCTGGCGGTAGCCGCCGCGGTCGAGGCGCTCAAGGCGGAACAGGTGCGCCGGATCATCCTCACGCGCCCGGCCATCGAGGCCGGCGAATCGCTGGGCTTCCTGCCAGGCGACATCAGCGAGAAGATCGGTCCGTACCTGCGGCCCCTGTACGACGCGCTCTACGATATGATGGACGCCGACCAGATCGAGCGCTATATCGAGAACGGGATCATCGAGATGGCCCCTCTGGCGTTCATGAGAGGGAGGACCCTCAACGACGCTTTCATCATCCTCGACGAGGCGCAGAACGCCACCGCCGAACAGATGAAGATGTTCCTGACCCGGATGGGCTTCGACTCGAAAGCCGTCATCACCGGCGATATCACCCAGAGCGACCTGCCGGGCGGAAGACCTGCAGGTCTGCTGCAGGCCATGGACAGGCTCCGTGATATAGAAGGCATCAGGTTCGTCTTTTTCACCGGCGCCGACGTGGTGCGCCACGAACTGGTGCAGAAGATAATCACCGCTTATGAAAAATCCCATACTCCCCGGGCATCTGTCTGAGGCCGTGTCCCTGACGAAGGCGCGCCTTATCAAGAAGGCCGGCTTCATCATCGGCACTGCCGCGCTTTTCTCGCTTTCGGCGGTACTGGCGCTCAACATGAGCGTGCCGGTGCTGCTGGTATGCCTTGTCCTTTACCTGAAGTATCTCCATGCCGACCTCAACCTGAAGCCGTACAGGCTGCTGAACCTGGCGCTTCTGTTCCTGATCGTGATAGCGGCCGGTTTTTCCGTCATAGGGAGCGGATGGGACCTGTCACTTGTCCCGTTCTGCGTCGCGCCGATGCTGGCGGTGATCCTGTTCAACGACCTGGTCATCGCGCTGATCCTGACCGTCGGATGCGCGGTCACCGTTTCGAGCATCTGGGTCAGGCCGTCGGAGATGGCGATGATCTTCATGGTCAGCGGCCTGGTCTCGGCGATGCTGGTCTCGGGGGCCCGGAAGAGGACCACGATCGTCAACGCGGGCATCATCGTGGGGGCGATCCAGGCACTGACGCTGTTCTTCCTGCGCTCCATGGACCCGGCGCAGGCCCCGCAGTGTTTCTTCATTTTCCTCAACGGAGCCGCCTGCGGGATAGTAGTGACCGGCATACTGCCCGTGTTCGAGTTCCTGTTCGGCACGATCACCAACATCAAGCTCCTTGAGATGGCCGATTTCAACCACCCCGCGCTGAACAGGCTGATGCTCGAAGCCCCCGGCACCTATCACCACAGCCTGATCGTCGGCAACCTCTCTGAGGCGGCGAGCAGGGCGGTGGGGGCCAATTCCCTTCTGTCCCGTATCGGTGCCTACTACCATGATATCGGCAAACTGGAGAAGCCCGAGTATTTCTCCGAGAACCAGGGGCTCAAGGACAATGTGCATGAGACCCTGGCGCCCAACATGAGCAAGCTGGTGATCATGAACCATGTCAAGGAGGGCATCGAGCTGGCCAAAAAGTACAATCTGAATCCCCGCATCGTAGATTTCATCCGTCAGCACCACGGCACCAGCCTCGTCTATTACTTCTACAGGAAAGCGCTCGAGAACGGGCAGGAGCAGCAGGAGGTCAATGAGGAGGTCTTTCGCTATCCCGGCCCCAAAGCCTCGACGAAGGAGGCGGCGATCGTGCTGCTCGCCGATTCGGTCGAGGCCGCCACCCGCACCCTGAGGGACCCGAGTCCCCAGAAGATAGAGGAGCTCGTGCACAAGATCATCAACAACAAGTTCATCGACGGACAGCTCGATGAATGCGATCTGACGCTCAAAGACCTCGAGAAGATCGCTCAGGTGTTCGGCCACATCCTCGGCGGTATATACCATTCACGCGTCCACTATCCCGAAGAGAAAAATGCCGCGAAGGGCTAAGTCCCCAAGCGAGTCAAAGCAACGGGGGGTTAAATCCCCACGCGAGTCAAAGCAACGGGAGATTAAAGCCCATCGCGGATCCCCCATCACTGTCACGGTCAGGAACGAGCGCAAAGGGCCGCGTATTGACGGCGGCATGGTGCGCCGGATAATCAACGGAATCATTTCTCTCGAGGACCGCGGCAGGCGCGGTGAAGCGGCGGTCCGTTTCGTCAGCGACCCGGCGATACGCCTGCTCAACCGCCGGTTCCACGGCAGGGACTGTCCCACGGACGTCCTCGCGTTCGACCTCGGCGACGGCCCCGAGCTCCTTGCCGACATCATCGTCTCGGTCGACACCGCCCGCGTCAACGCGGCCGTGTTCCATACCACACCTTTGTCCGAATGCTACCTGTACGTCATACACGGGACACTGCATCTCGCCGGATACCGCGATTCGACTCCCCGCCAGCGCGCGCGCATGCGTAAGAAGGAACGGTTTTACGTGGACAGATTTCTGAAGAGGAGATAAGGCATGGCGATCATAACCACCGAAGCCCTTGTGCTCAGGCGCTGGGAACTCCGGGAGACATCGCTCCTGGTCAACTTCTTCACGCGCGACAACGGCAAGATATCGGGTGAGCTCAAGGGCATACGCGCCGACACGCGCAAGTTCGGAAGCTCCGTCGATATCTTCACGCTCAACGACATAGTCTTTTACCAGAAGCGCAATTCCTCAGTCCACCTGGTCAGCCAGTGCGACCTCAAGGAGGGCTATCCGGCGATCCGCGTTGACCTCCGGCGGATCGCTATGGCCAGCCTTGTATGCGAGCTGCTCGACGGGGTAATGGCGCCCGAGGATTCCAACCCCGATGTGTTCCGCCTTGCCCTCGATGCCCTGGGAGAGCTCGCGGTCAACCCCGCTCCGGATAAGATCCTGGCTATCTTCAAGATAAAGATGCTTTCTCTTTCCGGCTTCAAGCCGCACCTTGATTCCTGCGTCAGCTGCTCGACGAC
>JBLMZF010000013.1:0-9163 GCA_050258655.1 Deltaproteobacteria bacterium | reverse complement strand
GCGATAAGGCTCCGGAACGAGTTCTCTATCTTTTCACGCATTCCATTTCTCCAGCAACGCCCGCGCTTTCCTGGCGACCGCCCCGCTGAACACAGGGTTGGCGCGCGTCAGGGGCAGCAGGTACTTTCGCGCGGATCTGCAATCCAGCTCTTCCACGACGGACATGTTCTCCAGCAGGAGCTGGTTGTTCTTCCCCCAGGGGTTGGCAGTCCCGAAAAGGGCGGAAAACGCTTCGGCGGTGTCCCTGGGGTCCTTGAGCAGGAGCGGAAGGACTTCTTTCTTAAGGAAATAGTTGCCCTCGACGAGGAGCGACATCAGGAAGGGGCGGTCGAGCAAAGGCATTTCCTCCATCGCCCTCACCACTTCGATCTTCACCAGGTCGTTCGACTCGCGGAATATCTTCTTGAGCACTTCGACCGCCTGTTCGGGAGGCAGCCTCTTGATCCCGCCTATAAAAGCGGAGATAAAGTCGAAGTCGCCGGAG
This sequence comes from Deltaproteobacteria bacterium, assembly GCA_050258655.1. Taxonomy (GTDB): domain Bacteria; phylum Omnitrophota; class Gorgyraeia; order Gygaellales; family Profunditerraquicolaceae; genus JBLMZF01. The sequence goes on along the minus strand of JBLMZF010000013.1, from coordinate 8,679 downwards.
CGCTGGGAAAGGGCCGCGAGAAGGTCGTCGGTCTTCTCGGGAAAGAACTTGAAGAACATCTCCAGGACCGCGGGTTCGCACCCGCTCCCGAAGATCCTGCGCATGTAGGCGTCCGCCCCCAGGGCGCTGCGTTTGAGCGAAAGCGAAAGCGCCCTGAGCTCCTGCGGAAAATCGGCGTTCCAGGCGCCCTTCTCGATGAATTCGGCGAACCTGCGCTCCATCTCTCCCCCCGGCCCCTGGTCGTCTTCGGGTACCGTCTGAAGGACGTCCTTGAGGGCCAGGAAATACGACGGATCGCGTTTTGCCGTGACCTGTTCCCACCCCTCAAGGACCTTCTTGAAGATGAGGGTACGCTGGTCCGGCTCCTGTTCAAGGGTAAGGAGATTGAGCAGCAGGAGATTATAATTGGTCTGGATACCCGGCCGGTCGAACGGGAAACCGCGGTCGAAATACTGCTCGTTGGAGATCGTCGTTATCGCCCGGCGGTAGATATCGGGAATATAGGACTGCTTGTCGCCGAGGTCGAAGATGGTCTTGAGCTTCTTGAGCCGCGCCAGGTCCATATGCTTGTTCTTCTCGCTGCTGGCGCGCTTTACCAGCGTATCGGCGATCTTCTCGTGCTTTTCCGTCCCGACGATCTGGGCGAACAGCTCGAGGCTGACGTTGTCGAACTGGTCGTCGCTGGAGATGCCTTCCCACAGGATCTCGGAAAGCGCGCCGGAATCAAGGTCGGTGAAAAGCTCCTTGATCGGCTCCAGCCGCTGGTCGGCCGCCACCGACTTGTCCCTGATCACCGACCTGAACAGCTGCTCCGAGCAGCGCATGAACTTAGCCTCATCCTTGCCCTTAAGGTATTTAAGCAGGCTGTGGACGTTGTTGCGGAGCTTCTCGTCCTCGACCAGGCTGCGCCCCTTGATCCGTGCCGCCATCGTCTCGAACGTCTCCAGGAACTCGTCCATCCTGCGCGAGTCGTCCTCATCGATCACGTTCTTGAGCAGATAGGACCATATGTCCGAGGTCTCCTCCCCCTGGTCCTTGAGCAGCTGGGAATAGTCAAGCTCCTCGAGCGAGAAATGCGGCGCCTCGCCGGCGGGGATCAGGGACGAAAGGCCTTTATTGTCGAGGATGTCCTTTACCGGGAGCGATATCTTGTCGAGCACCAGGACCAGCTCATGCTCTGTGATGCCGCGGGAAAAGCGTATGCTCTTGACCTTGCGGGCATGGAAGATGCGGGCCAGCTCCTTGTGCATGGGGACCTTGCCGTACGCCTGGCCGCCGACGATCAGGGCATCGGGCGTGAACCCGATCTCGACCGGGTCCAGTACCGCAAGGAGCATGTCGAGCTTCTCTTTGAGCTGTGAGACCGCCGCGAGGAATGAACGGTGGGTGCGGGAGTAAAGCGAGATGTAATTCAGAGCGATGCGCAGCGATTTCAGGAATGTGTCGAGCGCTTCTTCTTTTTCCATCGACTTATTTTACCTGTAACAGGGAATTAAATCAAGAAAAAGGGGAAATGGGCACATCTGCGCCAAAACGCAATAATATAGAATAATAGCATGGATAAAAACGTTCAGGACGAGCTCAATACGCTCAACGAGCGCATCAAGGAATGCCGTCAGATCGAACAGTCCCTGCGCGAAAGCGAGGCGCGTTTCCGCACCCTTGTCGAACAGATACCCGCCATCACCTACATCTCCGCCCTGGACAAGGACGGGACGATCCTCTACGTCAGCCCCCAGATCCGCGATATCCTCGGGTACTCCCCGGACGAATACAAAGCCGACCCCGACCTGTGGCGCAAGCAGCTGCATCCCGACGACCATGACCGCGTGATGGCCGATCTGGTCAGCTCGCGCGTCGCGGACAGGAATTTCGTGTCGGAGTACCGCAAGATCGCCCGCGACGGGCACCTCGTCTGGTTCCATGACGAGGCGGTGACCGTCAAGGACAACGAGGGCAAGGCCCTCTACCTCCAGGGCGTCATGTACGATATAACCCAGGAGAAGACCGCGGAGAAAGCGCTGGAAAACGCCTTTTCCGAGCTGGAAAAACGGGTGAGCCAGCGCACGATGGATCTCAACCGCATCAACCAGTCCCTGCGCAAGGAGATCGAGGAACGTTCCCGCGCGCAGGCGGTGGCATCGAAGCTCGCCTCCTTCCCCATCCTCCTGCCGATGCCGGTTGTAGAGCTGGACAAGGACGGCAGGATAACCTACATCAACCCGGTCGGCATACGCCTGTTCTCCGACATCCTCACCGCCGGTTTCAACCACCCGTTCCTCAGAGGGCTCGAGAACGCGGTCGACAAACTGCGCGAAGAGGACAAACAGTCGCTGTCGCGCGAGATCGAGATCGCGGGAGTCTGGTATTCGCAGTTCGTGTTCCTGGTCGAGAACGGGCTGCGGCTGTACGCGATGGACATCACCGAGCGCAAGAAGTTCGAGCAGGCGCTGAAGGAGAACCAGCGGGAGCTGCTGGCGATCATCGAAGGCACGCCGATCCTCCAGTTCGTGCTCGACAGGGAACACCGGGTGCTGTACTGGAACAAGGCGCTCGAAAGGTACACGGGCATACCTTCGGAGAAGATGGTCGGCACGAAGGACCACTGCAAGGCGTTCTACTCCTACCAGCGCCCCTGTCTGGTCGACCTTCTCCTCGATAACCAGATCGAGGATATATCCCGCTGGTACCCGGACAGGTTCACTAAATCGCGGCTGGTGGAGAACGCCTACGAGGCGACCGACTTCTTCCCGAAGGTCGGCGAGCACGGAACGTGGCTCCAGTTCACGGCCGCGCTGATCCTCGATTCCCAGGGGGAGGTCATGGGCGCGATCGAGACCATGGTCGACGTGACGCAGCAGAAGAAGGCCGAAGAGGAACGCCAGCACAGCGAGGAGATCTTCAGGACGGTGGCCAATTTCGTCTATGACTGGGAATACTGGCTCGACCCGGAGAAAAAACTTATCTACTCCACCCCGTCCTGCCAGCGCTTCACAGGCTACACTCCCGATGAGTTCTACGCCAACCCGGGGCTGATCCAGAAGATCGTCCACCCCGACGACAGGAAAAAGTTCCTCGACCATATAGCGACGGTCACGGAACAGCAGAAAGAAGCCTCGATAGATATCCGTATCATCAGCAAGGACGGGCGGGTGCTCTGGATCAACCATATCTGCCACGCCGCCCGCGACGACTCCGGCGCCTACATCGGGCGCAGGGTCAGCAACACCGACATAACCAGGGTCAAACAGCTCGAGTCGCGGCTGAAGACGTGCGCGGACGAGCACCGCATAATGCTGGCCGGCCTGCCCGGAGCGGTCTTTACCGGCAGGCAGGAAGGCCAGGAGCTCGAGCCGGTGGGGGACGGCATACAGAAACTGACGGGTTTCGAAGCGAAGGATTTCCTCTCGAACCGGATATCGTATACCTCTTTAGTGGTGGATGAAGACCGTCCCAGGCTCCTTTCCACCAGGAAAAGCGCCTCCGACAGGAATCAGGAATACGAGGTATCGTACAGGATCAAGGACGCCGGCGGCAACATCAAGAAAGTCCTCGAGAAAGGGCTGGGGACGCGGGACACGGCCGGGAGAAAACTGCTGGAAGGCGTCCTTCTGGACGCCGAGATCTGCAGGCAGTAAATTGAGGGGACGGGTCCACGAGGGACATTCCTTTAGGAGTGTCCCAAGAGGACCCGTCCCCAAATTATCTTTATAGATTACTGATTGGCGTAGGAAATCCTCTCGCTTATCGGCGGGTGGTCGTAAAAGAAGGCCTTGATCAGCGGAGGAGGGTCCCGGTCTGCGAGATTCTGCTCGGCAAGCTTCTCCATCGCGGAGACAAAAGAGGCCTTCATCCCGGTCACCTTGAGGGCCATCATATCGGCGTTACGCTCCATCTTCCTGCTCATCAGATTAGAGAGCGGCTGGGTCACCAGGCCGAACAGCACCAGGTACAGGAACACCAGGGGCACCGCGGCGATGTCATCGAGCGATCTCAGGCCGAGCAGCCTGAGGAAGAAAGGGTTGGTCGCGTACACCAGGCAGAAGCAGACAGCCGCGGACGCGGCGTTGAAAGCGATCAGCTTGGGAAGATGCCTGAGCTTGTGGTGCGCGAACTCATGGGCCAGGATAATCTCGATCTCCTCCTGCGAATACTTCTCGCGCAGCGTGTCCCCCACTATCACTCTTCTGCTCGCCCCCCACCCGATCAGTCCCGCGTTCGCCTTGACCGTCTTTTTGCTCATGTCGATCTCATAGACATCGAGCACTTTCACTCCCATCTTACCCGCCAGAACCAGTATCTTTTCCCGCAGCCTTTCATCGGACAGCTTCCGGTACTTGAAGAAAAGCGGGAGGATGACGACCGGCGCCAGCCCCGCGATCAGCAGGTTCACGGCTATCCAGATCGCCGAGATGACGATCCACCAGCTCCCGGGGAACCGCCAGATCGTCCAGAAGAAAGCCGACAGGAGCAGAAGGCTGACCAGATACGCCAGCACCCCTCCCTTAAGCTGGTCGGAGAACCAGCTCCCGACATTCTGGGTGGAAAGGGAAAAAGCGTGTTCCAGCAGGAACGAATGGTAGAAGACAAGCGGGAACATAACAAGGGAGTACAGCAGGTAAACCGCGGCCAGGTAGACAGGAAGAGCCCACCCGGGGCCGAAAGCGGCCTTGATCGGGCAGGCAAGCGCGGATGACAATCCTGAACGGGTGAAAAGGACCAGCAGGAACAGAAGGCAGGCGGTCTCGGCGAGGCTCAATGAATAGGAGATGCGAGAATAGCTTTTTGCCCTGTCTGTCACGGACTGATTACTGCGGTATAACGTTGATGAAGGTCTTTACCGCGTTCTGAGCCTTTTTCCTGGTGAAAGCGATCTTGCCGTCGCACAGCGCGAAGATCGTGGCGCGTCCTTTGACGTTGCGTCCCGCCTTGTACGCGGGGATGCCGCGGATGAGTATCTGGCCCTTCTTGACCAGTTCTCCGGCGCCGACCTTCAGCGCTTTATCTTTCTTCGGTGTAGATTTTCCTCCAGCCATGTTTCCTCCTTAAGGTGCTTTTAGATTGAAAAGTTAATTTTAACCGCAATTGCCCTTACCGTCAACACTTATCATCCTTCCGGGGAAAGAGTGACTTCCTGGTCCTTGACCGGCATGCTGACCGGAATGCCTCTCGCTTTAAGGGAATCGAACAGCGCCTGCGTCTGCTCCTCTTCGCCGTGCACCAGGAACACCTGCTTGAGGGGCATGCACTGCTCCACGAACTCCACCAGGCCATTGCTGTCGGCATGGGCGGAGAACGAGTTCATCACCACGACCTCGGCGTTAAGTTGGTGTTCGACGCCGAAGATACGCACGAACTTCTCCCTTTCAACTATCCTTCGGCCCAGGGTGTCCCTGGCCATATATCCCACTACCAGGATGGTGTTGCGCGAATCCTCGATATTGTTATGGAGATGGTGCAGGATCCTCCCCGACTCGCACATGCCGGAGCCGGCGATGATGATCATCGGCCTCTTGTCTACGTTGAGGCTCTTGGACTCCTGCTGGTCGTCGATGAAGCGCAGGTTCAGGAACTCGAACGGGCTGTCCCCCTGGCTGATAGCCTGCTGGGTCTGCTGGTTCATGTACCCGTCATGGTACTTGAACACCTCAGTGATAGCGGACGCGAGCGGGCTGTCGACGTAGATCGGGATGGGCGGCATCGCCTTCTCCCTGATCAGCTGGCTCAGGAAATAGAGCACCTCCTGGGTGCGCTCAAGCGTGAACGCGGGGATGAGGATCTTGCCCTTGCGCTCGATGGTGCGCTTGATCGTGTCAAGGAGCTTGCCCTTGGCCTCCTCTATCGGCGCGTGCACCCTGCCGCCGTAGGTGCTCTCGATCATCAGATAATCGAGGCCGGTGGGGCATACCGGGTCGTTGAGCAATGGAAGATTCTTCCTGCCCAGGTCCACCGCGTAGCCGAGCCTGATGCTTTTGCCCCCGTGGGATTCATCGTCCTTCGCGTCCACGATCACGGTCGCCGAGCCCAGGATATGACCGGCGTCGCACAGCTGGACCCAGACGTTCTTGGCCACTCCCACCCGCTGGTTATAGGACAGCGTCTGGAAACGGCGTTTGGCCGCCTTGATCGCCTCGTTCTTGGTGTACAGCGGGGCGCGCGGGGGCAGTCCGAGCCGCTTGTTGATCTTGTTGACGTACTTGATATCCTCTTCCTGTATCTTGCCCGAATCCTCAAGCATCAGCTTGCAGAGGTCACGCGTGGCATGGGTGCAGTAGATCTTGCAGCGCATGCCCTTCTTGAGGATGCTGGGGATGTTGCCGCAATGGTCGATATGGGCGTGCGAGAGGATCAGCGCGTCGAGCTCTCTCGGCTTGTAGGTGAACGCGGAGTTGATCTCGTAGAAGAGGTCGCGCTTGCCCTGGAAAAGCCCCGAGTCCAGGAGGATGGTGGCGGTCGGAGTCGTTATCAGGTGGCTGGAACCGGTGACAGTCCTCACGCCGCCGAGGAACTTGAGGGTTATAGGCATGCAGGCTCCCTTTCCGTTATACTTCGGTGAACGGGTTGGTATCTCCCGCGCAGAACTTGCATCCAACGGAAGTACAGGAGCTGTCCTTGCTGAGGCAGTCGTTGATGTGAGGTATCAGTTTATTGCTCCCGTTCGGCTCGGAAACGTAGGTCGCGGGAAGCAGGACGGTCTTCTTTTTCAGGCTGCAGGTCTTCCTGACGATCTCGTAATTCGGCACTTCACCCTCCTTTATCAGGTCAGCTTGGCGGTGACTTCCGCAGGCAGGGGGATGGATGACTTGAAACCCTGTCCGCCCCCCACGCATGCCCACACCGTTTTGGCGCGGACCAGCAGCTGTCCGTCCCTGGTTATCTCCTGCGAAAAATGGAGCGACGAATTCCCTACCTTCTCGATCCTTGTCGCGATCCTGATCAGGTCCGCGTACCTGGCCGGGGACTTGTAGTCTACCTCCACGTGCACGACCGGGAAACCTATCCCCTGCGCCCAGAGCTTCCCCGTATCGATCCCGCGCGACCGGCAGAACTCGGTCCGGCCTTCCTCGAGAAGTTTGAGGTAGTTGGCGTAATAGACCACTCCGCCCGCATCGGTGTTGTGGTAATAGATCCTGCGTTCTATCGTAAAATCCTGCTGTTCCATCAAAGTCCCTCCGGTACCGCCATATTATAGCCTCTTTTCCCCCAAAAAGCAAACTCCTCCCCTTGCGGTGAGGAGATGAGGAGCACCTTGCAAAATTAACCATTCCCCATTGGCTATTTGCTCAGACTTCCTTTTGATTGAATATAATAAGAATTACCTATGCAGGTTATTAAGGGAATACCAATAAAGAGAATTTGACCAGGTATATTCAAATGATAACCGGGAGGGGCTTTTGGGGAGGTCATATGGATTAACAGGGGCAAATGGATGACAGTAAGGGGTATTATAAACCAATAAAATGTCTTGCGAGTTTCGGCATCGATAGAATCTCGAAAAACTGAAACAGCAAATCTGAAATAAAGAACGCCTGCTATTAGAGCAAAGATATCTAAAGTCAAAGTAAAAAGGAAAAACGCAATGCTAGAAATAATGTTCGCAATCCCTAAAAGCTGTTTATACTGTCTTTTATTCACGAGAATTTAATTTTGTCGCATCCAGCCGTTAGGCAAATCAGAGCCTCTACAGATGAACAAAGGGATCTTTTGCCGATGACACAACACTTTCAGATCTTCTACATTTTGCTTTTCTTCGGCTGAATACGCATCAGGGACACAGGTCTTATTAAGGGCGGTTTCAAATCATATGACTGAGAAACCATGAATCCGTACTTTAGGCGGCCGTCTTTATCAAGCTCGGCCACTCTTTTAGGTATCACATGGGCAGACAAGCCTTCTTCACGGACAGGCTCAGCCGCAAACGCGTATTTTGATAAAAGAAAAATTGAAGTTGATAGAATAAGAGTAAAAACCCTTCTCTTGTTCATTTTTAAGCGCTTGGCCCGTTTGTTATCTTCCGTGTTTTTTCGAGACGGCGATCGGCGCAAGATCGACGGGTCTTGCCGCGCGGGATTTGAACTCGCTCATCTCGGCCGCAAGAGACTGGACCTGGGAAATGAGCTGAGTCCTCTGCTCTTCGCTGCGGGCAAGCCTCGCCTCCAGGTCGGTGATCTTCGAGTCGAGCTTCTGGTTCCTGGCATCAAAGCCCTTGAGCAGGCTGGTCAGGTGCTGCATGCTCAACGCAATGGTATCGAGAGAACTGCGTGTCGAGGACATCTGGAGCGCGTTGACATGGGAGTACAGAAGCACGATCGCGACCACGAAAGCGAGCACAAGCACATGCAACAGTGCGTTCTTCATCTTTCCTCCCTGGCTGCGGGTGAAAAAAGAAAAAGGACACCCCTTAATTTAAGAGATGTCCTGTTATTCTTTTGAGATCGCCATCGCGGCTCCGATGGCCTTATTCTATTACGCCGCAACGGTTTGTCAAGCGCAAATGAGAGGGGACGGGTCCCCAAATCTGCTATTGCTCGTATGTTGAGTAGTAGTACGGAGTAAAGGCCTGGAATTCCGCGGCGCAGGTGTCGACCAGCTTGAAATCGGGGACCACCTTGAGCGCTTTCCTGCGCGCGGCGATCTCCTCTTCCTTCTTGCCGGTCAACGAGGCGAGCATCCTGTCGC
>JBLMZF010000012.1:0-11489 GCA_050258655.1 Deltaproteobacteria bacterium | reverse complement strand
CTCCTCCGTATGCTGACGGCGGTAAAAAAGTCTACTGGCCGATATTCCTGGTGTTCTTCCTCGCTGACTTCTTCCTCGGCTTCTTTATCTACGCATATACCGGCTCGATCATCCTGACCGGACTCTGGGAACTGGCTGCGATGGTGACGGCAGCCCCGATCTGGGAAGAGATCGTCTTCCGCAAGTGGATCTTCAAGGATCTTCTCCTTAATAAGCTTAACCTGGGTATCCTGGCTTCCATCATCACCTCCGGCCTGATCTTCTCAGTGAGTCATCTGATCATGCCGATCATGCTGGGAGCCGATTCCTCGGAGATGCCCGCCCTGCTTCCGCAGTTCCTTGGAGGGGTGGCATTCGCCGCGCTTTACGTCAAGACGGGCAAGCTCCGTAATCCGGTCATCTTCCACTCACTTTACAACCTGTCCATGCTCCTGCTCGTCTTATTTGACGTGTCGCTGCCGTACATTGCCTTGTACGCGGCTCTCGGTGTGCTCATACTTTTGTGTTGGCCGAACAAACAGCAGCAGGAGACATTCAAGCAGAAGGACGGAGGCGATAAGAAATCCATCGCATATTTCGTGGCGGCGTTCGCCGGTTCGATGGTCGCTGTTTATTACGCGTGGGTGAATGGCGGTTTCAGCACGGATGCCACTCTCTGGCACACTATCGAAACCATTCTCGGCTTCACGTTGATCCCTGTCATGGAGGAGATCCTGTTCCGCAAATGGCTGTTTAAGGACTTGCTGCTCGACAAGCTCAAGATGGGGGCGCCGGCGGCCATCCTGCTGTCCGCGTCCGTATTTGCCATATTGCACCCCTTGAATCAGGGGACTTGGTTCTTGCCTGTCAGCCAGTTCGTTGCAGGCGCGCTCTGGGCTTACCTGTACCTTAAATTGAAGTCGCTCAAACCCGGTATCATCGCACACGCGATAAGTAATTTCTCAGTTGAGATCATCGCGCTGCTTGCGGCTTCAAACGTTTTCTTGCAGGGTTTATTCAGCAATGAGCTGGCTTCCATCGCAGTAGCCATAGCGATCGATGCAGCAGTCTTTGGGGCGCTCCTTCTTGCGTTATCGAAAAAGGAAAAGACGGCGCAGGACGGGGGGAGGTTAAAGCTGATTATCCTGGGCTTCATAGCTGGTATAGTCCTTTACGCAGCCTTGACATGCTTCTTCGCTTTATCGGGTTCGGTTATCCCCGATTCTCTCCTTATTCTTTTCCTCATTGTTGTGATCGTCCCGGCGGGCATGGAGATCGTCTTCCGGAGACTGCTCATGAAGGAGGTCCTGATAAAGACTTTGAACCTTACTCCCGGGCTGGGTATCCTTATTTCCAGCTTTCTTTATACGCTTTGCTGGTCCTGCTACCCGGTTTATTTACCCAGATTCCTTGATCCAGGATTACAGCTGGCAACCATTCTCTTGGGGAATATACTGCTGGGCTCGCTATATGCAAAGTCTAAGAAATTCGAGTTTCCGCTTGTTTGTCATGTCCTCTTTATGGGTGCCGTTTTTTCTGTCATAGGGTTCTTCCCGGATGTGGCAGTAGTCCTGCTCCTCGCTTTACCCTCTCTATTGTTGAATTTCCCGATCATGGCGCTCATATTCAAGCTTTATCCGTCGATTGAGGAACAGCAGGCGTTTAAGCAGTCTGACGGCGGTGCAGAACGCGAAGGCAATATCCGGCAGCTGGAAAAACTTTTCCCCGGTATCGACCTTGCCAAAGCCTACGATGATATGGTCGCGGCGGTCCGGGCAAGGTATGAGAACAAGTTGTCTTCCCGCCCGGCAGACTACAGGATATCAATCTCTGACGATAACGGGAAGGTTTTCAGCATGAGAGTGACGGGTAACCAGGTTAAGGCCGTTATAAACGGGAAAGAAGAGGAGTACCTGGCCGTTTACAGGAACAAGAGCTATGAGAAGTCTCTCCTCCTCGGGGCCCAGGATAAAGGACTGCTTACTCCCGAGATCTTCGCTTTCTTCATGCAGTACATGGAGACAAGCGGGGTAGTGGCCGCGGAAGGGACCAGGGCCGTCATGAACGCCGATACCCGCTCTGCTTCCTTCAATATGGACGGGAAACAGGTAGCGTTCGGTAACCGGGTCGTTGCTGCCGGAGACCTTATTAATTCTGCCGTCCGTCTTTTCGGCTACCACACCCATATCGCCGACAGTGCCGCCCTTTCTGAAGGTGATAGAAAATGCCTTGAGAACAACTGCAGGGCCACTGGGCGCCGCTCGGTCGAGATCATCTGGTCGATCACGAGGGAAGGGATCCTGACCGGCACTATTTATGTGGCATCGGTGAAAGGAAAAGCCATCTCGCATTCGGTGGCAGGAAGCCTTAAGTTGATTGTTGACCGCGCAATGGCTCAAGACATCCTCCGGCCCGTCGTGGTGATCCTTGAGACTGTAAACGGCCGCCGAGCGTTTACCTTCACTCCTGAGTACAAGGACGGAGGGAAAAATGAAGCGCCTCTTGGGCTGTGGGCGCTTGTGCTTACGGTCGGGCTTTTCACGACGCTCACCATCTCCGCCCTGATACAGGATCCGGCGCATTTCCTGAACAATTACATGTCGATAATGGCGCTGGGTTTCTTTGGTCTCATCACCCTGCTTCTTTTCAGGTTCATCTGGAGGGAGGCATGGTTCCCCGTTCCCACGCATCTGAAAGAGATGCGCAGACTGACGAAAAAGGTCTGTTCCACGATGGATGTCCTCTACTTCCCTGAACAGAACGCTTTTGCCCCTAACCCTGACTATATTTCTTATCTTCTCGAATTCCAGTACGAGGCATATCTGCTCAGAAAACTGACCGCCAATTTCCCGGAGAACGACAGCAGGCGGCAGGCCGTAGAGACCGCTTTTGAGATGATCGAACGCGATGAGTTCGACCAGAAGACTACCTATCCCCGCAGCAACCGTGATCTGGTCAGGATCGTCAGGAATGCCCAGCAGGGTGTCATGCCAGAGGATAGCGGGAAGATGGCCGCGAACCTGGGCGGGTTCATGAAAAACCTGGGGGACGGCGGCAAGAGACCCACTAAATGGGACTGGTTCTGGTTCGGGCTCCTGGCCGCCAACACCGGATCCCTGCTTTTCCATATCTTTACGGGCTCCTGGATCATGGCTGCGGTAAATGTGGCCGGCGTCGCAGCCAGCTTGGTCCTCTCTTACCGTATCTGGGGCCCCATGGCATCTGACCTTGAACAGACTGTGAGGGAAATGGAATGGTTCAATCCGCTGGTGAAGGCGAAGAAGATGATCAGGAGCGAATCTGCGTCCGAGCGTGAACGGGGAGCGCAGCTGCTTGGACAGTTAAAGAGCGAGGAGTCCTGGAATATCCTTATTGATAGGCTTTATTCGGAAAAGGATGTTTCTGTGGCGCAGGCGATCCTCGATACTTTTGGCGCCGCTGATCCCGTGGTTGCCACACGCGCCTGTTCGACAGCTCTTCTTAATGATGACAGAGAGATACGCTTCAAAGCGCTTTGGCGGCTCGCGAAGATCGATTCGCCGGACGCGCGGCGGCTTCTCGTCAGCAAGGTGGGTTCGCTAGACAGTCGGGACGCCGCCGAAGCTGTCTCGCTGTGCGTGAAGCTGGGCGAGAGGTCATGCATCCCGGAGTTTCTGCACCAGCTTGAAACGACCACTGATACCGATTTCTCCATCCTCTGCGCAAAGGGCCTGCAGTCGCTGGGGGAGGAGAAGCAGGCCGTGGGGATCCTGATGAGCAAGCTTGCGTCAGGGCGGTTCCATTTCGAGTCCGAGATCGCGGCAAAGACCCTTGCCGCTATGGGCGTCACCGATGTCCTGCCCGCGCTTTACGCCGCCTATGAAAAGGCCGACAAACAGAACGGTAAGACGATAAAGGAAGCGATAGCCCGGTATCCCAAGGGGAAAAGGGTGAAAGCGTTCCTTGACTGCAATAGAGGGAAGTCGGTCGAGCTGACCTGTCTTATGGATCAGACTTCACTGACCCAGGAAGAGGCCGCCGAATGGGTGAGCAAGTTCTCCTATAACGAGTCCGGTTACTGGATAAAGGTGTACCGGGAGGGTATCGTCGTCGAGACCGCCGCAGCTTCATCGGACCCGAACGTCGGCGAATACCTGCGCCGCGTGCTCGCAAAGGAATTAAGGGGTATCGACACCAGGGAGAGGAGCCTTACCTTCAGCTTCTCGTCCATCGGCGCTTCCCTTGACGCCAAAGATTACACCATGGCTCCCCTGCCTTACGAGAAGATCGATCCGGGGCTGACAAAAAACGCGCAGAAGGCTTTTTCTTCCAATTTCAGGCAAGCAGCCGAGAGGACCTTCCTGCACCGCGATTTTGCCGGTTTCTATTGGGCTAAGTTCATGCCTTCGGCGGCCCTGATCACAAAAGAGGACAGACAGTTCGGTTTCCTGCTCGACGAAAAGCTCAAAGAGGTCCTTACCGGTTCCCGTCATCCGGCCAGAGACCGCTTCCTGTACCTGTTGATGCTTCATGAGGGTCAGGAGTTCAGCCTCAAGAAGAACTCTAACGGCAACATGAAGGCCGAAGTCAGGGCGGAGCTCGATACCATGAGGGTGTTCGCCGGGATGTCCGATGATGACCAGAAAGAGGTGCTCGCCCTCTGCCGGAAAATAGAGGAATCCGCGTATTACTACGGAAGGCTCGTATCCGTGTTCACGTTCTATAAACAGCTCAGCCGGAAGAACCTGTCCGACGATGAGAACGAGAAGGAGATCGCGAAGTTCTACAGGAAATATCCTCCGTTCATCATCATGAGGGGCGAAGAGAAGCCGATGGCAACGCAGGAACCGCAGGAAAAAGAAGTGAATAGATTTGACGGCGGAAACCCCCTTTCGTCCGGAGATATTAAAGGCATTGAAAAAGGCTTAAGTAATGACGGTGGTGAGTTTATTTCCTATGGCGGTGCAAAGGTGCCGATCATCATCGGCAAGGCCGAAGGCTGGGCGTTCGAAGATGCCCTCAGGATGCTTTCACGCAGGTATCCTGCTTTCGGACAGATCCTAGATTCCGGTTTCTTCATGGGCTTTTTCTGGGCGTCGTACATGACCAGGCCGGTCGCGCATAGCCGGATCGATAAAGAATTCGCCCTTTTCATCGATGAGAGCCTGAAGGGCCTGCCTGAGGAACAAACCGGCGGGATGAGGGACTTGCTTTACCTGCTTTCGGCCGGTGAGCTCGCGGAGCTGTTCAGGACCGCTGTCGGCAAGCCGGCCGCGCAGGACTTCCCCGGACACCTGACCACGGATGCCTATACCAAATTCAGTGAAAGCGAGCGTGAACGGCTGGAAAAGCTCTGTGCCGGGATCGATGGGAGACAGAACGCCTATTCTGCCGTTGCAATAAAGAAGGATATTGAAGCCCGGGTAAGCGGAGGCATCGAAACGGCTAAATTAGTCGAGGATCTGAAGGCTGAAACACTCGGTGAAGAGGTGCAAGACAAGTTGGTGGAATCTTTCGAGGACAGTAAACCGAAGACGAGTCACTGGAACGTGCGCGGCGAAATGGTCAGGCATATCAACATGATCCGCCATAAGAACGGGATCGAAAGGGAGCGGCACAGCTACGACATTGCAGGTTCCCTCGAAGCTCTTGAAGGCCGGCGTTTGCTGAGCGAGGACCAGATCATCGATCTCCTGGGGCTGAAGTCAGGTAATTTCCTGTCCGACGAGCTGTTCGATTTGCTGAAACACTGCCTGATCGCTCAGGGCTCGGCGAGCTCTTCCAGGGAGACAGTAAGGATAGCTGCCCGCTATTTCGCCGTGATGGACAGTCAAAAAGGCTATCTTACTGCTGCTGAGATCGAGGAATTCGGCCAGAGGACTACAGAGGAAGGGACGCACATCTTCCTCCTCGACCCGAATTTCACCCTTCAGCTTGACGGCGGGTTGAGGGTTACGCTGTTCGGGACGCAGGAAGGTACCATCGATAAGGAGCATATGCCGCTTATCTCGTCCGAGGCGGGCGCAGAGGTGAAAGAAGCGGCGATGGAGATGCTTAAGAAACGCATACCGGAGATTGCAGACGCTTACGCAGACGGCCGTTTCGCCGGATTCTTCTGGGCTTCCTATATGTCATGGCCTTCCGTGGTTTCCGAACAGGGAGGGGAGTGGGCGATCTTCTTTGATGAACGGCTTAAGGGCCCGCTGGCGGCCGATCCGAAACAGTCGGCCCTGTTCCTGTTCATGGTCCTCGCGCGTCACGCCGTCGACCTGATGTTCGAATACAGGAAGATCGGTTACGACATCAATACCGCTTCCTGCGCCGAGCTTACCGCCGCCGACGCTTATTCCAAGCTTACTCATCATGAAGCACTGGACCTTTTCGCGCTGATGAAACGGATAGACGACGCGAAGATATATAAGGTCAGCTTCTGGGAGCATATCCGTAAATATGACGAAGTGATCAGATGCAGGGTCGGAGGCGAAGCGGCCCTTCCCGTCATGGCCGACTTCATCAAGCAGTATCCTGTTCCCGGAACGGCAGGCTTCGATCCCAAACAGGCCTCGGAGATGTCCCGCGCCCTGACCGTTCCGGTTGACGGACAGCAGGCGAAGCCTGACACAAACGGTAAAAAGCCGGTCTATCTCGGCCAGATCCTGCGGGTTGAGGACGGCAGGAGATATTTCTCTAAGACCGTCGGGAGGATAAATCACGGGGCAATAAACAAAAATGGCACTATTCTTGCGTTCGCCGGCCAGTTCGGCGGCCGTTTATTGAAACCTTCCAGCATCGCTGACGAAGAGATCTTCCTGCGCGAGTATACCGAGGAACTGAATAAGATCGAATTCAGGCCTGACGGTAAGATGATTGCCGGGTTGCGCAGAGGGAGCCGGCTGGCGGTCTGGGACCTCTCGGGGAATCTCCTGTATCTCTCAAGCGAGGAGGAGCCTCTCGCGGATTTCATCTTCAGCTCTGACAGCAGGTACCTGATCACAATAAATACGGCAAAGAAAATAGCAGTAAGGGTAGCTGACAACTTCAAGGTCCTGGCTAATCCGACCGGATCTTATGAAAAGATCATCCCCTATCCGTCCGGAGGCTGTGTGGTCTATGACTACTGGGAACGGATCGCGTTCTTTAACCTGCCTCACGGAGCATATAGCAATGAGTTCGACAGCCCTAACCGCAGGCTGATCGATAATTCCAGGCCGACGCCCAGCGGTAAACGTATCCCGCTGGAGGTCAGCAGTAACAGTATAGAATTGGTCGACTTTGATGGTATCAGCGATGTCCGTCCCAGGTTTTATTCGCATAGAGGCAAAGTCCTTTCGGTCGATTTCAGCCCGGACGGTTCCAAGGCCCTCTCCGCCGACTCCAGTAAAGTCTATATATGGGATACCGAGAACGGGAATAAATTGCAGGAGCGCAATTTTGAAGATATCCGTTTGGCTTTCTTCGATCCTTCCGGCCGCGCTTTCTATGTGGTGCTGAAAGACAAGATCGAGCGGCGTGAGATCGTCTATGTCGGGGATGGGATGACGGTTGGGGGGCAGTGGGGAATTGTCGCAGAGTTCAACATGCAGGGGCTGGCTTTTGCGGATCCCGCGCCGGCACGCGACCTGCTGGTCCAGGTCATCGAAGCGCTCGCAACCGTCCTTGCTTCGACTGGCTGCCGCGCCCCGCCGTCATGGAAGCTTTATGTCGTTGAGTCCCCTGTTCCTGCCCGCATCTCCGTCTTCAGGCAGAACGACGCGCTCGCGCTGTACCTTACCCCGGTATTCTTTAAACAACCGCTCAAAGAGCAGATCGAGCTCCTGTACGAAGGTATCCTTTCCCTTGAGGATATCGAAGGCCCTGCTGCCGATGAAAAGCTCGCCGAGTTCAAACTCAAGAGAGAGTCCATCCAGGACTTCCCGTGCCTGGTCCCGATCCTCCGCGATGAACTGTGTTATCCGGGCAAGACGCTTTTTCCGCTGGAAGCCCGGTTCCGGTCGCTTTTCACTAAAATAGATCTGGCTGCGTTCAAGGCCGTTTTCGAGAAGGCGCGCGGCCATGAAGAGATATCGGCCGGCCTTCTGATGCTCATGCGCGCGCTGATCAGCACCGGTGCGATAGAGCATGCATCCGCGAACACGTTCAATCTTCTGCTCCTTTCGATCATCGATGATGCTGAGGTCGCCCGTCTCCTTGAAGATGAGGGGTCAAGGCCGCGCGAGTATCTCGAACAGGTCTATAACTGTACCGTGATCTCCCAGCTGGCGCACGTGGTGCTGCGCTGCGTGGGTCTCAATGCCGTCTGCGCCGCTTCCGATGCCCACGCGTTCAACCTGGTCGTCCTGAAGGACCGGGAGCTGATCGCTGACTTCACCATCAGGAGGATCCTGGAGATCCAGCCGCGGACATACAGGCAGTCGGGAGTGGATCGTGTCCTGAATGATGACTTGCGGATCAGCAGGGAAAGGCTCGCGGAGATAAGGAAAGAATTGGAGGGAAATAAGGTCACGATCAGCAGTGCTGAAGAACTTCTCAACGCTTTTTACTATTATATCCACGTATGCCTGCCGCCTTACGGACACTCGTCATCCATCCTTAATAATATCGGTATTACGCTGTTTAAAAGGGGCGATAAACTGTCGGCATTCTCGTGTCTTGAGAAGGCTTTCGCCTTCGACCCGGCATATGTGCACACCTTTACCAATGCTGCCGCGGTCCTTTCTTCTCTGGGCAGGCCTGCCGAGGCGGAGGAGCTTTGCGCGAAGGCCGCTGAGCTTAACGGGGTGGATGTCGCGGTCTGGACGAACAGAGTCAATGCGTTGTTACAGCTGGACAGACTCGAGGAGGCTCTGCAGGCGCTTGAAAAAGCGGCTGAACTGGCTCCGGAGAGCGCGGTCATCAGCAAAAACCTCGGTGACCTTTATTATACGATGCGTCTTCCTTATAAAGCGGTGTTAAGCTACCGTAAGGCGATCAGGGTCGATCCTTCCGTCATCGATCGCGTGCCGCCGCATTTACGCAGGGCTTGCGAGCCCGCCGCCGACGGCGGTTTTTACCCCCTGTTCGGCACCTCTTTAAAAGCCGAAGAACTCGCGCGGGAACCGATCACCTGCGGGCCGGTGGTCATCGACCTGCTTCTGCCGGCGATGATGCGGCTGATGAAATTCGATCCCGCTATTTATTCCGTCCTTTCCACCCGTTCCTGCGCCGGTTTTTATTGGGCGCAGTACATGCCTGCCAGCCTCGCGGTCAGAGGGGAGCACAATGAGTATGGAGTGCTTTTCGACGAGCGCCTGCAGGATTACCTGGAGGCGGCGCGTAAGGAGACGGTCGAGATCTTCCTGTTCCTCCTGCTCGTTTACGGCTCGTCCTGGCTGTACCTGGGCCAGTTCGAGGTGTCCGGCGGCATCAATGCCGCTGTGGCAGTGGAGAGCATGGTGCTGGAAGCATATGGGGCGGTCGGTGTCGCAGATAGGGAATCACTTCAGAAGTTCTGCCGTATACTGGAGAACGATCCGCAGTACAATGGCCGTTTCCTTCCCGTTCTGCAGGCATATGAAGGCCTGCTGCGCGCTCCGGAAGAATCGCGTCAGCTTAAACTGAAAGAGATGGTCCTGGCGCGTAATGGAGATATCAAAGATTCCTCTTTTCATCCTTCAGTCAGCGATAATCTGAAAGGGTTGCTGCAACAGAAGAATCAGGCTGCCTCTGCGGCCAACGGCGCGGTTCCGGCAGCCGCTGTACAGTCTTCCGGGCCTACCTGGGTCCACATGGTCTCCCAGATGTGGTCAGCCTTCGGTTGCCGGTACGCTTCACTGAGCCCGGATGGCAGGCTCCTGCTTAAGCTTTACAACAACGCAGTCGACGTATGCGAAACCGATTCCGGCACGCTCAAGAAAAGGCTGGAATTCAATGCAAGCATTGAAGACGCCTGTTTCGCTGATGAAGACAGGAAGATCGCTATCGCGACTGCATCAGGCGTTGGGATCTGGGATACCAGGACATTCGAACGCCTCGCGAACTTGAACAAGGATAGGGTCCACGGGATCGCCGCAGGAGGGAAGGGCCGCAATTCCAGGATCATTTTCAGGAAGGTGTATCAGCCTGCTTTCTTTGACGCCGGCACTCATACACTGTTAGGCAATCTTCAGGACCCGGATGGCTGGTGCGAACATACCGCAGTCACTCCGGACGGGAAACTGGCCTTGAGCGAGAACACCAACAGAGTCATGCGCTTATGGGACCTCTCGAGGAATAGAGTCATCGCCAGCTCAAAAAGCCTGAGCATGGAAGGTACAGTCGGGACAGCGTTCGATCCCGCGGGGAACATCCTGATGACGGTAAGCGCTGATAAAACGGTCAGGCTCTGGGATGCAAGGAAACTTGAGCCTCTTGCCGCGCTGGTCAAGTCCGAAGAGGAGATCGTAGGTTATGGTTTCAACCGCGACGGGACCCGAGCGTATACTGTCTATAAGAGCGGCAAGGCGCGCATCTGGTCGGTCCCCGAAGGTACTCTTGTTGATGAGCTTTCGTTCGGCCATCCCGTCGAAGCCTTCCTTATCAGCCCGGATTTCTCCAGGATCATTACCCAGATGATCCGGGATGATCTTGTCCTGTCTGCCAGGGTCTGGGAGGTGCGGTCGGGAGCTCCTCAGAAGGAGGAGTGCCAGCCGATAAAGGTCACTACGGAGAAGTCCGGGAAAAGAACACTAGTCCAGCGTTTTCTTGGCCGCGAAGTGCCTGTTTCCGTCGAGGTCCAAGAGTTCCAGGACAACTCGCCTGAATTCCTCCTTAAATTCTCGCAGACGCTCCAGCTTGACGGCGGATGCAGGCCGGTGGTCCGTTGGTCCATCCTCGGCGCGTCACGTGAGCCCGGAGATTACCTTCGCCTGCCGCTTATTTCGTCTTCGATCGATAATGGGGTGACCGGGCGCGTGAGGGGGATGGTAAAGGCGTCATTCCCGGTCTTGTACCGGGTGCTCACACGCGACGACTTCCAGGGGCTGTACTGGGCGAAATACATGCATTCTGCTTCGGCGATGGTGGATGTAAACGGTGACAAGGCGATCCTCTTCGACGAGAGGATGAGGGCCATCTATGAAAGGACGGGACCGCAGGATGCACTGGCGGCGTTCATGTACCTGCTGGTGGTGCACGAATCCAGTGAGATATTTGCGTCGATAGAAGGTATGCCTGCGGGCCGCGCGTCGGAAGTCTTCGCCGAGCTTAACGTCCTTGCGGCCTATAAAGGGCTGAACGATGAGGAGAGGGACGGGGTCAGGAGGCTCTGCGCGCTGTTCGAGCAGGAAGACGGTCTCAGGGGCAGGTTCCTGGATGTGGTCGATTTCTACGCGAGGGCCTCCATTTCTGCGGCGCCGCTGGCAGAAGTTGAAAAGTTCATCGCAGGATATCCTTCCTCGCCGTCAAATGACGATCGTAAAGATGGAGGCACCGTCTATTCGCTCCTTGGGGCGTCGATCGACCCGGTCCAGTATCACAGGCATCCGCTCGCGGTAAGGCCGGTGTTTGGGGAGCTG
>JBLMZF010000011.1:0-3397 GCA_050258655.1 Deltaproteobacteria bacterium | reverse complement strand
AGACGGCCTTTTTGACCCCGGGGAACGTGTAATCATGGAAGGCGAGAATACCCCCGTCCACCACTTTCCCCTTCCAGAGCTCTATATCGCTCTTGACCCCCTCATACCCATGGTCGCCGTCAATGAAAATAAGCCGTATCGGATGCGGGAATCCGCCTGCCGCGTCTGCGGAAACCGCGACGACCGGCACGACAAGGTGTTCCACGCCGGCAGCACGCACGTTCTTGAGGAAAGTCTCACGGGTGCCGTCCCGGTGCGGGTCAACGCAATAGACTTTATCCCTTCGCCCGGCCTGCGAGCCGAGAGCGAGGGCAATAGAAGATTTCCCCTTGTATGATCCCAGTTCCACGATGACCCCTTCGCCTTTCCCGTCTCTCGCCGCACGGTACAGCGACTGCAGGTCGCTGTATCCGGTCGTGCTCTGCGCCCGGTCTATCCGTTTGATCGACTTGAGGTATACGAACGTCCCGATGATATCCCACAGATCATTTGCTTTCCGGACCCGGCTCACGCCCATCGCCTCACCACCTCGACCATCCTTTCAAGGTCTTCCGTTGTGCATCCGGGGTGGACCGGCAGGGTAAGCAGATGTTCAGCCAGATAACAGGCGTTAGGGAAAGCGCCGGAGCCGTATCCCAGCCCGAACATATGATGGAGCGGCTTCAGGTACATGCGGGAGCTCTCGATGCCCGCTCCCCACAGCTTCCTCTCTACCCTGCGCAAGCCTCCGGCATCCTCAAACATGACGGGCAGGCGGTTGAACACCGGCCTGTCCCCCGGCGGAACAACAGGGAGACGGACACCGCCGCACATCCGCAATCTCTCGATAAGGAACAGACCATTCCTGCTGCGGGCCGAGAAATATTCCTGCCTCCTCGGTAACAGCCTGGCCCCCAGGGCGGCACAAAAGGGATCCATCCTCAAGCCGGCGATGGCCGCGGGCGGCGACTTCTCTTTGAAACGCCTGACCAACGGATATGCGGCTCCATAGAAGAACCTGTTGGAGGCCGAAGCGAAAGCGAGCGCACGGAACACCTGTGCCAGCGTGGACCCGGGCCGGCCAAGCACTGCTGTCTCCCCTTCAAGCAGGCGGGCTATATCTGCACGGTCGGTGACTATGCATCCTCCAGCGGGAAACGGAAGGTTTTTCCCGCGGTTAAAGCTGAAAAAACTTACTTCTCCGGCCTTTCCCGCCTCCCTGCCTTCGATCAGGCTTCCCATTGCCTGGGCGCAGTCCTCGATGATGACCGCTCCACCGGCCGCTGCCCTGAGCCCTGCCATGCGCTGGCCGAGACCGAATGGGTGCACCGCCGTTACCGCCAGGGTATTCTCCGAGATCGCGGACGGCAAAGAAGCTCCGTCAATCGCCAGGTCATCCAGCGAGATATCGCAGAGGACAGGCCGGAGCCCGGAGCTTATCACGGCAACGGCAAGGCTGCCGGCAGTATAGGCGGGGAGGACGACTTCCCTCCTCCCATTGCCCGCGCTCAAGGCCTTAAGGATAAGCGAAAACGCGCAGATACCGGAACCGGTCAGAAAGACATATTTCCTTCCCAGTTCTTCCCTGATCAGCCGCGCGCACTCTTCTTCAGCCTGTCTCCCTTTGGTGACCAGGGCCGCCAGGATATCCGCCGGCAAAGCGCAGGAGGATATTATCGGCAAACGTGATATCATTTCTCCACCTCAAGGACGACGAGAGGCGCAAAGGGTCCACCCGTTCCGATAAAATGCCTTCTCCTTATCTTCAACCCGAGCTCTCCGAGCACACCCGACATGACGGAAAAATGGTATGTCCTCAACGGCAGGTCACGCACGCTGTGGTCATATACGTGAGCCAGCGCGTACTTAACCCTCAGCAGGAGATTGGCGGCGTTACGGAAGTCGAAGACAAGGAGCCCGCCGCTCCTGCAGACGCGTTTCATCTCCGCGAGCGTCTTTCTGACAGTATCGAGAGAATCCATGTTGAAGAAGACGTTGACGCAGACTACCGCGTCAAAATGGCCGTCGGGAAAGGGCAAACGGGCAGCGTCCTCGACCGACAGGCGGGCGGTCATGCCTTTTTCCGCGAGACGTTCACCTGCCCGCGCGAGCCTTCCCGCGTCGTTATCCACTCCCCATACATCGACCTGGGGCCGGAACGCCTTCAGACGGGAGATGAAAAGCCCTTCGCCGCACCCTATCTCCAGCAGCCTGCCCGACACTCCTTCGCACAACGACAGCGCCTTGGCCCTGACGCGGTCCTGCCACATCCCGCCGGAGTATTCCCCGCGTTCCGAGGGTCTGGCCAGGGACCGGTGAAGCATGACATAAAGCCTGTTGAGCAGTTTCATATATGGTCACCTCCCGAAAGGAGCTCAATGGCTGCCCGGGCAGCTTCTTCCGGCGTTATCGCCTTGAGGCATCGGAGCGAAGGGCACGTCACCCTGTCACAGGGCGCACACGGCGTTTTCGCGGATAACACGACCGCTCCCGGGAGTATCCTGCGGGGATCGAACCTGCGGATATACCCCGGACCGAAGATAGCTACAAGCGGCGTCCCCAGAGCGGCGGCGATATGCATGGGAGCCGAATCGGAAGTGATATAAAGGCCGCACCGCGCGATCACCGCGCCGAGCTCGACGAGTGTCAGCTTTCCCGTAAGGTCGATGGAACGCGGGGCTGTTCCGGCGAAAGCGGCGCGGGCACGTTCTCCGTCGCGGCTGTCACCGGTCAGCACAAAAATGCTCTCCCTTTTCTGATCGATCATGGCCGCCGCCGCGGCGAAATTCTCCTCCGGCCATGCGTGAGAGGGCTTCCCTCCCAGATGGAGACCGATGACAGGCGTACCGGGGAAAGCACCGCCGTCCGACAGCAGGCGCTCAACGCGCGCGCGGGCCGCATCATCGACTGGAAAATCCACAGTCCTGTCCTCCACCGGCCTTCCGGTAAGCGTCCTCGCCATAGACAGGTCGTACTCCATCTCGTAATCAGTGTCACCCCCGTCTTCTTTTATCCTTATGTCGAAGAAATCGCCCCGGCCATCGGTATCCCTGCCGGCTGTCCTGCCCGCCCTGATAAGGTCGAAGACAAGTCTTATCCCGCGGCGGCTCCTTGCCGACACGATCGTGCGCATGTTCACGCAGAGGTCAAAGCGCTCTTTCCTTAAAAAGAGCAGGACTCCGAGACCCGCGGCAAGCCTCAGAAAACCGCGCCCGATCTCCAGCGTATGCACTTCGTCGATATACGGGAGCAGCCGGGCATATTCGGCGGAAGGCGCCGCGGTAAGCAGGCACAGGCGCGCGTCAGGCATCCAGGACCTGATAGCGCGCAGCGCGGGAGAAGAAAGCATCAAGTCCCCTATCCCTCCCAGGTTGACTATCAATATCTTCTTATATGTCTGTTCCATATCAGGCGATGA
>JBLMZF010000010.1:0-6170 GCA_050258655.1 Deltaproteobacteria bacterium | reverse complement strand
CGGGACCGAGGTGTTCGCGCACCTGCCGCATATCATCGCCTGTCCTGACGAACGACTGGGCGATGAAATCGATCTTCTCTTCCCGGCAGAAGGAGATATTTTCCTTGTCCTTCTCTGTGAGGCCGGCGAACCGGAGCCTGGCCTGCGGGATATTGACGCCCTTGTGCTCCTTGAGCAGCCCTCCCACGGTCACCCGGGTCTTGAGCGAGGTATCCTCGTGGCCTTCAACGCGGAGCGCGAGGTTTCCGTCATCGATGAATATTTCTGCCCCTTTATGGATATCGTGGAGGCTCCCGGAGTAGTCGAAAGGGATATACCCCTGCCTTTTCCTTCCCTGCTCCTGAGTAAGGAAGAGCTCCTGGTTCTTCTTTATCTCTACGGGAGACCCCAGATGGCCTATCCTGATGCGATACCCCTCGAGGTCGCCGAGTATGCGTAACTTGCGGCGGTACTTGCGGTTCAGTTCCCTGACGAGCTTGATCTTGTCGATCTTGTCCTGGCGAGTGCCGTGCGAGAAGTTCAACCTCACCACATCCAGCCCGGCCAGCATCATCTTTCTGAGGACATTGGGGTTTTCGGAAGCCGGACCGAGCGTGGCGATTATTTTCGTCTTCGGCATATTTTTTATGGTAGCACAAGCCTTATAGGTAGGCAACAGAAAAGGGGACGGGTACGTGAGGGACATACCTTTAGGTGTGTCCTGAACGTACCCGTCCCCACAGTGTCTAAAATCTAGCTCAGCTCCTCGGCTGAGGTCTCCACGGTGTCCTGGATAAAGCCGGGATCGACTTCCTCCCAGCTGCCCAGTTCCTCTACGAGAGCGACATCCTCTTTCTTGAGCTCGACCTCCTGAACAAGGCGGACCGGAGAGGGAGACCTGGATCCCTGCAGCAGGAAGGTGAAAGAAAGCACGAGGAGACATACCGTAGCCAGGGCTAACGCCGGCCGCAACCGCATGCGCAAAGCCGCCGACTGCGCGTCAGGGACGAGCTTCCGGTTAAGCTTATCGTCAAGTTCGGCGCGGAACCTCTTCCAGAAATCCTCTGAAGGGACGGGTGCCTTGTTCGCCGCCGCCATGGACAGGACAAAGCGTATCCCCTGGACCTGGCGACGGCACCGGGGGCAGCGGTCGAGATGATCCGCCACCTTCACGCGGGCCTCTTCCGAGAGGCTTTCATCTATATATTCATACAGTTTTCTGCGCACGAAAAAACAGCTTATCATCTCAAACCTCCTTTCGCAGGTACGCGGCAAGCTTCACGCGAAGGGCGTTGGTCGCCCGGAAAAGGTGCACTTTGACGGTCGAGACGTTGCAGTGCAGGACGCGGGCTATCTCCGCGCAGCTCAGCTCGTTCTCGTGCCTGAGCACGAAACACGTCCGCTGCCGCTCCGGCAGCTGAGCCAGGCATTCTTCCAGAGCGGCGCGCGAATCCTGGGCCCTGAGCGGGTCCGGCTTCCCGATATCGCCAACGGGCTCGAGCATGTTGCCTTCCTCATCCGTCAGAGGTTCCAGCTCTTTTGACCGGACACGTTTCCTGCGTCTGAGGAAATCAAGGCTGCAGTTCACCACGACCCGGTAGAACCAGGTCGAGAACCTTGACTGCTCCCTGAAATCACCTATCCGCGTGTACACACGGATAAAGGCCTCCTGCAGCACGTCCTTGGCGTCTTCGGGATTGCCGGTGAAATTATAAGCGATGGCGAAACCGCGGTTCCTGTACGCCAGCACCAGCTCGTCGAACGCCGAGCGTTCGTTCCTGCGCACCCTGAGAATAAGCGCTTTTTCCTTCTCTAAATCGAGCTCGGGGGGCATAATCCTTTATTATTTTTTCCCGCGGCGTTCGCGCAGTTCGCGCTGAAGCTCGGGATGGGCCTGGAGATACTGTTTGAACTTCTCCGGGTCCTCCTGCTTCATCTTGCGCAGCTCCTGGAATTTCTGGCGGCGCGCCATGATCTCCTGGTATTTCTTCGGGTCTTCCTTCTTGAGCTGTTCCAGCCTCTGATTGATCATCTGCTCCCGCTTCTCCATCAGCTGCTTGTACTGTTCCGGGTTCTCGGCCTTGAGCTTCTCGAGACGCTGCTGGCGGCGCTCGTGTATCTGGCGCATCACCTGCTGGTATTTCTGCGGATCGTTCTGCTTCAGGTATTCGAGGCGTTCGCGCATCTTCTGCCGCCTCTCCTCCATAAGCTTCTTGAACTTCTCCGGGTCCTGCTGCTTGAGCTTCTGGAGCTCTTCCCTGTTCCACCCCCGGCGGTTCTGTTCGTGAGGAGCCTGCGCCGACTGTGCGAAAGCCGGTGCGGCTGCCAGACCGACGATGATCATCACTGCCGTTGCGTTCAGATGGACCGATCTCATGGTTTCCTCCTAGTGTACGGACACACTCCTGACCACTTCCTATCCGGTCAGGGAGTTATCCTTATCTCTGTCCCTCTGCATATTAGACGGAAGCGGGGGCCAAAAAGTTTACCTGCTCATTCCCCCATCATCGTGACTATCACCTGCCGTTTTCGCGGCCGGTTATCGAACTCCGCCAGGACCACCTGCTGCCATGTCCCCAGCAGAAGCTTGCCCTTTTCGAAAGGGACGGTAAGGGAAGGGCCCTGCAGGCTTGCCCTGACATGGCTGAAACCGTTGGCGTCGTGCCAGGTCTCGTCATGATTATAGGAGACGTCGCCGGGAGCGATCCTCTCAAAAAGGTCACGGATATCCTTTATCAGGCCCGGCTCATATTCGAACGTGGTTATCGCCGCGGTCGAGCCGACGACGAAGACGTTGAGCGTCCCCTTCTTCAGATCGGTCTCGCGCAGGGCGGTGTGCATCTTCTCGGTGATATCGACGAGGTCGCCGCTGCCTTTGGTATTGAACGAAAAGGTCTTATTGACGGCTTTGACCATATTTCCTCCCCTGCGGGCAGTATTCACTGATCGGACAGCGCCCGCATCCCGGACGGACCGGGTCACAGACGTTCTGTCCGAAAGTGACCAGGAGCTCGTTGATCCGTATCCAGTACTTCCGGTCAAGTATCCGCTGGAGCTCTTTCTCCGTCTCTTCCGGCGTCCTGGTCTTGAGCCATCCCAGCCGGTTGGAGATCCTGTGCACATGGGTGTCCACGCATACCGCGGGCACCCCGAAACCGAGGCCGAGCACGAGGTTCGCGGTCTTCCTGCCCACGCCTTTGAGCGAAAGAAGACCTTCCTCCGTGTCCGGCACCTTCCCGCCGAATTCTTTATCGATACGTCTGGCGGCTTCCCGTATGGCCCTCGCTTTGTTACGGTAGAAATTCACGGAATGGACGAGCGATTCAAGCTCGCCCTGGCTCAGGCTCGCGATCTTGCGCGGGGTATCGGCCTTTTTGAAAAGCCGTTCCGAGACCGCGACGGAGATACCGTCGCGGGTGCGCAGGCTGAGGATGCAGGAGACCAGGATGAGGAAAGGGTCGCGGCCGTCACGGGCGACGGCGCTGACGGAGGGAAGACGGTACCGCGCCGTCTCTTTCTCCAGCAATCGTATGACTGTCCTTATTTGGGGATCCATGCGTTACGGCCGGAGGATTTATACGCGCAGAGGTGGTCGTTGTCCCAGTGTCTGTTGAGGATGGTGCGGATCGGGACGCATTTGAAACGGAGTCCGCCCCTGGAGGAATGCATGCCGAAACGGTGCTCGTAGGTGTCGCAATACCACTTGCCTTCGCTGTCGCTCTGGAGGTGCTCGCAGGGATCGGCGTATGCGCCGCAGCAGGCGCCGCACCTGTGGCACAGCGACTCCCATTCGGCTTCTTTGCGCTTCATGTAGGCGTCGTACCCTTCTTTTTCTTCCATGCAGGTATTATACCAGAAAGATCATGCGGAGGGAAGCAGCTCGAGGATATCTTTGACCGCGCGGTCGGAAGGGATGTCGTTACATTCCTCGAGACGCAGCATCTCGGCGAAACACACCGCTATCTCACGCGACATCGCCCCGAACGCTTTGGTGCGCCGCGCGTTGGAGACGAATTCCGCGAACCTCTGCGGGGAAGGCTCGAGATTGCGCCCCACCATCATGCGTATGTCCCGCCATTCTTTCGCCATCTCGGGGGTGAATTCCTCGGTCCCGGGGGCGGCACTTGCAAGCGAGGGTCTCGAAGGTCCCCGGATGGGTACGGTGCGGAAATCCACGCCGCCCTTCGTGCCGCCGTCCGCCTGACCCGCGTGATCCGCGGAGGCCGTCTTCCTCAATTTCGCCGCCAGACCTTTCCCCTCGACTGAATAGACGGCGCCGAGCCAATCGGACATCCTGCCCGCGGCATCCGGATACTGCCCCCAGAAAGGCACGGGCATCACATATAGGGCGCCGCCTTCCACGAGGACCGCCGATATCCTCGTCAGCATCGAGTAATCCCTCGTCTCGATAAGGTGCAGGCCTTTATGGCTCAGGACAAAATTAACGTTTTCCTTGAAGAAAAGGCCGACGTCAGCCGCGGAAGCCAGGATGAACCGAATGCCCTTCGTGTCGCTAAGCTCCTTCCATTTCGCGCAATAGGTGTTCGCCAACCCGTACATCTCGACCGCCACCTCATCAAACACGCCCGTCTTTTTCAGTTCGTCGTAGATCTGACCGATGGTCGTGCCGTCGCCGCACATCAGGTCGAGGAACCTAAAAGGCTTCCCCTTGTTCTCCGGCACTTTCGCCCATTCCCTAGCCGCAGAAGCGATCTCCTTCGCCTTCCCCTCAGGCGACAGCTGCGCGAAATTACGGTCCACCTCTGCGAGGGAAGAGGAATAGTCCAGACCGCTGTATCGCATGTTGATAGTCTCGACGCGGCCGCCCACTTCGATGATCATAGCCCCATCCTTGATGCCGTCTATCTTGTCCCTGCCGAGCGTGGTGGCATAGATCCCTTTTCCCGCAGCCAACGCATCGTCCTTCAGGATGCCGCCGCCGTCGGCCAGGGGCTCGGCCCCTTCGCGCAGTTCGCAGACCGCCACCTGTGGCCCGACATCCTTACCGTAGTATACGGTATTGCAGAAGACGTTGATCAGCTTACCGTTAAAGAAGGAGACAAGCCCCCCGCGGACCGGCTGGTGGCCGCGGATCACATACCGCAGCTTTTCCCCTTTGCTATTCCTGTTCATCGCGAGGAAATTATCGATATCCTTTTCGGTGAAGGGGCCGTCCCCCCGGGATTCCGTCGCCAGGATATCCGGGTCGTTCCAGACCAGGGCACGCAGCAGTTCGAACCCCCGCTTCGTGTCATTATCGGCGTCGCGTATCTGTTCCAGGGTGACGCTCCCTCCTTTCGGGATACCGCCGTGCACGGCGAACCCTTCGTCGTTGACCAAACAAGCAAAAGGCAGATCGTTGAAGAGAGCCTGGTAGGCGGCGATCACCTTCGCCCCGGCCTCGGTGCCGTAATACTCCGGGATCTCGTACTTGAAGTATCCTTTCTTCACCAATTCCTTATTGAACACACCGTTATGCTCGTGGTTGCCTGCAAGCAGGATCACGTCTCCAGGGGCACAGCTCTGCAGGAGAAGCGTGACGATCTCGAGCGCGCGCAGCTGGTTCTCCGGGCGGTCCCTGTCGACGAAATCACCCAGGAAAAGGAGTTTCACGTCCTCTCCGGCGGCCTTGCGCTCGAAGAAACGGCTGTCCCTCAGGTACCGCTCCAGTCCGGCCGCGTCGCCGTGTATATCGCCGATGGGAATGACCTTCCCTCTTATCGACGCAAGATTACCTTTTATCACTCCCGACCGCCGCAGACCGTCAATACGCTCCTGGGCCTGGCGGACCCTGGCGATGACCGCTCCGGCATCGCGGATATCCCGCCGGTCGACTGCCTTGAAAAAATCGTCGGCGCCCGCGAAGACCAAGCCGCCGTCAAGCAGCTTACCGAGCGCCTCGCTCATCTCCTCGTAGGGATGCGTTTCCTGGTGTTCCCTGTCCAACGCCTCATCCACCACGATCTTTCCAGCCGCCTTGGCCTCCTGTCTCCAACCCGTTAGTTTCGCTATGACGCTCATACCCGCCCTTATGGCCTCTTCCCGGCCATAGCCGGCTGCCGTCATCAGGTCTATGGCTGCGCTGTTGGCAGCGAATTCCGCTCCCGCCCCGGTCATTCTTTCAAGATGGCCCAGCTTGATGTGCGCAAGCTCGTGCGCCAGGATGAACGCCGTCTCAACAGCGGACATTT
>JBLMZF010000009.1:0-3240 GCA_050258655.1 Deltaproteobacteria bacterium | reverse complement strand
GACTTCTTCCGTTGATGGACCAGGGGTACGATCTTGTCGCGGGTTCCCGGGTAATGACTTCTCCTGACCAGAAGCTTAAGGTCAGGGCTATCAGGAAGTTCATCGGCGGCATATTCAACCTCCTGGCGCGGCTGCTGCTGCCCACAGGGATAAAAGATACGCAGTGCGGGTTCAAGATGATGAACGCGGAAGCGGCTGAGACCCTGTTCTACCCCGCTCTTGTGGAACGCTTCGGGTTCGACCTGGAGATCCTGTACGCCGCGAAGAAGGCAGGCCTGAAGGTCCTGGAGACTCCGATCTCCTGGCAGCATGAAAGGGGCTCGAAAGTGAACTTCTTTACCGATCCCCTGTCCATGGTCTTCGACATGCTGCGAATACGGTGGCGGTACAGGAAGGGATATACGGCCGTTCGCGCGGAAACAGCGAAACTTTCCTCGTTCTACGACCATGACCGTTCTCACGGGGCCGAGCACTCGGACATAAACGCGGGCCAGTACGGCATAAAGGGAGAGACTATAGTCAATCCCGCCCGGTACCGTTTCTTTTATCAGAAACTCCTGGGGACGGCAAGCCGGCTGGTCGAAGAGGGGGATTCGGTGATCGACGTGGGCTGCGGCATGGGATTGTTAGGGAAGCTGACCGCCGGCCGGACCCGGCTGTACGTGGGAGTGGATATATCCGTCGAACGAGCGCGCCAGGCGATGGCCGCGGTCACCGAGGACAGACGTTTTTTCGTTGTCGCTGACGCGCGGAGACTGCCTTTCAAGGAAGGGGTGTTCTCTAAGGCGGTATCGCTGGAGGTCATAGAGCATGTGCCGGAGACCGACCGGTTCCTGAAAGAAGTCAACAGGGTGCTCATGCCGGGCGGCCAATTCATCCTGTCCACGCCGGGCAGCCTTTCATATACGGATAATTCCTGGCGGCTGTACCACGACCAGCATATATACGAGTTCAACAGGAAGAGCGTGGCATCCGCGCTGGTCCGCAACGACTTCCTGCTGCAGAAAGTGCGCGGGGCGGGTTTCAAGGTACAGGTGAAGGTCCCGCTCTGGCTGGGAAGCGACGCGTTGAAGTTCGTCTATTCGAAAATGACCGGGGCGCGGCTGAATGCGGGGTACGGACATCCGGTATCCGTCGAATTCGATATCGTCTCCAGCAGGCTGATGCAGGGGCTTTATGCCCGTAACAAAGCGGTGTGGTCTTCGGCGGTGCGCGCGCTGGGGGCTGTCGGGAGCGCGTTCCCCGGCCTGGCCAGCAGCATGTTGTTCCTATGCAGAAAAGAATGATAGACAGGGTAAAAGTCCTGCAGGTCATCCATAACCCGGGTATAACCGGACCGGGCCGCATCCTTCTGGGAACGGCCAGGTACCTCGACAGGCGGTTTTTTGAAGTGGAAGTGCTTTGTCCTCCCGAAGGCGGGCTCCCGGACGCCCTGCGCGGGCTCGGCGTGCCGCTGATCCCTTTAAAGTACCCGGTGCCGTCGTGGGGATATCTGTATGCCTTGAGCGGGCTGGTGAGGAAGCGGGGGTTCCACGTCCTGCACGTCCATTCGGGCCAGCTTTCCGCTTTTTCCAAGGCGCTCGGGATGCTCGCCGGCATTCCCGTGATCGTCCTTACCGAACATCTGGCGGCGGGAGACCATTCCTGGATAACCAACGGGTTCGCCAGGAGAGTCCACATGCTTTCGCACCGGTTCTCCAACGCCTGTCTCGACGCTGTTGTTGCCGTATCCGATACCGCACGTGAGACGTACATAAAAAGACAGGGGATCGGGGCGGAAAAGGTGCGCACGATCCGTAACGGTATCGACCTCGGGGAACTGCGCGGCGGACAAGCCGGACCGGCTGTCGTCGTGCCGGGACACCTTATCATAGGCGCCGCAGGCAGGTTGAGCCCCGAAAAAGGTTTCGACGTGCTGATCCGGGCGGCGAAGCTGATCTGCGACCGCGGACAGAACGTCCGTTTCATCATCGCCGGCGAGGGGCCGGAGCGCGAGGCCCTGGAGAAGCTTATTGCCTCTCTCGGGCTTTCCGGCCGTGTCAGCCTGGCGGGTTTTTGCGACATCCGCTCTTTCCTGGAAGGATGCGCCCTGTATGTCCAGCCTTCGAGGGAGATGGGCGAATCGTTCGGACTGGCGGTGGCAGAAGCGATGGCGTGCGGCAGGCCCGTGATCGTCTCGGCCATTCCCGCTTTCAAGGAGATCGTCGATCACGGCCATACCGGGATGCTGTTCCGCGAGGGGGACCACGCAGACCTGGCTGAGAAGATACTCCGTCTTGCCCAAGACCCCGCATCGCGGGAGAGTCTGGCCGGGCAGGCACGCGCGTACGCCGAAGAGGCTCTCGATATCCGCGTCACCGCCCGGAAGACGGGTGAGCTTTACCTTGAACTTCTCGAAGCCAGAGGTCTCAGTGCGCGTGAAGCCTGGGTCCGGCGCACGCTCGACGGTTTCATGGACTTTCTCGAACGGGAACGCGGGATAAGAGATGAGGCCAGGCTCGTCCGCTGCCGGACTGAGGCTGAAGGGCTTCTGAGGGTCATCGCCGGGCCGAGGCTGGATAAAAGAGGGGCCGCGCTGCCGCTGGAAAGCCGCGATAATTTCCTCGCCCAGCTGGCGCTTGAATACCTCGGACGTCCGGACGTGCTTTTCGATCATGAGGGGAGACATAACCGCGCTCTTCTTGGAAAAGCCCTTGAGGAAAAGGAAGTGACCGCGAAGGATTATGATGAGCGGATCGGGCTGCAGGATGACCGGTTCCAGATCGACAACTATTACGAGCCCCGGGACGCGTTGATGAGGAAACGCGTGGAGACGGTGCTGTTCAGGCTTGATCCCCGTCCGGGCGAGTCCATCCTTGACGCGGGATGCGGGGTGGGGACGTTCGCCTACCAGTGCGCCCGTAAAGGCGCGAAGTGCCTGGGCCTTGATTATTCGGCGCGGTCTATCGAGACAGCGCGCCGCCTGTGCGCCGGGTTCGGCGTGGAGGCGGATTTCGCGCGGTGCGATGTGTGCGGGCGTATCCCGGCCGGCGACGCGGGCTTTGACAAGATCGTCGCCGCCGATTTCGTCGAGCATATCACAGAAGCCCAGAAAAGGTCTTTTCTCGCGGAGGCAAACCGCGTGCTCAGGCCTTCGGGTACGCTGGTGATATTCACGCCGAACGGTATACGGGAGCGCGTGGGGGCGGCGAAAGAGCTTGTCCGGGGCTGGTTCAAGGGGGAAAGGGCGGGGACGAGGCT
>JBLMZF010000008.1:0-12904 GCA_050258655.1 Deltaproteobacteria bacterium | reverse complement strand
GGCATGGCAGTCTTCCAGGAGTCGACCCGGGCCGCGGCGGATTCCGCTATCGTCACCTGGCTTCCGAACACGCTGACGGATTTCTCGGGGTTGAACGTCTCTTTTATGCGCGCCTGCATCTTCTGCGGCATGATGAACGGCAGGAGCAGGAGAAACGTCGCGGTGACGAGCAGCAGAGGGAACCGGTGGCGCTTGTTGAGGAAGATGAAGACGGCTAGCATCGGAAAGAACCCGAGCCAGGCCCCGCGCGAACCGGTGTTGACGAATATGTACAGCGTGAGGCCGAGGAAACCGAGGAGCCAGAACCCCTGTTTCTTGAAAGGGATGTTCTGGATCAGGCTGATGATCAACGCCATCATCATCAGCAGGTAGCCCGCGAACGTGTTCGGCTCGCCTCCCTCCTTCCCCTCAAAAGGCGCGGTGACGCGCTGGCCGGAAGGGATCTGGAACAGTCCGTACACGCTGACCAGGAGACAGGTGATCAGGATGAGGCCCACGTATATCTTCGCCTGCCGTTCGTCCCTCAGGTTGTTGATGACCATGAAATAGAGCAGGAAATACTCGAGGTACTTGAACAGGTAGAAGAAAGACGATCTCAGCGACAGTTCCCCCGCAAGCAGCCCCAGCAGCGTCGAAAGGAAGCACGCGAAGATGTAAAGGAATATCGGCGGGTTCAGGACGCTTTTCTTGATGAAAGCGAGGTTCTTGGTGATGGCCATCTTGGCCATCCAGCCGAAGAAGATGACGATGATGAAGAGGTCCTCGACCCGGACGGCGATCTCCCTGCCGGGGATGCGGCCGAGCCCGATCTCGGGCGAGAAGAGCATCGAGAAGATGAGGATGTAGAGCGCGAAATCGGTCCGCAGGAACGCGATGAAGAAGACCAGGAGAGCGATCAGGAGGATGACAGAGTACTCGACCGAGAGTATCGAAAGCGACGCGAGGAAATAGATGCCGAGGGCTACCGAAACGGCGAGAAAAACGCCCGAGACCTGGCCGCGGGAGTCACCCGTCCTACAGCCTTGCGCTTCCCTATTTCCTGCCGGCATTATCTTTTTCGGTTTTCCCGTAATACCCGTACTTTGCCCTGTAGTAATAGGGGTAGGAAGAAAGGGCTTCTGTCTGCGGCTTCGTATGGTTGAGGACGACGCCCGCTATCTTCGCCCCGACGGACTCGAGCTGTATCTTGGTCCTCTGGAGCGCCTCGCGGCTGGTCCTGCCGATCTCGTAGGCGATCACGGTGCAGTCGACCTTGGGCGCGAGGATGCTGGCGTCGGTCACGGGCAGGACGGGCGGGGCGTCGAAGATGATCACGTCGAACTGTTCCTTGAGCTCCTCGATCATATCGTTTATCGCTTTCGACTCGAGCACCTCGACAGGATTGACCGGCAGTGCGCCGGACGGTATGATCCAGATATTCTCTATGCCGGGGGTCTTCCTGACGTCCTCGAACTTCATGTTCCCGAGCATTATATCGGTGATATTGTTCATTATCGCGGAAAGCTTGGCGGTCCCCATGACCAGCTCGTTGATGCCGGGCTCCTTGCGGATCCCGAATGTCCGGGACAGCACGGGGCGGCGCAGGTCGGTGGAGACCAGCACGGTCTTCAGGCCGACCTGGGAAGTGACGATGCCGAGGTTGCAGGCGACGCTGCTCTTCCCCTCCTGGGGGTTGGAACTGGTGACCATGATCGTCTTGCGTGAGGGATTGAGCTTGAGGTTGGTGTAGAAATTCCTGTACGCCTCGGTTATCGGCGAATGCGGCTTGTAATGGGCGATCAGGCGCACGTAGGCCTCCTCGTCCTCGCTCTTTTGCCTCGGCAGGAAGCGTTCCCTGAGACTGTCCAGGACGCCGGCTGTACGCCCCTCGCTCTCGAACGACGGTATGATGCCCAGCACGGGCAGCTTGATCACGTTCTCGACGTCCTCGATCGTCCCGATCGAAGTGTCGAGCGTCTCGAAAGTGAACGCGAACGCAAGGCCGAGGATCAGGCCGAGCAGCGCCCCGAGCAGGAGCCTGAACTTGTTGTCGGCCATGCCGGATGACTGAGCGGTCACCGCGGGGTTCACCAGGGAAACATCACTGACCTTCTGCGCCTCGGAGATGCGCGATTCCTCGAGCTTCTCCTTGAGCATGCCATAGAGCTTCTTATTGACCTCTACTTCCCTGTTCAGCCGCGCGTACTCGATCTCCTTGCCCGAGAAACCCTTGAGCTGGGACTCCATCTCGGCTATCTGGCTGCGCATCTGTATTACTTTGGGATGCCTCTCGGTGTATTTCTGCAGGAGCTCCGCGAGCTGGAACTGCAGGTCCACCATCTTCTGCTGGATCGGCTCGGCAAGCTTGATGTTCTTGTTCACCTCGCCGAACTGGCGCATCTTCTCCTCTGAATCGGCGAGGCGTTTCTCGAGGGATGTCAGGTTCTCCTCGATGAACTTGCGCCCGGCGCTGACCTGTTCCTTCTTTTCGTCCTGGCTTGCCTTGATGTAGATCTCCGCGACGCGGTTGGCCAGGTCCATCGCCTTCTGGCCCTGGTTGGCGGTGGCGATGATATTGATCATGTTGGTGGATCCGACCCGCTCGGTCTCTAGCTGTCCCTGGATCCTGCCCACGACCTCGTTGGTGTCCTCTATGGAGGATTTTTCGTCGAGCAGACCCATCGCAAGGGCGACCCTCTTCATGACCGGGAAGCCCTTGATCAGCTTGGTCTCCGACTCCATCGTATCGGCGGGATTGAAGATGATCTCCTCAGTCAGGAGGCCGGCGATGGTCTTGCGTTCCTCTATCTTGATCGTCGAGACGGCGCGGTAGGAAACCGACTGCTTGGGGACGAACAGCAGGCTCAGGAAAGTGACCGAGAGGAAGCTGACGATGATGACAAACTTCCTCTTCTGGAAGATCCTGAGATAATCCCTTAAATTGAGTTCATATTGCGCCACGGAAACCTCCTGCCGATGTTACCATTCCTGGACCTCGTGATTGACATACGCGCCCCTGGCAAGGGGCTCGAGGACCTGGTTCAGGAAATAATTCAGGTCGGAGATGAACTTCCGGGGGACGAAAACGATATCCTGGGATTGCAGGCTGACGTTCTCCTTCAGGTCCCCGGTGAAAACCTTCGAGAGATTGAGCTTCATGGCCTTGGCGTTCTGGAAGCCGCCCCGGATAACAACGGTGCTGGAAGGCACGGCATCGCGGGTGAACCCGCCGGCCATACCGATCGCCTCCATGATGGACTTGCCCCCGGCTACCGAGTAGACGCCGGGGGTGACTACCTGTCCCAGCATGATGACCCTGCTGCCGCCGAGCTTCTTGATCGAGACTGAGATGACTGGCGCTTTGACGTATTCGCCGAGCCTCTCGGTCAGGGCCTTCTTGAGCTGGGTGAGCGTCTGACCCTCGGCCTCCACGTCGCCGACCAGGGGGAACGATATCATGCCGTCAGGCCTGACGATAAGTTCCCCGTCAAGGTCCTGGTTCTGCCATACGTTCACCTGCAGGACGTCGTCACCGCCGATCACGTATTCCTGGCGGCCGGAGGCGAATGCCGGCCGGACCGGTACGGCACGCGCCGGGACCGCGGGGACGGACGGCTGAGGGACTCTCACCGTCTCTTCCTGCCGGGGAGCCGGCGCGGGGACCTGCGCCTCGGCAGTCTCCTTCTTCTCCTGCTCTTTCGCGAGGATATCAAGCGATTTCTGGAACAGCTCCTCCGCTTCCTTGTACCTTCCCTGCTCGTAATATACCTTGCCGAGCTTGTAATACGACTCCGCGTCCTCCTTGGTGTCCTGAGCGCGGACGGGAAAAGCGGCGAAGGCCAGAATAAGCTGGGCTGCCAGAACGATCCTGAGGTAACGGCTGATCTGTCTCATCGTTTACGGGACGGTCTTGGTCTGGGGTTCAAGCATTATCTCCACCCTGCGCTTCAGGGCGTCGGCCTTCTGCTGCTGGGGTGTCACCGCCCTGGGCTGCGAGCCGCCCATCAGCTTTTCCTGGAGGACGGTGTTCAATTTCACCGACGACACCAGGTCGTCAAGCGTCTTCTTCTGACGTTCCTTGGCATCCACGAGGTCCTTCTCGAGCGATTCGCTGCGCGAGCGCAGCGCCGCTATCTCCTCGCGGTACTGCTGGGTCTCCCTCTTGCGCTGGTCCAGCTCCGCTTCCTTGAGGTTCAGGGCGTCCGAGAACTGGGCGACCTGGGTCTTCAGGCTCGTATAGAGCATGTTGGTCTCGTCATACTGCTGCCTGGCCCTCTGGAGATCGTCCCTGGCGACCGAATCGGCCGAGGCGTAGCGTGATTGGGCTTCCCTTATCTCCTGGTCCTTGCGCGTCAGCTGGTCGGTAAGGTAAGATAGGTTCTTCTGGAGCGAATCCGCCAGTTCCGCCTTCTGGGAGAGGCTCTGCTGGAGGTCGGTGATCTTGCCCTGCAGCAGCGCCGCCCTGGTCTCGAGCTCCCTTACCCGGTCGGCATTGCTCTTGCTCTGGCTCACCGAGCTCTCAAGCGACGAAAGCTTCGTCTGCAGGCCAACAAGCCTCTCCTGCGCCTCGAGCGCCTGTTTGCGCACCGTGTCTATCTCAAGCTCTTTCTTCACGAGCAGCTCAGTCAATTTGTTCAACTGTTCCCTGGACGCGGTATCCTGGCCGGGGCGTGTCCTCGCCGACCGGGAAGCCGTATCGAGCTGGTCCTCCAGGTCCTCGATGCGCCGCGCCAGCTCCGAGTTCTTAGCCACCAGTTCGCTGACCTTCTTCTGCTGGCCGCCCGCGGTCCGCGATGTATCCTTCAGGTCGTCGAGCTGCGCCTTGAGCCGCTGTATCTGGTCGTCTTTCTCATCGACCGTGCTCTTGAGCTCCGCGACGCGGCGTTCCAGTTCGTCCGCTGTCTTACCGGGCTTGAGCTGGCCGGACTGCCGGGCCCCCTTCACCGTCTTATCGAGTACATCGTTCTTCTGGGCAAGGTCAAGGTTTGCCGCCTGGAGCTGTTTTATCTGGTCCCTGAGCCTGGCCGCTTCCTGTTCGTTGATCCCGGAAGCGCGCACGACCTCGACCGCCGCCTTCTGAAGCGGGGCGACCTGGGTCTTCGACAGGGACTCCCTGGCCGCCTTGAGCTCTCCGATATTGCGCGTCAGCTGGCTTGTCAGCCCCTGTATCTTCGTCGAAAGGTTGAGGTTCTCGTTCTGAAGGGCGCTGCGCTCGCTGTTGAGCCGTGCCATGTCCGCGTTGAGCTGCTCGATCATCTTCTGCGCGTTCTCGAGGGAAGCCCGCAGGGCGGCGGCGTCGGAAAGCTGCGCGAGCCGCTGTTCTTTCTCCTGGAGCTGTTGCTCCGTCTCCGCTATGCGCGCCTGCAGCTGCTCCTTTTCCTTCAGCGTATCGTTGAGGACGTCGTAAAGCTGGGCATTGACCGACTTCTCGCTGTCAAGGCTGAGGGCGAAGTAACCGATCACCCCGCCGGCGGCAAAGACCGCGATCAGCGGATAAAGGATGCGTGGTCTGATGAAACGTCTGATGTCGGGCATCACTCTACTTCCCCAGGTTCTCTTCGATATGGACGAGATAGTTCTTGTAAAGGTTGATCTCTTTCGGGGTCTTCAGCTCGAGCCCCTGCGCATCCTGTATCACGCTGACCACAGGCCTCAGGGGCGAAAAGGCGTTGACCTGCACGACGACCCCCGTCTCCTTCGTGTTCAGCTTGACCCTCGTGCCGACCGGATAGATACCGACGCGCTCTATCAGGGCCTTGATCACCCGCGAGCTGAAAGCGCTCTTGGAATCAAGGATGGCGGTGAGAGCCGCCGACGGGACAGAGCGCTGACGGTACGGGCGTGAATGGATCAACGCCTCATACACGTCCGCGACCGCCACTATCTGGGCCGGTTCGCAGATATCGTTCTCCTTGAGCCCCTTCGGGTATCCGCTGCCGTCCTGCCGCTCGTGTTCCTGCAGAATGGTATCGGTGATGGCATGGGGCGAATCCTTGCAGATCCGGTCGATGAGGTCCCTTCCCGCCTTTGGATGGGTCCTGATCATGGCGATCTCTTCCGCCGAAAGCTTGGACGGTTTGGCGATCAGGTCCGCGAACTGCGCTATCCCGATGTCGTGCAGGAAAGCCGCCTTGGCCAGTTCGGCCAGCGCGGGAGCCTCCAGCTTCAGTTCCAGACCGAGCTCCACTGAAAGCAGGCAGACATTGACCACATGATAGATCAGATATTCCTTGATATCGGGATAGTCGGAAAGGATGAACTGGAGAGATTCGCGTTCTCCCTTGGCCAGCGTCCCGGTGACGCGCGCCAGGAAAGGGTCCAGTTCGTCTTTGACCGCCCCCGCGTCCGGGCCCTTGGGCGAGTAGACCCTGCGCGCCAGCGCCAGGGACTCGTCATAGAGACCCGATACCAGGCGCATATTCTCCTCCACCATCTCCTTATTAACGGCGGTGAAGATGCTTATCTGGTCCTTGCGCGTATCGGAAACGGACTGGAAGCTTACGCCCGCCGGAAGGACGGGTGTCTCCGGCTGGCCGGCAAGCCTCTTCTTCTCTTCCCTGTGCTTCTTCAGGATATCGAGTATACTGAACATTTAATCCTTGATCTGGTCCGTTCCAGCCGCTTTCTGGGAAGCCTGCGGGTTCATATACTTGATGTCGAAATCGGGGGCTTCGAGGTCCTGATTGATCTTCGTGATCACGCTTTTGTCTATGAGCGAGAGGCTGCTCCCGAAACCGACCAGGAGGGCAAGGTCGCAGATGGTGTTGATACGGCGGGGTATGCCTTGCGAGCACGCGTAGATCTCGTGCAGCGCCTCGGTGTCGAATATCTCTTTCTGCGCTCCGCTCACGGAAAGGCGGTGGAGCACGTATTCCTTCGATTCCTGCTCGTCGAAGGCCTTCAGATGGTAACGCACGGCCATGCGCTGCATGAACTGAGGGAGGCTCATCACGCTGTACTTGAGCTCCGGCTGGCCGAGGAGGATGATGGTCAGCAGGAACGCGTTATCGAGCTGGAAGTTCAGCAGGAGCCTGACCTCCTCGAAGATGTTCCGGTCCTCGATCGCCTGCGCCTCGTCAATGACGATGACGCTGTGCTTGCCGAGGTTATAATTGGCGTAGAGCATCTTGTGGAGGGTGTGGAAAAGCTCGATCTTGTTGGGCGGCACGTCGCGCCCCCCGAGCTGATGGACGATCTCCTGGATGAACTCAAGGCCCGAAAGCCTCGGGTTGAGGATGAACACGGACTGGAACTTGTTCTCCTGCTGCAGCTCGTGCCAGAGCACGCGGCTCAGCAGGGTCTTGCCGCTCCCGTACTCTCCGGTCAGAAGCGCAGCGCCCTTATGCTCCCGCACGACGTAGAGCATCCGCGCGATCGCTTCCTTGTGCTGCTGCGAGTAGTAGATGAAACGGGGGTCCGGAGTGTTCTCGAACGGCTTCTCCTTGAGTCCCCAGTAGTTCTCGTACATTACGCCTTCCTTATTTTGCCGCTACGGGTTCGGCGGGCGCGGGGATTACCTTCTTCATCGTGCTGATGAAGGAATAATCTTCGGTCGTCTTCGGATCAGGGTGATAGCTGAGGATACCCCTCATCGTCTGCATGTCGGGCATCTCGCCCCTCAGGAACGTGATGCCGGCCTTCTCGGAAGTCTGCATCGTCTCCCAGATGACCAGGCCGCTATCCTGGACGGACAGGGTGTAATTCGTGGAGGGGAAGCCTTTCTTGCCGTATCCGACCAGCTTCACCTGGCTGGCGGAGAACACGATGGTCTCGGCCTCTTTCTTGCCTTTGCCGTTAAGCGGGGTAAGCTCGATCTGCCATTCGGTGTTCTCGATCTCCTGGCGCTTCTTGTCGGCAGTCTGCTTCTGCTGGGCTATCGCCTCGAGCTTGGCCTTCTCGTCCTTACTCACCTTCTGGTCTTTCTTAGGTGCCGCCTGCTGCGGGACCGGTGCGGACTGCGCCGTTTCCTGGCCGTCCTGCTGTTTCTTCTTCCCGAACCAGGCATGGGCCTGAGTACCGGATGTAAGGACAAAACATACTCCCGCGGCGATGATGACTAACCGTTTCATGTTCCCTCCTCTTTCTTCTTTACACGTACCATGTTCCGCCGGAAACGGCGAAAACCTTATTCCATCGGTTTCTTGCCTTCCCAGGTCTGCCAGGTGACAATGTACTTCTTGACCCAGTCGGAATCCTTGTCGTCCGTCTTGAGCAGGCTCAGGTATTTCTTGAAATGGTTGATCGCTTTGGGCCTGTCGACAAGGTATTCAGCGTAGATATAGCCGAGGTTGTAATGGGCGTAGGGATCGTCCGGGTTGAGGTCGATGGACTTCTCGAACTCGGCGACAGCCCGTGAATATTCCTTGTTCCTGGTGTAGTAGACGCCGAGATTGTAGTGCATCAGCGAGGTCTCTTTGATCAGCGTCTTGTTCTGCCTCGCCATCTCGGCGAACTTCACAGGCAACTGCTCCCCTTTTTTCTCGAGGGTGCGGTTCTTCGCCATTGCCTGTTCATACCGTTTCTTGAAATCGACTATCTGGTGGCGGAAGACCTCTATCTGCGCGTCCTTGTCAAGTCGTTCTGCCTCAAGGCTTTTCACTCTTACCTCGAACTGGGCATTCTTCTTGACCAGGTCTTTCTTTTCCGCCTGCAATCGGGCGATTTCCTTCTTCGTTTCGGGTACTATTTTATACTCAATCTCCGCCTTTTCAAGGGAATTCTTGAGATTGTTATTGTCTTGAACCAGTTGATTTACCTTGGTTTCCAGATCTTTTCCCTTCTCCTCCGCGGCCGCCTTTTCCTCAGCCAGGCCCTGGTTCAGGAGCGAGTTCTCGTCCTTGGCCTGCTGCAGTTTCTTGCTCATCTCGTCAAATTGGGTCTGGAGCTGCTTGGCCCTTGAATCGGCCTCATTGAATTTCTGGGCCTTTTCCGCCAGGTTCTTGGTCTGTAAGAGGATATTGTCACGGTCGGCCACAACCGCGTCGTATGACTTCTTCAGCTTGTCATACTCCGCCTTGAGGTCCTGGCCGTACCCCCGCCCCTGCATGACGAACACAGCCAGCGCGATAACAAAGCATGTCCTGATAGTCTTCATCTTTTCCTCTACAGATTGCGTTCCGGTTTGATCCCCGGCAAGCCTCCGGTCTGAGGCGCCAGCAGAGGATAGGTCTGGTACGTCTTGTACCCGACGGTCTCCTTATCCTCCCTGAAATCCTGGTAAGCCTGATAGGCTTTATCCCGCGTGGAAATATCCGTTGAACCCGATCCCGTGACCAGCTCATCGCCGCTGACCACATGCGGCGTCAGCAGCACCACCAGTTCATATCTGCTGGTCGTTTTCGTCGCGCTCCTGAAAGCCGCGCCGATGACCGGTATCTTGCTCAGGAAAGGCGTACCGCTCTGGTCCTGCGTCTTATCCTCCTTGCTGAGGCCGCCGATGAGGATGCTGGTCCCATCCTTGACCATGACGATGGTCTCGGCCGTGGAAGTGTCCACGATCGGGATCTGGTTGTTACTCGAGGTCTTAAGGTAATCGATGACGCTCGATATCTCGGGCTTTATCTTGACGGTGACGAAACCGTCCACGTTTATCGTCGGCGTGACCACGAGCTGTATCCCGACGTCCACGTACGTGACCGCCTCGGCGACCGTCGTGCTGGTCTGGGTCTGGGTGGTCGTGGTGGTGATGTACGCCTGCCGCGTGCCCACGTGTATCTTCGCTTCCTGGTTGTTGACCACCGCCAGCTTCGGATTGGAAAGAATCTTGGTCTCGCCTATCGTCTCAAGGTATTTGAGCACCACGTCAAAATCGTTGGTCTTGTTGATCACGCCCAGATGCATCTCCTGGCTTGCGACCTTGGGTATTGAAGAGTTATACGAGGTGGTCGTCCCGGAAAAGGGGTACGAACCTACCTCGCCCACCGTATTATAGGTGTTCAGGCGCGAGCGCCAGCTGTCGGTCGTCGACTGCACGGAGCTGAACGGCGTCGAACCCAGGTAGCTCAACCCGCTCTTGCTGTTGCCAAGCTTGAAGAGCCCTTCCCATTCCACTCCTGAGCTTGTCGAACTCCTGAGCTTCACCTGGACTATCTTGGCGTCGATCAGGATCTGGCGGGTCTTGGTGTCCAGCCCCTGGATCAGGCGCGCTATATCCTCCATCCTCTCGGGAAGCGTCTGGACGATGACCTGATTGGTGCGCTCGTCGGACTTTATGCTCCCCACTTTCTTCGTGTCGAGCTGGCTCTTGAGCTGCTCCTCGATATCCTTGGCCCGCGCGTACTTGAGGTCGAACACCCTGATGATCCCCTTGCGGTCCATCGCGTCCAGGGTCTCCTGCATCTCCCTGACCTTTTCAGGGGTATCCATGACCAGGATG
Source organism: Deltaproteobacteria bacterium (assembly GCA_050258655.1). Classification (GTDB taxonomy): domain Bacteria; phylum Omnitrophota; class Gorgyraeia; order Gygaellales; family Profunditerraquicolaceae; genus JBLMZF01. The sequence goes on along the minus strand of JBLMZF010000008.1, from coordinate 2,550 downwards.
ACGCCCGAGTCCGCGTCCAGAAGCACCTTCCCTATTTCGCTCTTAAGCGTGTTGAGCAGGTTCAGCACCTGGTCCGGGATGGCGTACTGGAGCCGGAAAACTTTGGTGATGCGCTGGTCGTAGAAATCCTTTCCGTAGCGGTCCTTATATTCCTTTTCAGTCATCACGTTATATATATTGCCCTTTTTTTCGTAGGCAAGATTATTGCTGCGCATGACGATGCCGAAGACGTCCTTGACGCTCACCTCCGAGACATCGAGCGTGACCTTGCCCTGGACATCCTTCGTAGGGATGATGTTGATGTTGGCCTTCTCCGCGATGAACTTGAGCGCTTCCACTATGTCCATGTCCTTGAACTTGAGGGAGACCGTCGTATCGGGGAAATCAAGCGGTGTCTGTTCAGCGGCCAGTTCCAGCCTCGGGGCGCGCTGTCCCTTCCCGTTCCCTTCGCCCTTTTGCGCCGGGGCCTCGGCAGCGGCCGCGACAACGGCATCTGCCGCGGCGGCTTCCTGTGACGCGGCAGCCGCAACGGAAGCCGGAGCGGGAGCCGGGGCAACAGCGGGGATCAGGGCCGCAGCGGAAGCCGGAGTCTGCGCGGAAGACGGGGGCGCCATCTCCTCGACCGGGCCGAGGTGAAGTTTGGGCATCCGTTCCCCGTCAAGCGCGAACGCCGGCAGCGCGAGGGCAGCCGCGATCATGGCGACGAAGATGCTGCGTTTGATCATATTCCCAGACATTGCTTTCTGATAAGAGCCAGGGAATACCCTTCCCTGGAGAGAGCCGATATCTTGCGCATGCGGCGGTAGACCACCCGCCGCTCATAGTACCTGGTATTGCCTTTCTTGAAAGCGACGCTGAGCAGCCCGGCATCCGAGTACCTGTTGACCACCTGGTAGGAAAGAGTGTACTTCCGCGAGATCTCCTTGACAGTGATGAATTTACTTTCCATCTTTGATGTCCTGTCCGAACGTTTCCCAGGTGAGCACGAACTTCCTCACCCGCTGGGCGTCCGCATCGTCCGGGGCGAGCGCCAGGTACCGCTTGAACTGGGCTACTGCCTTCTTCCGGTCGTTAAGGTGTTCCCCGTAGATAACTCCCAGGTTATACAGGGTCTCTATATCGTCGGGCTTGAGCTGGATGACCTTCTCGAATTCCTGCACGGCCCTCTCATACTGCTGGTTCTGCGCGTAGAGCACGCCGAGGTTGTAATGCAGCGTCGCGTTCTCCTGCGGCAGGTTCGCGTACTTGTCCTTCAGCACCTCATGTCGCTGAACTGTATCCGAGGCATCCGTATACTTCCGCTCAAGCCTGCCGTACGCCTCCTTCAGACGGGCGAAATCCTCGGAGATCTGCTTGTTCTGCCGCTCGATATCTTCCTTGCTCCTGAGCCTCTGCTCGTAATCCTTCATCCGCGCGCTGTACTCCTGGAGCTTCTTCTCCATGTCCCTGCGCGCTTCCGAGATCGCCTGTTCGTGCTCCTTGAGCTCTTTGGGCGGCATGCCGGCTTTAGCCGCTGCCGCTTTCGAATACTGGTCCCTCAGGCTGTTGACCTCCTGCGAGATGCCTACATACTGGTTCTTGAGGAACTGGTTCTGCTCCTCGAGCTTGTCTTTCTCCTGCTGGAGCATCAGCGCCTGCTTCTCCAGGTCCCTTGACTTCTTGAGCGAATCCGACGACTGGCTTTCCAGCTGGGCCTTCTCCTGGACGAGCCTCAGCGCCGACGATTTCTGTATCTCCAGTTCCTTCTGGAGCGCGTCGAGCTTCTGCGAGAGGCTGCTCCCCTGCTGCTGCTGGGCGGACTTCAGCTCGTCGACCTTAGCGGACAGGCGCACGATCGTCCCGTCCTTCTGTGCGATCTCCTGCTCCATGCTGGTCTTGAGCAGCGTCACCTCCTGCTCGTGCTGCGCACTCTCCGCGGCGGACTTCGCTGCCAGCGAATCCTTCTCCTTGTTCAACGCGTCGATCTGGTCCTGCATCTGGCGCCGCCCGCCTTCCGCGACCTCCAGCTTGTCCATCAACCCTGCTATCTCTTTCTGGCCGCCTTCTATCTTCGCCTTCAGATCCTTCTGGGCGGACTGCCAGGCCGCTTTCTCCTGCACCAGGCCGTACGAAAAATCCTGCGCTTCCTTGAGTTTCTTCTCGATCCCGGCTATTTTATCGTTCAATGCCCTGACCTGCTCCTCGTTCTGGACCCGCATCTGGGCTTCGACGCGGCTCTTGTTCTCCCTGAGCTGCTCGGTCAGCGCGTTGAGCTGTACCCTGAGCCTCTCGGCCTCGTCGCGTCCCGAGACGTTCTGCGCCTCCTTCTGCTTGAGCGCGTCGCGTTCGGCTTCGAGCTGCGCGATCCTTTCCTTAAGCCTGGCCATCTCCGAGGCTGACTGGTCGGGCTTCCTGCGCTGCTTTTCCAGCTCCGAAGACAGGTCCGCCTTCTCCGAAGCGAGCGCTGCGCTCTGCTTCTGGAGCGCGGTGTTCTGTTTCTCAAGCTCCTTTATGCGCTGAGCGACCTTGTCCTGGGCGAAGGAAAGCTCCTCTTTCTCCTGCTTGAGCCTC
>JBLMZF010000007.1:0-22645 GCA_050258655.1 Deltaproteobacteria bacterium | reverse complement strand
AGGAGATCAATACCGGTATCATCTGCTTCGATAGAAAGAAGCTCGCGCGCAGGTTGGGAAGAGTAAGGCCGAATAACCGGAAAAAAGAGTATTATCTGACAGATGTGATCGGCATTCTGGTCAGGGACGGCGAGATCGTCGAAAGCGTGGAGACGCCGGCCGGAATGGAGGCCCTTGGGGTCAATTCCCGGGTCGAGCTCGCCCAGGCGAACGAGGTGATGCGCCAACGGATCAACGAAAAGCACATGAAAAACGGCGTTTCGATCATAGACAGCGCTTCCACCTTCATCAGCTATGACGCCAGAATAGGTTCAGATACAGTAATTTATCCCTTTACAGTAATAGAAAAAAATGTTAAAATTGGGGTTCGTTGTTCGGTAGGACCATTCTGCCGCCTTAGGCCCGGCACACGTCTGAAAGACGATGTGACTGCCGGGAATTTCATCGAAATCTCCCGTTCCCACCTCCAAAAAGGGGCAAGGGCAAAGCATTTCGGGTTCATCGGCGACGCCAGGATAGGCGCCCGCGCCAACATCGGCGCCGGGACCGTCACCGCCAATTACGACGGGGCCCATAAGAACATCTCGCGCATTGGCGAAGAGGCGTTCATCGGGTCCGATACTGTCCTGGTCGCTCCCGTTGCTGTCGGAAAAGGCGCGCGGACCGGGGCGGGAGCAGTGCTGGTCAAGAAAAAGGTCCCTGCCGGCAAGACTTTCGTAGGGGTGCCCGCAAGGCAGCTCAAGAGGAAATAGATCTCAAACTTCGGCAACCGATAGAGGAGCATTGATGGATAAACTGAGGATCTTCACTGGTAACGCCAATCCCGAGCTGGCCAAGAGCATCTGCGGGTACCTGGGAGTGGCTGTTTCCGACGCGATGGTCGCCCATTTCAGCGACGGAGAGGTCAGGGTCAAGATCAACGAGAACGTGCGCGGCAAGGACGTTTTCGTGGTCCAGCCCACCTGCGCGCCCGTAAATGAGAACCTCATGGAGCTTCTGGTCATGCTTGATGCGCTTAAGCGCGCGTCGGCCCTGCGCATCACCGCGGTCATGCCGTATTACGGTTACGCGCGCCAGGACAGGAAGGATCAGCCGCGCGTTCCGATCACCGCCAAGCTCGTCGCCAACATCGTCACCGCCGCAGGCGCCAGCCGCGTCCTGACTATGGACCTGCACGCGGGCCAGATCCAGGGTTTCTTCGACATACCCGTCGACCACCTTTTCGCGATCAACGTGTTCATAGATTATTTCAGGAGCGACACCCCCGACAACCTCGTGGTGGTGTCCCCGGACGTCGGTTCCATCAAGATGGCCCGCGCCTACGCCAAACGCCTTTCGGCTGAGATGGCGGTCATCGACAAGCGCAGGGATTCCCCAGAGAAGACCGAGGTCATGCATATCCTCGGCGACGTCAAGGGCAAGGACGCTATCATCGTCGACGACCTGATCGCGACCGGCAGTTCGCTGGTCGAGGCGGTCTCCGCGCTCAAGAAGGCCGGGTGCAAGAGCATCCGCGCCGGGATATCGCACGGCGTCCTCTCCGGGCCGGCGATAGAGAATCTCAAGAAGTGCAAGGAACTCGAGGAACTGGTGATAACCGACAGCATCCCGCTTCCCGAGGAAAAAAGGCTGCCCAAGATCAAGGTGCTTTCAGTGGCGGGCCTGCTCGGCGAGGCGATAAAGCGGATTCATGTGGAAGAGTCCGTAAGTTCGCTGTTTTATTAAAGACAGAAGTGGGACATTCCCCTCCGGGACACCCCTAAAGGGATGTCCCTCGGGGAACGTCCCTCACAACAACCAAAGGAAAGCTATGAACGAGAAAATCCTGCTTGAAGCCGAAGCCCGCGAGGAGAAGGGCAAGACGAAAGTGAAGGAGCTGCGTGTCGCCGGTTTCATCCCGGCTGTCATCTACGGTGAGGGCAAGCCGTCGGTGGCGCTGAAGGTCTCGCGCCACGCGTTCCTCCAGCTGATGCACCAGAAAAGGCTTGAGAACGCCATCATCACGCTGAAGGTCAAGGGCGCAAAGGGCGACGGCCATCCCTGCATGATCAAGGAGATGCAGCACGAACCCGTCAAGGGCGACATCATGCACATCGATTTCAACGAGATCTCGCTGACCAAGGCGATCAAGGTCAACGTGCCTGTGGTCACCAAGGGCGAAGCGGTCGGCGTCAAGTCCGAAGGCGGCTCGCTCGAGCACATCCTCTGGGAGATCGAGATCGAGTGTCTTCCCACCGACATTCCCAAAAACATCGAAGTGGACGTCTCCGCCCTCAAGATCGGCGATTCGATCCACGTCAAGGACATCGCGTTCCCCGCGAACCTCAAGGTGCTTTCGGATCTTGAGGCCAGCGTGGTCACCGTCTCCGCCCCGATGAAGGAAGAGGTCGCTCCTCTGGAGGGCGAGGAAGGTGCGGCGGCGCCTGAAGTCGAGGTCATCAAGGAGAAGAAGCCTGAGGCCGAAGGCGAAGGTAAGGCTGAAAAAGAAGAGAAGCCGAAGAAGGAAGAGAAGAAATAGACCCCCGATGAAGCTTATCGTTGGGCTGGGTAATCCCGGGAACCAGTACCGCGGCACGCGCCACAACATCGGCGCGGAGGCCGTCAGGGGATTCGCCGAAGAGAACCGGGCCGTTCTTAAAAAAGGGATCTTCGCCTCCTCGGCAAGCGCGAAGATCAGGATCGACGGTATCGAGCTGCTCCTGGCAGTCCCGCTGTCCTACATGAACCTCTCGGGTCCGGCGGTAGGCGCGCTCGTACGCAGGCACAGGATACAGCTTCCCGACCTGCTGGTCGTCCACGACGACATGGACCTTGAGCCCGGCAGGATCAAGCTCAAGGAAGATGGCTCCGCGGGCGGCCACAACGGCCTCAAGTCGGTCATCGCCTCGCTCGGCTCGCAGGGATTCTGCAGGTTGAGGCTGGGCATCGGAAGGCCGGAAGGCAGGATCGACCCGGCCGACTACGTCCTCTCCCGTTTTAAAGCGGGTGAGAGGGAACAGGTGGATACGATGGTCGCTGAGGCGTGTTCGGCGATGAAGTCCTGGACCGTCGAAGGCATTTCGAAAACAATGAATATGTTCAACAGGTGAGGGTGGAATGAATAAGTACGAAGCGATGTTCATCATCAAGCCCGAGCTGACCGAGGATGAGCGTAAGACGCTCTTCGGGCAGATCGCGGACAACATTGGCAAGAACGGCGGCAAGCTGTCCAGCGGTGATCTCTGGTCCGAGAGGCGCAAGCTGACCTTCCCGATCAAGAAGCATGACGAAGGCGTCTATTACCTGGCGCGTTTCGAGCTTCCTACGGCCGGGCTCGACAAGCTCAAGTACGCGTTCAAGCTCAACGAGAACATCCTGAGGGTCATGATCCTCAGCGGCGAAGATAAAAAATAAGGTCAACAAGGAGCCACCATGGCAAGCCTGAACAAAGTGCTGCTTATCGGCAACCTGACCCGCGACCCCGAGCTGCGTTATACGCCTCAGGGTACCGCGGTGTCGACACTGCGCCTTGCGGTCAACCGCAAGTTCAAGGGCAGGGACGAGCAGATGAAGGAAGAGGTGTGTTTCGTCAGCGTCGTCGTCTGGAGCAAGATGGCCGAGAGCTGCGGGCAGTTCCTGCACAAGGGCTCGCCCGTTTTTGTCGAGGGAAGGCTCCTGTACAGGCAGTGGGAGGACAAGGAGAGCGGCAAGACCCGGAGCGTCATCGAGGTCAGCGCCGAGCGCGTCCAGTTCCTCGGACAGGCTGCCGGAAGGGGCGGCGCGGCCGGCCCCGGCCCCTCCGATGAAGTGCCCATGGAAGGCACAACGGAAAACGCATGGCTCGATGAAAGCGAGGAGAAATCACAATGAGACCCAGTAGAGGACCCAGAAAACCGCGGTCAGACAAGAAAAGATCATTCCTCCCGATGAGGAGGAAGGTCTGCCGTTTCTGCAAGGACAAGGTGCGCGTGATCGACTACAAGGACGTCAAGTCCCTCGAGTCGTTCATCAAGGAACGGGGGAGGATCGTCTCCGCCCGCGCCACCGGCAACTGCGCAAAGCACCAGCGGCAGATAACCAGGGCCGTCAAGCAGGCGCGTTTCATAGCGCTGCTTCCTTACATCAGAATGTGAAACACGAGTTTCATACCGGCGCAATACCAATAGGCGCCGGGTATAACTGTTAGGAGACAACCATGGAAGTAATCCTTAAAGAAGACGTCCCCGGGCTGGGCAAAGCCGGCATGAAGGTCAAGGTCAAGGACGGCTACGCGCGCAATTTCCTTTTGCCGCGCAACCTGGCCGTGATGGTGACTCAGTCGAACGTCAAGGTCTTCGAGCAGGAGCAGAAGGTCCGCGCCCAGAAGATGGAAAAGCAGAAGAAAGAGGCCGAGACGCTCAAGGACAAGCTCGCTCAGCTCTCTCTCACCATTCCGGTGCTGACCCAGGAGAAGGAAAAGCTTTATGCCAGCATCGGTCCGCTTGAGATCTCCAAGGCGCTCGCAGACGAGGGCATCGAGATCGACAAGAACGCGATCGCTCTCGAGGAACCCATCAAGGCGCTGGGGATCTACGAGGTCCCTGTCAAGCTGCATCCCGAAGTGACAGCGACGCTGAAAGTCTGGATCGTCAAGAAATAACGGTAACTCTCCCGGAAGCCGGGATCACCTTTCCATTGCCGTGGCCGAGATAATATCCAACGAACTGGTCCCGCCGCAGAACCTGCAGGCCGAGATGGCCGTCCTCGGCTCGATGCTGCTGGACGAGAACGCCATCGGGACGGTCATCGAGTCGCTCGACAAGAACTCCTTCTACAAGGATTCCCACCGCAGGATCTTCGAGGTCGTCATCTCCCTGTTCAACGAGAGCAAGGCGGTCGACCTCATCACCCTTACCGACGAGCTCAAGCGCATCGGCGTCCTTGACGACGTCGGGGGCGCCAGCTACCTGACGGAGCTGGTCAACACCGTCCCCACGGCCGGCAACGTCGCCCACTACATCAAGATCGTACGCGAGAAAAGCATCCTGCGCTCGCTGATACAGAATTCCACCCGCGTCATCCAGCTGTGCCATACCAACGAGCAGGGCAACGTCAATGAGCTGGTGGACGAGGCGGAGCGGCTCATCTTCGAGGTCACCGACAGCCGCGCCAGCGGTTCCGCTCTCCAGCTCAAGGACATCATCCATGAGAGCATGGAGAAGATCGACCGCCTTTACCAGAACAAGGCGCACGTGACCGGTATTCCCACGGGCTATATCGGGTTCGACCTCAAGACCGCCGGCCTCCAGCCGTCAGACCTGATCATCGTGGCCGGAAGGCCTTCGATGGGCAAGAGCGCCCTGGCTCTGGGCATCGCCGAATACGCGGGTGTCGTGGCGAAGGTCCCCATCGCGTTGTTCAGCCTTGAAATGTCCAAGGAACAGCTGGTGCAGAGGCTCCTGTGCTCGCACGCGAAAGTGGACGCCAACAAGGTCAGGACCGGTTATCTCTCAGCCTCGGACTGGCCCCGCCTTACCGCCGCGGCGGGCAAGCTTTCTGAGGCACCTATCTTCATCGACGACACTCCCGCCATCTCCGTCATGGAACTGCGCGCCAAGGCGCGCCGTCTCAAATCGCAGCACGACATTAAGCTTATCATCCTCGACTACCTCCAGCTGATGAGGGGCTCGGGCTATACCGACAGCCGGCAGCAGGAGATCTCCGATATCTCCCGCGGCCTCAAGGCGCTTGCCCGCGAGCTTAATGTCTGCGTCATCGGCATAAGCCAGCTTTCCCGTTCGGTCGAGAACAGGGAAGGCCATCGTCCCCAGCTTTCCGACCTGAGGGAATCGGGCGCCATCGAGCAGGACGCCGACCTGGTCGTGCTCATCCTAAGGGAAGAGTACTATAACCCCACCCCCGAGAACGAAGGGATCGCGGAGATCATCATCGCAAAGCAGCGCAACGGCCCTGTCGGATCGGTCAAGCTCGCCTTTTTGCGGGAATTCACCCGTTTCGAGAACCTGGCGAAAGAGATCAGCGGCGGCGAATAACTTAGCTTGCTTTTTAAAGTAGCTGTGTTACAATAGGAAACCATGAAAACATCCCCCCTCATAAAGCTTTTTAAATGCTTTATATTTCTGCTGTTTGCGTTCCTGCCGGCATATTCTTTCGCCCAGGCCCCCGATAGTGCCAACAGCGGCAAGACCGTGACCGCGATCGAGATCCGCGGCAACAAGTCGATCAGCGAAGCCACGGTCGTCTCCAAGCTCAAGACCAAGATCGGTTCCCCCTATCAGGAGAACATAGTCAGCGACGACCTGAAACGTCTGTACCTGACCGGCTATTTCAGCGACGTCAAGATCGATACCGAGGACTATAAGGAAGGGGTAAAGATAATAATCACCGTAAAGGAACGCCCCATAATAGAGAAAGTCACGTTCAGCGGCAGCCGGCGGGCTATAAGCGATGCCAAGCTCAAGGAGACCATAAAGTCGAAAGAGGGGCAGTATCTCGATTACCCCACTCTGAGCGAGGACGTAAAGGCCGTGAAGGGATTGTATGAGAAGAAGGGGTACGGCAAAGTGGACGTCACCGATACGGCCAACGTGGATGAAAAGACCAACAAGGCGACAGTGAACTTCAATATCAACGAGGGCCAGCGCCAGCGGATCCGCAGGATATTCATCGAGGGCAACCTGCACTATTCGGACGGAAAGCTGCTCAAGGTCATCAAGACCCGCAGGGCATGGCTGTTCAACTCGGGAGTGCTCAAGGAGGACGTGCTGCAGGAGGACGTGGACAGGCTGAAGACCTTCTACCAGAACAACGGTTACATCGACGCCGCCGCGAGCGTCCAGACCTCGATAGATCCCAACGGCAAGTTCATCTACGTGACTTTTACTATAGAAGAAGGCAAACGTTATTACGTGGGTTCGGTGGACATGAAGGGTTACAAGGACGTGTCCGAGAATGATATACGTTCGAAGATCACGCGCATGGTGACGGGGAAGGTCTTTTCGCCTGAGGGGCTGAAGAAAGATGTCTCCGACATCCAGGGGCTTTATTTCGACAAGGGATATATCTCCGCGGGCGTCAACGCGACGACAGCGCTCAGCCGCGAAGGACTGGTCGACGTGATGTTCACCATCGTCGAGAACGAGATCGCCTACGTCAACAAGGTCAAGGTCCGCGGCAACGTCAAGACCAAGGACGTGGTCATCCGCCGCGAGATGAGGCTCAAGCCCGGAGAGCGGTTCGACGGCGAGAAACTGCGGCGCAGCAAGGAGAGGCTGCAGAACCTCGGCTTTTTCGACGAGGTCAGTTATGACATCGAGGATACGGCCGAGCCGAACAAGAAGGACCTGATCGTGGACGTCAAGGAAGCCAAGACCGGCATGTTCAGCTTCGGCGGCGGTTACTCGACGGTCGACAAACTGGTCGGTTTCGTGGAGATAGAGCAGAAGAACTTCGACTGGAAGAACTGGCCGTATTTCACCGGCGCGGGGCAGGACCTGAAACTGAGGACTTCGTTCGGTTCGGTTTCGAAGGCCTTCGAACTCAGCTATACCGAGCCCTGGCTCTTCGACTATCCGGTCTCGTTCGGGTTCGACCTGTACAAGCGTACCCACTCCCGCTCGAGCGATACGGGTTACGGATACGACGAGGATGTCACCGGCGGCGATATCCGTCTCGGTAAGGAGCTTTCCGAATACGTGAGGGGCAACTTCACGTACCGTTACGATACCATAAAGATCAGCAACATCGACACCCCGGCCTCACAGGCCCTGCTCGATGAGCAAGGGACGAACTCGATCAGCAGTACCGAGTACGGACTGAGCTACGACACCAGGGACAACGTCTTCAACCCGACGAAGGGTGATTTCGATACGACGTCCCTCCAGATCGCCGGCGGCCCGTTCGGCGGCACGAAGGATTTCTGGAAGTCGTTCAGCCGCGCTTCTCATTATTTCCCGCTCTGGCACGGCTCGTCACTTGAGGCAAGAGGGAGGCTCGGTATCGGCAAGGCGTACGGCGACAGCGAGCGCATCCCCATCTATGAACGGTTCTTCGCCGGCGGCGCATATACCGTCAGGGGATACCGCGAGCGTAAGGTCGGGCCCATCGACCCGTTCTCCGGCGACCCGGTTGGCGGCGAATCGCTCCTGGTCGGCAACCTCGAATATACCTATCCCGTCCTCGATTTCTTCCGGGTCGCCGCGTTCTATGACATCGGCAACGTCTGGGAGAAGGCGGGCGATATCGGCAACGGCGGTTTCAAAGCGGGCACCGGCGTGGGCTTCAGGCTGAAGACGCCCATCGGGCCCATCATGCTCGATTACGGCATACCGCTGAACAAGGAGCCCGGTTCGGACAAGGTGGGCAACGGACGCTTCCATTTCAGCATGTCCCAGAGTTTCTGACAACCCCCGTTTTAATACAACTTAACAGGAGGAACGCAATGAAGAAAGTCATGGTTACCGCAGCGATCCTGGCAAGCTTCCTTTTCATGGGGACGGCCCGTGCCGAGATGAAGTTTGCCTATGTTGACCTCAGCAAGATCTTCAGTGAGTATTCGAAGACCAAGGACTACGACAAGGTCCTCGGGGACAAGACCGCCGCCTATGAGCAGGAACGCGATAAGATGATCGCGGACATCAAACAGCTTTCCGACAAGATGAACCTGCTCAGCGACAAAGAGAAAGAGGCGAAGAAACCCGAGCTCGACTCGAAGGTCAAGAACCTCCAGGAGTTCGAGAGACAGAAGACCACCGACCTGCGCAAGGAGCAGGACGAGAAGATGAAGGAACTGCTCAAGGACATCGACGAAGCGATCAAGGGTTACTGTTCCAGCCAGGGGTACACGATGGTGTTCAATGACCGTGTCCTGGTCTACGAAGACAAGTCCCTGGAGATCACGGACAAGATCATAGAGATCGTCAACAAGGGCAAACCCGGCTCCAAGAAATAAATGGGTAAGACTCTCAGGGAGATCGCTGAACTGGTCAAGGGCGAGCTCCTCGGTGATGGAAGCATAGTTATCAAAGGTGTCGCCGGCATAGAAGATGCCGGAGAGGGCGAGATAACGTTCCTGGCCAACCCGCGGTATACGCCGTTCCTTAATAAGACGGGCGCTTCCGCGGTGATCACGGGCCGGGAAGTGAGCCCTGGTACGAAACCCCTTATCCGCACCGATAACCCGTCGCTTGCGTTCACCAAAGTCGTTTCGTTCCTTAACCCCCCGCAGGTCAAGCCGCTTTCCGGCATACACCCGTCGGCGGTGATATCGAAGGGCGCCAGGCTCGGCAAGGGCTGCGCGGTGGGACCGTGCGCGGTCATCGATGACGGCTGCGTCATCGGCGACCGGACCGCTGTCCACGCCGGAGCCTATGTCGGGAACGGGACTACCATAGGCTGTGACGGCCTTATCTACCCGAACGTGAGTATCCGCGAGGGTACCGTGATCGGGGACCGCGTCATCGTGCACAGCGGCACGGTCATCGGGTCCGACGGTTTCGGTTTCGTGACCGTCCAGGGAGTGCATTACAAGATACCGCAAACGGGTATCGTGGTGATCGGCAATGACGTTGAGATCGGCGCCAACGTCACTATCGACCGCGCCCGTTTCGATAAGACTTCCATCGGCGACGGCACCAAGATCGACAACCTGGTGCAGATCGCCCATAATGTCTCGATCGGCAAGAACTGCCTTATTGTCGCGTTGGTCGGGATCGCGGGATCCGTGGATGTCGGCAATAACGTTACCATTGCCGGGCAGGTCGGAGTTGTAGGCCATCTGTCCATAGGGGACAATTCGGTGATCATGGCCAAGTCGGGGATCAGTAAGTCGGTGCCGCCGAATTCGGTACTGTTCGGGTCGCCGGCCCAGCCGGCCGATGATGAGATGAAGATGCTCGTGCTGATGCGCAACCTGCCCAGGCTGTATGAAAGACTGAAACAATTGGAGAGAAGAATTGGAAAAGCAGAAGACGATAGCGCGTGAGGTCATCGTTTCCGGTAAAGGGCTCCACAGCGGCAACGTGGTAAAGGCCGTATTCAGGCCCGCGCCCGAGGATGCCGGAGTGGTCTTTTTCCGTGTCGATCTCCCCGGCAAGCCGGCGATCAAGGCCGCCGTGGATAATGTCCATCCGAAGTCGGCGAGCATGAGGTACAGCTTCATTGAGAAAGACGGCGTCCAGGTCGCGACGATCGAACACCTCCTGGCGGCGCTGGCGGGCCTGGGTATAGACAACCTTTATATCGAGCTGGATGCAGCCGAGCTCCCCGGATGCGACGGGAGCAGCCTTGAGTTCGTCGAGACGCTTTCGAAGGCCGGCATCAAGGAGCAGGAGGCGCAACGTCATTACATCACTATCCGCGAACCTGTTTTCATTGAGGAGAACGGCGCCTGCATCATCGGCCTTCCGGCTCCTGCCCTGAAGATCTCATACACGCTCGATTACAACCACCCTAAGATCGGCTCCGACCTCTTCCAGATATGCATGACGCCTGAGGCCTTCGCGAAGGAGATCGCTCCGGCGCGTACCTTCTGTCTCGAACAGGAGGTGGAGGAGCTGCGCAAAGCCGGGCTCGGCAAAGGCGCCAGTGAGCAGAACGCGCTGGTCGTCGGGACCAACGGGGTCATCGGCAATAAAATGCGTTTTCCCGACGAATTCGTCCGCCACAAGGTCCTCGACCTGGCCGGCGACCTCAATATACTCGGCCGTGCGATAAAAGGCCAGATCATCGCGATCAAAAGCGGACATTCTCTCAATCTCAAGTTCGTGCGCAAGCTCGCGGAGGTCCAGAAGGAAACCGCGGCTATCGTCGCCGGGAGCGATCTGCCGGCGTTCGGCGAGAAGCTGGATGTCACGCAGATCATGCAGATACTGCCCCACAGGCAGCCGTTCCTGCTCGTCGACAAGATCATCCACCTCGAGCTCGGCAAAAGGGTCATCGGCGTAAAGAACGTGACGATGAACGAGAATTTCTTCGAAGGCCATTTCCCCGGCAAGCCGGTCATGCCCGGCGTGCTGATACTCGAGGCGATGGCGCAGGTGGGCGGGGTGATGATGCTGGCGATGGAAGAGAATAAAGGGAAGATAGCTTATTTCATGGCCATAAATAACGCCAAGTTCCGCAAGATGGTGGTGCCGGGCGACCAGCTCGTCTTCGAGGTGACGGCGCAGAAGGTCAAATCCCGTACCGGCATCGTCCACGGGACGGCGTCAGTGGACGGAAAGGTCGTCGCGGAAGCCGATCTTATGTTCTCATTGGGGGAATAGCGATGCGTAAAATCCATCCTAAAGCGGAAGTCTCAAAGAAAGCTGAACTGGGCAAGGATGTAGTGGTCGGCCCCTTCGCGGTCATCGACGCCAACGTCAAGATCGGCGATGGCACCGTTATCGGTCCTCACGCCTATATCACCGGTTATACGACGATCGGCAAGGGTAACGAGATATTCAACGGCGCCTGTATCGGGTCGCGGCCCCAGGACCTCAAGTACAAGGGCGAAAAGACGTATCTTGAGATCGGCGACAACAATTTGATCAGGGAGTTCACCACCCTCAATCCGGGTACGGAAGAGGGGGGCGGCAGGACGGTCGTCGGCAGCAATAACCTTATCATGGCCTATGCCCATATCGCGCATGACTGCCGCATCGGCAACCACTGCATCATCGTCAACTGCGGTTCTCTGGCCGGCCACGTGGTGGTCGAAGACCATGCGGTGATCAGCGGCCTCGTCGCGGTGCACCAGTTCGTCCGGATCGGCAAGCTTGCCATCATCGGCGGCTGCTCCAAGGTCGTCCAGGACATCCCGCCGTTCTCCACCTGCGACGGTCATCCGGCGCGCGTCTTCGGGCTCAACCGCATCGGTCTGCGCAGGAACAAATTCCCTGTCCCTGTGATCAAGGAGCTCGATACGGCCTTTAACATCATCTTCAACTCGGGTATACCCGTAAAGAAAGCGCTTGAGAAGCTGGACAAGGAAAAGAACCCTTCGGAAGATGTCAACTACCTTATCAACTTCATCAAGAGCTCTTCCCGCGGCATCACCCGTTCCTGCCGCGCCGCCCATAACGGCGACGAAGAATAAATAGGGACAGATACCATTTATTTCCCTCCATTCGGAATAAACGGCAGCCTGTCCCTTTACTTTAGCCTATGGAGACTATCGGTCTTGTAGCAGGAAACCGTAACTTCCCTCTGCTTTTTGTCCAGGAAGCCGCCAGACGCGGCGTGCAGGTGGCCGCTGTCTGCATCAGAGGCGAGACCGACCGCCGTGTTTCGGCCATCGCCGGAAAGGAACATTCCCTCTGGATCAGCCTTGCGCAGTTCGAACGCGCGTACTCCTTTTTTAAAGAGCAGGGCGTTCACCGCGTAGTGATGTGCGGACAGATCAGCCCTTACAGGCTTTTCAGCAGGGAAGTGCGTGAAAGTCCTCTGATACAGGAACTCCTTTCCTCGGCAGGGGACAAAAGGGCAAAAAGCATCTTTGATGAGATCGCCAAGAGGGTTGAAGCTCAGGGGTTCGAGGTCCTGTCCTCGACCACATACCTTGAGGATTATGTTCCCCGCCAGGGGACGCTGACCCGTCGCCAGCCTGACGCGGAGGAACGGGCGGATATCCAGTTCGCCATGTCCATGGCGAAGGAGATCGCCCGCCTGGATATAGGTCTTTCCGTCGCGGTCAAAAGCAAGGCGGTGATCGCGGTCGAGGCGTTCGAGGGGACGGACAGGCTCATCCGCAGGGCAGGAGCGCTCGCGGGAAAAGGCTTTGTCGTTGCGAAAGTAGCCCGTCCCGGACAGGATATGCGTTTCGATATCCCCGTTATCGGATTGCGGACCATCCAGGTCCTTGCGCGCTCAGGCGCCTCCTGTCTGGCGGTCGAAGCCGGCAAGACCCTCTTCCTTGACCGGGATGCGGCGATCGCGTTAGCGGACAGGAAGAAAATCTCTCTCGTCGCTGTTTAAAGTCCTTCCCCGTTTTCTCTTGACACAGCCCTAAGTTGTTGTAAGATATATAGTACGGACTTTTATAGGAGGAGGATAAAATGAAAAAGACCACGGTAAGCACCAAGGCGGCTGCGCCGAAGGCCAAGAGTCTGGTCTTCAAGTTCCATTCGCCCAAGGCCAAGAAGGTCAGTGTGGCCGGGGATTTCAACAACTGGGATACCTGCGGGTTGAGCGGCAAGAAAGACACGAAGGGTAACTGGTCGATCAAGGTCGCCCTTAAGCCCGGAAGGTACGAATATAAATTCTTCGTCGACGGCTCCTGGATAAACGACCCTGCGACTCCCGCAGTCACGAACATCTACGGAAGCCAGAACTCGGTGATCGAAGTAAAGTAGATAAACGAATAAATAGGGACAGATACCATTTATTCCGCCACGGGCGAATCGTATCTGTCCCCATTTATTTTAACGGCCATGAAATACATCTACGGACCTGTTCCTTCGCGCAGACTGGGCCTTTCCCTGGGATTGTCGCTGACCCCGCACAAGACATGCAACCTCGACTGCATCTACTGCCAGCTCGGTCCCACCGCGAGCCTTTCGACTGAGATCAAAGAATACGTCCCGGTGAAGGATATATTCGAGGAGCTGCAGGCCTGGTTCAGGAACAACCCTGAGCAGGCGAAGGAGCTCAAGTTCGTGACGTTCTCAGGCTGCGGCGAGCCGACCCTCAATGCGGGCATCGGCGAGCTCATCGTCCTGATAAAGAAGGCTTTTTCCGTGCCGGTCTGCGTCATCACCAACGCGACGACCTTGAGCTCGCCCGAAGTGCGCAAGGCCCTGCTTGCCGCCGATGTGGTCGTGCCGTCCCTCGACGCGGCAGATACGGCTACGTTCGAGAAAGTCAACCGTCCCCATGCCTCCGTGAGGCTTGAGGCGATCATAGATGGTATCGCCGCCTTCCGGAAGGAATACCGCGGCAGGATCTGGCTCGAGGTCATGATCGTCAAGGGGGTCAACGACGACCTGGCGCACGCCCATCGTCTTAAGGAGATCGTCGAACGGCTCGCGCCGGACCGTATACAGCTTAATTCGCCGGTGCGTTCCACAGCAGAGAAGGATGTCCGCGCGGCGGACCCCAAGCGGCTGGAGAAGATAAAGGAGCTTTTTGGCGATAAGGCGGAGATCGTATAGACTTTCTGGGGCGAACCGCGTAGGTTGGGTTGAGCTATCACGTGGGGCGAACCTACGCGGTTGGGTTGGAGATTAGCGCGCCTGTAGCTCAACTGGATAGAGCACTAGCCTTCGGAGCTGGCTGTTGCTGGTTCGACTCCAGCCAGGCGCATAGATTCACTTGCATTTCGTCTTTTTTTAAGTTACAATATTACACTCGTAACGGAAATATTTCCCTATAGGGCTATTCTCGGGCCGCTAGCTCAATCGGTAGAGCAGGACCCTCTTAAGGTCAAGGTTCTTGGTTCGATTCCAAGGCGGCTCATTTTTTTCTCTACAACCCGGCCGTTCCGCCGGCAAAGGCGGGAGTGAGACAGCTACATTACGAGTTCATCGAGCATACGGCTGACATCGGCATCAGGGTCCGGGCGCCTGACGAGAAGAGCCTGTTTGTCGATGCGGCTCTGTCGATGTTCGACATGATCGCCCGCAAAGTAAGTACCCAATCCTCCGAAAGAAATTTCCCCATAGAGCTGGGAGCCGAGAACCGTGAAGAGCTTTTCGTGGCCTGGCTCAACGAACTGTTATCCCTTTCCACAACCGAAAACGTGATCGTCTCCGACATCGATATTGAGCGCCTGCGCGCCGATTCCCTCAAGGCGAGGGTGCGCGGCGAGAGCATGGCTTCCTACGAGTTCAAGACCGAGGTCAAGGCGGCCACCTATCACGGACTGAAAGTTGAACAGTCAGGGAAAGACTGGCTGGCGGAGGTGATCTTCGATGTCTGAAGAACAGCAGAACGGCAAGCCTGAACAGGAGAAGACCGGCGCTGAACGCAGGGTCTTCCCGCGTATCGAGGTCAATACTTCGGTGACATATACCGTGGTCATCCCGTCCTATCATATCGGCAGCACGCGAGATATCAGCCAGGGCGGGCTGTGCCTTGAGACCAAGAGCAAGCTGGAAAAAGGCATGATCATCAGGCTCGAGTTCGACCTTCCCGGCGAGCCGCCGGAGCATGTCGAGGCCCTTGGCCGCGTGATGTGGCAGAGGACCGAAGGCGAGACATTACTGACCGGTGTAAAATTCCTGGTCTAGCCAGTTTTTTTTATGGATAACATTCCTCTTGAGAAGATTGATGAGTATCGTTTCCGTATCCCGAAGAGTTACATGTCGGGAATGAGGGTGCCTGGTGTTATCTACGCGGACGAAAAGCTCCTGAAAGATATTGTTAACGACAAGGCTCTTGAACAGGTCGTAAATGTCGCTTACTTGCCAGGGATCGTGAAAGCGTCTTTGGCTATGCCCGATATTCACTGGGGATATGGTCCCTGCATTGGAGCCATCTTCGCTACTGATGTTGAGCAGACCGGAGTTATTGTGCCTGGAGGAGTCGGGTACGATATAAACTGCGGCGTCAGGCTGGTTCGCACCAATCTGTATTATGACGAGATAAAAGACCGAATGACCGATCTGGTCAACCGTCTTTACGCAGACGTGCCCACAGGTGTAGGCTCAGAAGGCCAGATCAGGGTCAGCGAAAAGGAAGAGCGCGAGATCCTGGTCAAGGGAGCCGGCTGGGCGGTCAAGCATGGCTACGGCGTTTCCGAGGACCTGGAATGCACCGAGGAGAACGGCGCGATCGATGGGGCAGACCCTTCGGCCGTCTCAGAGCGGGCATATAAGAGGGGTAAAGCGCAGTCCGGCACCCTCGGCTCAGGCAACCATTTTCTTGAAGTACAGGTCATCGACCAGCTCTACGACGCCAGGCTCTGCGACGCGTTCGGGCTCGACCTCGGGCTGGTGACGGTGATGATACATACCGGCTCGCGCGGGCTGGGGCACGAGATCTGCGGCGAATACGTGCAGAGTTTTATCCCCGCGATGCGCAGTCACGGCATCTCGGTCCCTGACCGGGAACTTGCCTGCTGTCCGGTGGCATCATCAGAGGGCAAGGCGTATCTGGCGGCGATGCGCTGCGCGGCTAACTACGCCTGGAACAACCGGCAGTGCATCATGCACCTGTGCCGCGGTTCTTTTGAAAAGGTATTCAACAGGTCCTGGCAGAAGATGCAGATGAGCCTGATCTACGACGTGGCCCATAACATCGCCAAGATCGAAGAGCATGAAGTGGACGGCGCGCGCAAGAAGCTGTGCGTCCATCGCAAAGGCGCGACAAGGGCTTTCGGCCCGGGCCATCCGGAACTTCCTGACAGGTACAGGCAGACGGGCCAGCCGGTGATCATACCCGGGGACATGGGGAGGAATTCGTACCTGCTGGTCGGGACGCAGAAAGCGATGGAGGAGACGTTCGGTTCCACCTGTCATGGCGCGGGGCGCCTGAAATCACGTTCCGCCGCCATCCGGTCCGTTAACACCGGCCATCTTCTCAAAGAACTATCCGCAAAAGGGATCGTCGTGCGCGCTACCGGCAGGGAAACGCTGGCCGAGGAAGCGCCTGAAGCTTACAAGAACGTCAATGACGTCGTAGATGTCGTGCATAATGCCGGTATATCGAAGCGTGTGTGCCGCATGAGACCGGTCGGAGTCATAAAAGGATAAGGGGAGAAAATGCTTGATATAAAATTCTTACGCGAGAACAAGGAAGCGGTCGAGAAGTCGCTGCGCGACCGCAACTCGAAGGTCGACCTGAACCTCGGACTGCAGATGGACGCCGAGCGCAGGAAGGTCCTTACCGAGCTCGAGGACCTGCGCAACCAGAAGAACAAGGCTAATGACGAGATCAGCGTTCTGCTCAAGGAGAAGAAGGACCCGAAGGAGAAGATCCTCGCGATGAGGGCTATCTCAGGCCGCGGGGACGCCCTGGAGAAGGACCTTAAGATGATAGACGCCAAGCTCGAAGGCTGGTTGTTGACCGTGCCGAACATGGTCAATAAGGATGTGCCGGTCGGCGACCCGTCCAAGGCGCGCATCGAGCGTACTGTGGGCGAGCCGAAGACGCTTCCTTTCCAGGCGAAGACCCACATAGACCTCGCGCAGGAACTCGATATCATCGATTTCGCCCGGGCCACCAAGATCAGCGGCTCGAATTTCGTGCTTTTCAAGGGTCTGGGCGCCCGTCTTGAGCGCGCGCTGATAAATTTCATGCTTGATATGCACATCTCGAAGCACGGGTATACCGAGATAGCGCCGCCGTACCTGGTCAACCGCAAGGCGATGACCGGGACCGGACAGCTTCCCAAGATGGAAGAGGATATGTACAAGCTTTCTGCCGAAGACCTTTTCCTGATCCCGACAGCGGAAGTCCCGGTGACCAACATGTACGATGACGAAGTCCTTGATGAATCGCAGCTGCCGATGTATCATACCGCCTATACCGCCTGTTTCAGGAGGGAGGCCGGTTCTTACGGCAAGGATACACGCGGCCTTGTCCGCGTCCACCAGTTCGACAAGGTCGAGATGGTCAAGTTCGTCGTGCCCGAGACTTCATACGCGGAGCACGAGAAACTGGTCGGAGAAGCTGAAGACGTGCTGAAGGCGCTGGGGCTGACGTACCGTGTGATCTGCCTTTCTTCGCAGGACCTGAGCTTCGCCGCCGCCAAATGCTATGACCTCGAGGCGTACGCGCCCGGCATGGACAAGTGGCTGGAAGTGTCGAGCTGCTCCAATTTCGAGAGCTTCCAGGCGCGCAGGGCGGGGATCAAGTTCCGCAGGAAAGACACCAAGAAGACCGATTACGTGCACACGCTCAACGGTTCCGGCGTGGCCATGGCGCGCACGGTCATCGCAATACTTGAGAATTACCAGCAGGCTGACGGTTCCGTGGTAATACCCGAGGTCCTCAGGCCCTATATGGGCGGCGTTGAGCGGATAACGAAGGGGGCATAATGGCAAAGGGTCTCAAGGAAGAGAACATCGACTGGTCTAAACTCGACCCGGGACTTGCCGAAGAGGGGGGGATGAAACCCCAGCCGGGAAAACTCCAGCAGAGACTCCAGGACCTGGCGCACAAGTCGCTGGCGATCCTCAAACTCCTGCTCGGGCTGACGTTCCTTGCGTTCGTCTACGCGGGCTCGCGCGGTTTCTTCACCAAGTTCAAGCTGGCTGACCCGACCCTGCAGACCTGTTTCTGGTCCGGGATCGTCGCGTTCCTGATCACGTACCTGTTCATCTATGAACCGGCGGTGGTCTACAACAAGGGGCAGAAGATACTGGCGTTCATCTTCAAGTTCTTCGCGCCGCTGGTCAAGGTGTGCCCGTTCATCCTGCCGATCTACGCGATCCTGGTATTCGCTTCGTACCCGCTGCTGCGGTTCTGGTTCACGCCGCGGGACGCCGCCGGTATCGTTGTGTTCCTGGGAGGCTTCAGCTGGGCCCTGCACATCATCTTCTCCGCGAAGACGCTCAGGTCCCGTCAGAACGACTGGCTCAAGGCGAATTACGCGTTCAGCTTTACGCTGATCTATATCCTGGACCTTCTGTTCATCGCGTTCATGCTGAGCCTGCTGGTCGACAAGTTCTCGTTCGTCGGGTTCTTCCAGGGTTCTTTCGAGGCCGCGCGCGACCTCTGGATGACGGTGACAAAGCAGATATTCGTTCTTAATTAGATTTGCCCGGTCCGTAAACGCTGTTTTGGCCCTGCTCGTAATCGCTCGAAATTTTCTCTGAAAATTTCTTCGCACTCGCCGGGCCTCGCGTCTGGATAAATGCTTTATGAGCTCGGTGGGATGGCTGAGCGGTTGAAAGCGGCAGTCTTGAAAACTGTTGTGGGCGTAAGTCCACCGTGAGTTCGAATCTCACTCCCACCGTTTTTTTAAACCTAAAAGAAAAGCAAGGAGAAGCATGAACAATCAGGATATCGTCCCGTTATTGAACAAGATACAGGAGCGGCTGGTCACGCTGGAGAAGAAGCTCGACGCCCTGGCTGTCCAGGTCTCACCGACGAGACTTGTCTACTCGACGCCCGCTCATGAGCACGAGCAGAACCTCTCGCACGCGGAACAGGCCCGGCAGCAGTTATCGCGCGCTGACAGGAACCAGCAGCAGAATCCGCCCCGGCCGCAGCAGCCTCAACCGGCGCATGTCCAGAACGCCCCCAGACAGGAGCACCAGCGAAGGGAAAGGCCGATGTTCAAGGCGATCTGCGCGGACTGCAATAAAGAGTGCGAATTGCCTTTCAAGCCCAGCGGAGACCGTCCTGTTTACTGCCGCGAATGTTTCGCGGTACGCAAAGCCAATAACTCATTAAAGAGAGCCGAGCCTAAGCCGCAGGAGACAGCTTCTGTCCAGACCAGCCAGGTCCAAACGAAACCTGAGCCGGTCGAGAAGAAGAAGCCCGCGGCAAGGAAAAGGCCTGAGACGAAGAAGAAGCCCGCGAATAAGGCACGGAAGGCTCCCGGGAAACCGGCCAAAAAGAAGTCTAAATAAGGCAAGGCATTGTAGAAGACCGGTGCCCATGCGATCTTTATGGCATCGGTCTTTTGCTTGAAAACGATATCATTAAACAATGGACAAAGAGATAATCCTTAAGAACATCATCACCGACCTTCAATTGCCCGCGATCTCGGTGGCCAATACTGTCGCCCTTCTTGAGGAAGGAGCGACGGTGCCTTTCATCTCCCGCTATCGTAAGGAGAGGACGGGAAGTCTGGACGAGGTCCAGGTGAGGAACGTCAGCGAGAAGCTGGTGTATTACACCGAGCTGGAGAAGCGCAAGGAGACGATCCTCAAGACCATCAGGGAGCAGGACAAGCTGACCCCCGATCTGGAAGAGCAGATCATCCAGTGCAGGGAAAAGGGGAAGCTCGAGGACCTGTACCTGCCGTACAAGCCGAAGAAACGGACGAAGGCCACGATCGCCAAAGAGAAGGGGCTGGAGCCGCTGGCCGACCTTATCCTGCTGCAGATGACCTCCAACGGCTCCAAGCTGGACTTCGCCGCAAAGTATATCGATCCTGAGAAAGGCGTTGAGACCGCGGAACAGGCGCTGGAAGGGGCGAGAGATATCGTGGCCGAGAAGGTGGCCGAAGAAGCGGACGTAAGGGAAAAACTGCGAAATTATATCTGGGACAACGGAAAACTCTGTTCGAAAGTGATGAGGGATTGGGTCGGCAAGGAGTCGAAGTTCCAGATGTATTATGACTTTTCGGGCCTGATCAAGAACCTCGCCTCGCATACTATCCTGGCGATACGCAGGGGTGCCAAGGAAGAAGTGATCTCCTGGAAAGTAGTGATAGATGAAACAAAGGGCCTGGACCTGCTTGAAGGGTATGTTGTCCGGAACAGGAAATCCATATTCACGGATGAGCTTTGTTTGGCGCTGGCCGACAGTTATAAAAGACTTCTATTCCCGTCTCTCGAGATAGAGGTGTTCCTGAGGGCGCTTGAGCTCGCCGAGACGGAAGCGATCAGGGTCTTCGCCCGGAACCTGAGGAATCTTCTACTGGCGCCTCCCGCCGGGAACAAGATGATCATGGGGATCGACCCGGGCTTCAGGACCGGGTGCAAGGTCGCGGTCATCGACCGCAACGGGAATTTCAAGGAATATAAGGCCGTCTTTCCTCATGAGAAGAACCGGATGGAGGAGGCCGAAAAGGTCCTGATGGGTTTTATCGGGAAATATAAGATAGAGCTTATCTCCATCGGCAACGGGACGGCTTCGAAGGAGACCAGTTCTTTCGTCAACGACATCGTCAAAAAGAACAAGGTGAAGGCCACGGTCTATGTCGCCAGTGAAGCCGGCGCTTCCGTTTATTCCGCTTCCGAGGTCGCGATCAGGGAGTTCCCCGATCTTGACGTCACCGTCCGCGGGGCGATCAGCATCGCCAGGAGGGTCCAGGACCCGCTGGCCGAGCTGGTCAAGATCGACCCGAAATCGATCGGCGTCGGACAATACCAGCACGATGTCAATCAGGCCGGGCTGAAGAATTCGCTGGACGCGACCGTCGAGTCCTGCGTCAATTACGTCGGCGTCGAGCTGAACACCGCCTCCGCCGAGCTGCTGTCGTATGTCTCCGGCATCGGCAGGACGGTCGCCGGCAATATCGTCCGCTGCCGCGCTGAGAAGGGCTCATTCAAGAACAAGAGGGAGCTGCTCCAGGTGCCGAAGCTGGGAGAGAAGACCTTCGAGCAGTGCGCGGGGTTCCTCAGGATCGCGCAGGGGGATAATCCGCTGGACAATTCCGCTATCCATCCTGAAAGGTACGAGGTGGTCGGTAAAATAGCAGCTGATCTGAGCGTGGATATCAGGAAGCTGATCGGCAGCGGGGACCTGGTAGCCAGGATAGATCCGGGAAAGTATGTGACGGATTCTGTCGGACTGCCGACCTTAAAGGACATCATGCAGGAGCTCAAGAAGCCCGGCTGCGACCCGAGGAAGGAATTCGCCACGGTCACCTTCAGCCAGGAGATAAACAAGCTGGAGGACCTGAAGGTCGGCATGGTCCTTGACGGCGTGGTCACCAATGTCGCCAATTTCGGCGCTTTTGTGGATATCGGCGTCCATCAGGACGGGCTGATGCATATCTCCAAGATGAGCACCAGATTCGTGAAGGATCCCCATGACATCGTTTCGGTAGGGGATATCATCAAGGTAAAGGTGCTGGCGGTGGACCTGGCGCTCAAGCGCATCAGCCTGGAGATGGCCAAGGCCTGATACCGCCTTGATTTAGAGCCGGGTTTCTGTTAGAATAAATAATCCCTGGAGAGGTACCGAAGTGGTCATAACGGGCCGCTCTCGAAAAGCGGTTGGGCGCAAGCTCACGTGGGTTCGAATCCCACCCTCTCCGCCAGATTTCCAGGTCAAGATGTTAAAGACGATAGCTTATTGTGGTTTAGACTGTTCGAAGTGTGCTGAATGCAAGGATTATTCTTGCTCGAATCCCGATTTCGTTTTAAAGCATTCATCAGAAGCAAAAACCAATCTTGAACGATTAAGAAAAGGTCAGCCCGATTAGCACGGATAATGATCGGGCCAGCCGATTTTCTGATATAATTATAAGACTATCCAGATTTTGGAGAGGTGCCGGAGCGGTCGAACGGGCATGTCTGGAGAACATGTGATCCGCAAGGGTCCCAGGGTTCGAATCCCTGCCTCTCCGTTTTTTTTATTTATAAAGTAAATGATTATAAGACTAGAAAAAGAGTGTGAATTTCCCGCGATATATGAGCTGGTTAAGACCGCTTTTTTAACAGCAAAGGTGTTTGACAGGGACTGTAGATTTTAATTGAGGGTTTTTGGGTGTATCTCCATAGGGGGGGTTGATGGCGGTTAACGGAGGTATACGGACAAGGCAATTCTCAACAGGAGGATTGCTTTTTTTGTTTCGGCTCACCATTGCGAAATATGTTTTCGCTGTAGTCTGCGTTGCGCTGGCTGTTCTTGTAAGGACCGCGCTCGACCCGTTTCTTACCGAGAACCAACTTGTTCTGTCTTTTTTCTATGTGGCTGTGCTGTCAACAAGCTGGTTTGGTGGACTGGGGCCGGCAGTAGTCTGCAGCATATTAGGTTATGTCGCAACCGATTGGTTTTTTCTGTCTCCCCGTTATTCTTTGGAAATCGGAACAGCCA
This sequence comes from Deltaproteobacteria bacterium, assembly GCA_050258655.1. Taxonomy (GTDB): domain Bacteria; phylum Omnitrophota; class Gorgyraeia; order Gygaellales; family Profunditerraquicolaceae; genus JBLMZF01. The sequence goes on along the minus strand of JBLMZF010000007.1, from coordinate 28 downwards.
ATAATCTTGTGAGTGTAATCAGTTATTT
>JBLMZF010000006.1:0-3707 GCA_050258655.1 Deltaproteobacteria bacterium | reverse complement strand
GATGCCGGCGTGGACCGGGCCGACCGGCACCTCGAATATCCCTTCGCCCTCACCGCGGGCGAACTGGAAGTCCGGACCTCCGCCCGTCTTGGGAGGCATCTTGAAATCCTTGCGCAGCGGGTAGAACCCTTCCGGCCACACCTCGCTGTGGAGCCTGAGCCTGCGCAGGTCGGGAGACCCGGCCGGCTCGATACCGAACATCTCCTTTATCTCGCGCTCAAAAAGGCTGGCGGAATAGACGGTGCGCGAAAAACCCTCGAAACGCGGGTCGGCGGCGCTGACCGAGGTCCGCGCGAAGACCCATCTCTTGAACGCGGGCGCGCGGAAGCCGCACCAGATACCGAAGGAATTGTTGACCGACCGCTCATCGGTCGCCCACATCATCGCTACCGGCGCGTTGAGCAGTTTATGCAGTGCACAGCAGGCGCGGGCAAAGCCGGAAGAGGCGACGGTGATATACACCTCGTCACGGGCGTTCTCGCGCGTCTCGATGATCTCCGTTTCGGACCGTAATTTTTCCAGCACTGTCTTCCAGTCCATCTATCCTCCGGCAAAGAACGCCAGCCTCGCCGCCGCAGGCGACCCGGCCAGCATCGGCACGGCAACAGCGGCAGCGGTCATGATCAAAAGCAGCAGCAACAGGGCAAGTTTAATGCTCAACGGCTCTTTTGCCTCCGGTTGTCCCTCGGGGCGGCGGCCGAAGAGCATGCGCGAGAAATGGAACATGAGGCCCGCGAACATCAGGGCCAGGAACACTATGACCAGCCCCGCCGTCCAGTAGGAACCCTTGAGGAACGCCGCGACGAGCACCAGCAGCTCGGACACGAACAGCGAGAACGGCGGGAACCCTGAGAGCGCGAAAGCCCCCAGCAGGAAAACCGGACCGACAAAAGGCATCGTCCGTATGACGCCGCGGATGGATGACATCGAATGCTTCCCGTAATGGCCGACCATCCTGCCCGCGGAGAAGAACATCAGCGATTTGGTGACCGCGTGGTTGAACACGTGCAGCAGCGCGGCGCAGAAACCGAGCACTCCTCCCACCCCCAGCCCGATGCAGATGATCCCGATATGTTCGATGCTGGAATATGCGAGCAGGCGCTTGAGGTCCCTCTGCACGAAGACGAAGCCGCTGGCAATGGCCAGGCAGACCAGGCCGAACAGCACGAACAGCTTCCCCGAGAAAAGCGACTGCCCGAGGCAGGCGTTGAGTATCATCGCGTAACGGATGATCGCGTAGAGCGCGGTCTTGAGCAGCACTCCGGACAACAGCGCGCTGACCGGCGAGACCGCCTGGCTGTGCGCGTCAGGCAGCCAGGTATGCATCGGGGCTATCCCCGCCTTGGTGCCGAAACCGATCAGAATGAAGACAAAGGCGATCCGTAAGACGTTCTTGTCGAGGGTCGCCGCGCAGGAGAACATGCTCGTCCAGTTAAGGCTCCCCGCGCAGCCGGTGCGTGAGCCGGCGTAATAATAGAGGATTGTGCCGATCAGGGCGATGATGATGCCCACGGTGCAGACGATGATGTACTTCCATGAGGCCTCAACCGATTCCTTGGTCCTGTAAAAACCGACCAGGAACGCCGACACCAGCGTGGTCATCTCGATGGCGATCCACATGAAGCCGAGGTTGTTGACGGACAGGACCAGGAGCATCGTGAACACGAACAGGTCAAGGAGCAGATAATAGGGCCGGACCATCGCCGGGGTGATCGCCTTCCTTTCGATATCCTTGGCCAGGTAGCCCGCGGAGTAAAGCGCCGCGCAGAACGTGACCACGGAAACGGTGAAGATGAAGAACGCGTTGAGCGCGTCCGCGAAAAGGAACGAACGCAGGAAATAGAGATCCTTTCCGGCGAACAGGCAGTCGAATAAAAGCATGCCGCCCGCCAGCGCGGAAACCGCGTACCCCGCTATATGCAGCCTGTCCAGCAGCGGCTTGCGTCCGGTAAGCGACGAGGCCAGAGCGAGTACGAGCGGGATGGCCAGTACGATCAGCAGTCCCATGTTATCCCTTGAGCGAATTGAGCTTGTCCACGTCGATGTGCGTGAACATCTTGTTGATCCGGTAAACGAACACGTTGAGTATCAGCACGCTGATAAAGACATCGAAGAACAGCGCTATCTCCACGAAGAACGGCATGCCGCCGGTGACGCAGGCGCCCAGCAGGAAGACCCCGTTCTCCATGACCAGGATCCCGACCACCTGGGTCACCGCCTTCATGCGCGTCATCATGATGAAGATGCCGGTGAGGATGACCGAGAACGAAGCGGTCAGCCTGAACGCCTCGACACTGCCCTGCTCGGGCACGAGCATCCTGCCGAACCCCCACGAAAGCCAGGTGAACAGGAGCACGACCAGGAGCGACAGCTGGCTGTTGAGGAACATGCCGATGTTCTCGCCGACCTTTATCTTCTTGAGGATCCGTTCGAGCGAATACGGTATGGCGATGCCTTTGACGACGAACAACAGCGCCGCCACCAGGAACAGCTCGAAGTTATGCTCCCTGAAGCCGGAGAGGAACACGAACGCGGCCAGGAACAGCGACTGTGTGCTGAAGCTGCGCACCAGCGACGTGACGCGCTTGGCGATCGCCATCATGTACGTGCCGGCAAGTACCCCGAAAAGGATAAGCAGTTCCATCTACACTCCGAATATCGCAGCAGCGGCCGAGATCAGGCCGAGCACGAACGCGAAACCGAAATAATCCGCCGCCCGGAACAGCCTCATCTTGGCGACGGAAACCTCCAGGACCGCGACCAGCGCCGCGATCGCCAGTATCTTCACCGGGAACAGGTACGCGGGGGCCGCGGGGAACACCAGCCAGGCGATCAGGCTGAACCAGACCATCTGGCGGATATATGAAGACATCTCGATAAGCGCGAGCCTCCTGCCCGAATATTCCAGCACCATCGCTTCGTGGATCATCGTCAGCTCAAGATGCGTCTCCTGGTTGTCGACCGGGATACGCGAGGTCTCGGCGATAGCGACCATCGCCAGGGCACAGCAGGCTCCGAGGGCGGAGACGTGGAACCCTCCCTGCCCCATCCAGGCGATCATCGTCGTCTTGGCGGGAAGCGCCGCGGTGAAGAACGCAAGGCAGGCCGCCGGTTCGGCGAGGCTCGAAATGAACATCTCGCGGGAAGAACCCATGCCGCCGAAAGAACTCGCGGTATCGAGTGCAGCCAGCGCCATGAAGAACCTTCCCAGCCCCAGCACGAAGATAAGCGCCAGGCAGTCGCCGGGGAAATCCCGGGCAGGCACAGCGAGCGGGACCAGGAAAAGCCCTGCCAGCGATGACGCCATGATCACAAAAGGCGCGGCCTTGAATATCCACGAAGCCGTCTCCGATACCACCTCATCCTTCCCCATAAGCTTGGCGAGGTTATAGTACGGCTGAAGGATCCCCTGCCCCTTTCTCATGCGCAGGTCGTTCTTGATCTTCGTGATCACGCCTGACACCAGAGGCGAGAGCATGATCACAGCAGCTATCTGTCCGATAATATCCATCCGTCTACCTCAAGAACATCAAAAGCAGCACCAGCGTCAGGAAGATGTAGCCGATATAGACGTGGATGCTGCCGGCCTGGAGCCGCTTCATGAAAGACGCGGTCCTGAACACGCCGGCCGCGATGGGCCGGTACAGGAACTTGCCGAAGACCGGAGTGGTCCTGGTCTCATATACAAAACTGGTGAAATGATAGAA
>JBLMZF010000005.1:0-21018 GCA_050258655.1 Deltaproteobacteria bacterium | reverse complement strand
AACTGACGTCCTCGCAAGGCTTAAAAAAGCTTTATCGGCAGGCCTTTTGGTGGTAGACTCACAGTAATGCTACTTAAGGAGGTATACCGTGAGAAACCGTGTTCTCTGCCTCTGTGGTTTTTTCCTGCTTTCCCTCCCCTTTTCCGCCTACCCTTTACAAGATGACCCTGTGAATAAATACGAGATCGGGATCTCCGTATCCAATTTCGAGTACAAAGAACCCGGCGTGATGAAGAATACCGGGATCATGTACGGGCTGAACGGTGCCATGTCCACTCTCTTAGGAAGATGGTACCTCGCGATCGAGGGGAATATCGAGGGCGGGACGGTGGATTACACCAGCGTGAACACGGGGAGCTCAAACGGGGACACGAATTTCCTTGCTGAATTGCGCGGACTGGGAGGCGTTGAACTCGTCGGGCCTTCAGGGAACTTCTCGGGCCGATCCTGGTCGCTGATACCTTACACCGGCGTCGGGTACAGGTACCTCAACAACGACTCTGCCGGCAGGCTCACCTCCACCGGTCATGCCGGCTACGACCGTGAATCCAACTATATCTACAGCCCCCTCGGCATCCAGTTAACCAAGTTCCTGGGCAGCGGCGGCATCGATAATCCTGAAGGCTGGTCGGTGGGAGCCAAAGGCGAATATGACTTTTTCTGGTGGGGAAGGCAGATCAGCCACCTCAGCGACGCGGACCCTTTCTTCTCAGATCTGCGCAACACACAGACCAAAGGATACGGGTACCGCGCGTCGGTCTTCTTGAAGAAATCGAATCCCGACTGGGACCTGAAGATCGAGCCTTATTTCACGTACTGGAATATAAAGAAATCGGATACGAGCACGATATACGGCGGCGGTACGGTCTGGGGTTACGGCTGGGAGCCGAAAAACACCACGACCGAGGCCGGGGTAAGAGTCTCTCTCGGTTTCTAGAGGTTCAATCTGTCTTAGATCCGGCTTGGCCGTTCGGAAGGTCGGAGATGATCGACTTGAATCTGGTCTTCTCCCCGCATTTGCAGACGCTCTCGAAACAGGGTGTCAGGTTCTCATGGCCCACATACCTGACGCGTATCCTGCTCCCGCACTTCTCGCAGAAAAAGCTGAAATAGTCCCCCGATATCCCTCCGAGGACCTTGCTGACGCCCATGCTTGTCTTAAATGTTGTTTCGAACATCGGCATTCTCCTCCATCAGGCTGACGAACACGTCAACGACCTCCGCGTCATACCTGATGCCCTTGTAGTTGACCAGTTCCTGCCTGGCTTCCTGCCAGCTCATGGCCTTGCGGTACGGCCGGTCCGTGGTAAGCGCGTCATAGACGTCGGCGACCGTCAGGATCCGCGCCTCGAGCGATATCTGGTCTCCCTTGAGCTTGTCAGGATACCCTTCGCCGTTGAGCCATTCGTGATGATGCCGGATGGGATCACGTAAGACGCTGAAACCGTGCAGGGGCATGATGATGCCTTCTCCGATGACCGGATGCTGGCGTATGATCTCGCACTCGTACTGGTCGAGCTTGCCCGGTTTGCGCAGGATATCGTCGCTGATGCCGATCTTGCCCACATCGTGGAGCTGCGCCGCTTCCCGCACGGTCCGTATCCGCTGTTCTCCCAGCTCCATCCTCTCCGCGATGCGCACGCTGTAGACCCCCACCCTGTCCGAATGGCCGCGGCTGTAGACATCCCTTGCTTCCACCGCCATCGCCAGCGCCGAGATGGTCTCCAGGTACGTCCGCTGGGCGTCGGCATGGAGATGCGCGTTGACCATCGCCATGGAAAGCTGGGCGGCGATGTTAGAGACTATCAGCATATCGTCCTGGGTAAAATTCTCCCCCAGGACCTTCCCGCTGAGCACGAGAACCCCGATGACGTCGTTCTGGTATATCAGCGGCACGCTCATCAATGGAGGTTCAAATCCTTCCTCGAACCGCTCCACTTGTCCTCGCTGTAACGAAGGCACCAGCAGCGGCTGTTTCTGCCGGAGAGGCCACTCAACCGCTCCCAGCGTATCGGCGATGCGTTTGGTCTTCATGCCCGCATCGGAGAATCCCCATGAACTCCTGACCTGAAGCGATCCCTGCTGTTCGTCCCTTATCAGCAGAAGGCCGTATTTGGCATCGACCGCGCCTACGGTCGTCTTCATGATCAGGTCGAGGAATGCGTTGATGTTCTCAGTGAAAGAAACGCCGCTCGCGACTTTGGTCAGGATGTCCTGGAGCATGTTCTTGGAACGCTCCAGTTCCCCGATGGTCTCCTCGAGCCTTTTTACCACATCGTTGAAAGAACGGGCGATCTGCGCGATCTCGTTGTCCCCGGAGCTCTTAAGATCTATGCGCTGGGGACGTCCGCCTGAAAGAGCCGCGCTGACGTCTTTGGTGACTGATTGGAGCCGCGAAAGGGTGTGGCGCAGGGCGAAGAAGGTTATGGCCATGAACATCCCGACGATCACAAAAGCCCAGAACAGCAGGGTCGAGTTATCGCGGATATCGTCGGAAAGATAGAAGATGATGAACAGCGTGGCGAGGATGGCGAACGGGATCGCGGCAAGGAGGATATAGAAAATGCGGAACTTCCTTATGACCGATACATCTTCGACTGATTTCAGGGATAGACCCATGCAAATCCTTCGCTTAAAATGATTTTGCAACATTATATCATCAGTTGAGGATTTGCAACAGCAAAAAGCAGAATCGGGTATCTTTCCCCTCTTCTTTTTTTATCCTATTATCTAAATATGGAATAAGGAGGGGATTTTATGGCGAAAAAACAGCGGAAAAGCCGGTCATCAGGCAGGAAGTCCGCCGGTTCGCTCCCGAGCGGGAAGTGGATAAAGTCTCCGGAACAGCACGAAGACCATAAAGGACAGTCGCTGGTGACGCGCAGTCACGATGTGATCATGGAGTGGGCTAAGAACCGCAAGGCCAAGCCCGCGACCATCGAGGGCACCGAACACGGGAAAAGACCGGGGGTGCTGCGGCTCGATTTCCCCGATTACGGGGGGCAGGAACTCAGGAAGATCGGCTGGGACTACTGGTTCAAGTCGTTCGATACGCGCCACCTGGTCTTCCAGTTCCAGGAACACATGAAGAACGGCAAGACGAGTAATTTCTTCAAATTGAACAACCCGAAACGGGAACGGGAGTAAAAACGGGGACGGGTACTTTCAGGAAACACATAAAGGTATGTCCCTCAAGTACCCGTCCCCGTATCTTTAGCCCGTCTCTTTATCTATCCCTGCGTCTTATTACGACTCTCTTCTGTCCTCTTTCCTTCTTTCATCGCTGACCCGGCGCTCTTCTCTGCGCCTCTCTTCCCTGCGCCTCTCGACCTGCGCGCGGATGTCATACGCCTTCGCTTCCGAGATGTCGAAGGTCATGATGATGTAAATGGCGATCAGGGAGGTGATGATCGGGATGCCGATATCGCAGAGCCTCATGTACAAAAGCGTATCGGGCGACTGATTGCCGGCCAGAGCGATGTTGAACCCGGTCCAGTTGAGGAGATATCCGGACAAAAGCGACGCGCCGGCCATCCCCACCTTCAGTATCCACCAGTAGATGCCGCTGAAGATCCCTTCCCTGCGGGTACCGGTCTTTATCTCGTCGAGATCGCAGACGTCGGCGACCATGGAGCTGACCAGCGTGAAGAGCGACCCGAGATGGAACGCGATGAACGGCGCCGCGATCAGCAGCAGGTACGGATGGGCGGGATTATACCCGATCCATTTGAGCGCGTACCCGATGATCGCCAGCGACATCGTGATAAGGAACGCCTTGCGCTTCCCCAGTTTGCTGGAGATCCAGGTGGTCAGCGAGATCGCGAAGAAGGTGCAGATGGAGCTGAACGTGCCGAACCAGCCCAGCAGCGTGCCGCCCTTGGAGTAATCCCCGCCGTAATCATAGAAGAAGATGACATACGCGGTGAAGGCCGAGGCGAGCATGAACCCGTTGAAGATCAGGAACGTCGCCGCGCAGAGCTTGACGAACGGCAGGCATTTGAACGTGGTCAGACAGTTGCGCCAGAGGTCCTTGATGACGTTCAGGGCTCCTTTTGCCTTATTGGGCTTGGCCAGGTTGCCGAACATCTCGCGGTTGAAGATCGCCGGCAGGATGCCGCCGACAATGATGAAGACGCCGACGCAGATAGCCAGGGACCTGGCGCCGACGACGATGTCGGGGAACATTTGCTTGTTGCTCATGATCTTGAAGAACCACGGGGAGATGATCCAGGCTATCTGGGAGAACATGCTGCTCCACCCCTGAAGGCGGGTGCGCTCATGATAATCAGGCGTCATCTCGTACCCGAGGGCGATCCACGGGATCGAGTAGCAGGCGAACGCGATTATGAAGAGGCACTGGAGGCCGAGGAAATACCAGAAATAGAAGCTCTCGGTATGTCCCTTGTAGAGCTGGAACATCAAGGCGAAAAGAATCCCTGAAGAGATGGCGCCGAAGAAGATGAAAGGCTTGCGGCGCCCCCAGCGGGACCGCGTATTATCGGAAGTGTAACCGATGAGGGGATCTGAAAAGGCGTCTACGAAGCGGGGGATGGCGCCGATTATCCCGACCAGGGCCGGGTTCATGCCAAGACCGAGGTTCAGAACAAGGACCAGCTGACCGATGGCCGCCGCCTGGAACTGGTTGACGAGTGAACCGATGCTGTAGACTATCTTCTGGAAAATAGAGACGCGGTCAGCGCGGGCTGTCTGGTGATGGGTGGACTTTGATGGCTCCATTCGGGGGCTACCTCCTTCTCATAGATGAGAATAATGATTATTTGACGTCTATCAGCTTTATCGCCCTGTCGACCACGCCTGCCGGCGACATGACGGTAAGGAAGATCGCTTTCGGTCCCGGTTCCTTGTAGGTAGTGGAGAAAGACGGCTGGTCGCCGCCGGGGTTGGCCGAGCCGAGGTTGCCCGCCCAGTAATGGGACAGGACCACCTGGGTGCATCCGCTCTCTCCGGGCATAGCCGAAGAGGTCAGCGTCAATTCCTCGCCTGAAGCGGGCTGAACGAGGGGCGACTTGATCTGGGCCCTGGACATGTCGAACGTCGCTCCGGTCTCGCCCAGCGAGTTGTCAAGGAAGGTCTTGAGCGCGAAATCGATGGGCTTTGAATTCTCTATCTCCTGCATCCTGGCCTGGATCAGCGCTTTTGTCTCGGGATACCCGTCACCGGCTGCCTGCAGGGCTTTGGCGTACAGTTCCTTTGCGGCAGCAGGGTCCTGCTCCCACTGCTTCAGCAGCCCCATCTGATAAAGGGCTGCCAGCGTGCAGGCGTCCGCGGGCTGATGGGAGGCAAGCTGCTCGTAATATCCGCGGGCGGCCTTCGCGTCGCGCGCCACGAACTCAGAAAGGACAGCGGCGCGGAACAGGGCAGCTTCCGCATGAGAGCTTGAAGAAAACTTCGCCAGCAGCTTCCGGTATCCCTCCAGGGCCCCGCCAAGTTCGTCGGCCGCTTCCAGGTTGGAGGCACGCATGAACAAGAGCTCATCGTCAAAAGCCTCCGCGCCGCCCGCGGCCTCGGCAGCGGCGAACATCTTTTCGGCGAATGCGGGGTCGCAGGGCGCCTTGTCCCTGTACACGAGTTCTCTGGCAACGGAAAGCAGCGCGGGCACTCTTTTCTCCCTGGCATAGGCTCCGGCCTTCTCCGCATAGGCGCCGAAAGCCGATTCTGCCAGATCGATATTGCCCTCCTTGAGGAAACCTCCCGCGGCCTCAAGAAGCTTTTCGTCAGTCATGCCGGCTTCGGTGATCTTATGGAAATACAGCGCATACGCCTCCCTCGCTTTCCCCTTCTCGCCGTATTCGGAAAGCGCGTCCGCCGTCTTCTTCAGCGGATCGGCGTCTTTGGACCCTTCAGCGAAAGCCTTGATAGAGCCGGAAAGCCGGCTCATGCTCTCATCCTGAGAGGGATCCTGCTGGTCCTTATGGTACTGCCACAGGAGCAGGCTGGAGTAAAGGTTGACGGTGCTGCCCGGCGCGGAAGTCTTATACGCGCCTTCCAGGCGCTCGACCGCTTCTTTGCGCAGCGCGACGCCCTTGTTGAAATACTGCTCCCACTCCTGCCCCTCTTCAAGGTGCTTGAGCTGCATCAGCCTGGTCTGGCCGATGGTGAAATCGATCAGCGACTTCCTGAGGGGGTCTTTCCGGGACAGGGACGACAGGAACCTGACATACTCGTCGAACTTGTTGTCCTTAAGGAAAGAGTCTTGCGCCGCCTCAAGTGCTTTGGCCAGGGACTTCTCGTCAGCGGCGGAGGCGATCTCCTTGCGGACCGGATCCATGGTATCAGCTCTGAGCGCGGGGACCCATACGAACTGCAGCACGGCCAGGATCAGTATCAGTCTTCTCATGTCAGTCACCTGATATTTTCATCCCGCGGACCTTCGGCCTCTGCTCTTCCTGCCTGACAGGGGGCTTTATCTGCGCGGGACCGTTGGGTTTTTTCCAGAAATCCCGTATCACGTAAAAGGCCTTGCGCGGCATGCGCTTGTCCAGCCCGCATTCCTTCTCGCGGTCTGACAGGCCGACGATACCGAACCATTCCTCGTTCATGTTCATATTGTTCGGGGCCTCTATATCGAAATAATAGCTGCCGTTGGACCAGTTGGAAGCGGTGTCGTGGACGCTCCAGCTCGAGGGATCAGGGGGGTTGTGCTTCCACCATTCGTCGGTCCATTCGAACATCGTCCCGCCCAGACAGTTCCCTTCGCCGGGCGCGCAAGCCATGTTCTGGTAGATCTGCCGCCACTGCGACTCAAGGAAGAAGGCCTGCATGTTCTGGTCCTCCTTCCGGGTCACCGCGTCGAAACAGTCGGCGCCGAACTCGGAGATCATCACCGGCTTGTCGAACGTCGCCTTCAGGGACTTGAAAAGCGGCCCGAACGTCTTGCCCCGGTAGATGATGCAGGCGATCAGGTCAACGTTGGGGCAGAACTGCTTCGCCACCTCAAGCCCGATCAGCTCGCCGTTGCCGAGGGCTACGGGATGCTTCGGATCTATCCTGTGGATCTCATCCACGAGTTCTTTTATGAAGCCGTAATAAATCTGGGAACGCATGACCCGCTGTTTCAGCGGGTCAGGCTCCTTGTCTATCTCATCGGTCGTCCAGGGATTGACCGTCCCGAGACAGGAATAATTGTTCTCGTTGCCGAGGATCCAGCAGAGGATGCCCGGCTCGTCCTTGAAATCATTGACCATCTTGAGCACGTCAGCCTTCACGCGCTCCCTGAAATCCTTATCCCCGTATAACGGGCAGGGATATTCCCAGAAACCCAGCCAGTTGCCCATCGTGACGCGGATGCCGAACTTCTCATAGAGGTCCCTGATCACCTGCTTGTCGGCCTCGACATTGGGACCCGGCTGGTAGATGCGGACAGTATTGACCCCCATCTCCTGCATCAGCTTGCCATCGGTGAGCCAGGGCTTGTACTGGTCGGACCACCAGTCGTACTCCGTCCCCTGTCCTATCGGCACTGGATTGTAACAAACGCCTTTGACTACGTACGGCTTCCCCCCGACAAGCAGCTGGAATTGGCCGTTGTTGAGCTTCTTGACGGTCACCGCCGGGACCTGGGGGGCCCTGCCCGCGAAACACGCGGAAGCGGCGATAAAGACAAAAAAGCCGCACACCGCGCCCGTGAGGGCGCGGTGCGCGGCAGACACTGCGTTGCGATGCGTGGAACGATTATTCAAACTTGATCTCATCAAGGTAGAACGTCGCCCCGTCCGGGTTGACATCCACATTGGTCGAGAAAGCGAACCCTCCCAGTATATAGGAAAGGTCCTTGCCTTTCAGGTCGACCGTGTACTGGGTCCAGTCCTTGTTCAGCACGACCGGGCCGACCGCGGCCGAGTCGGTGTCAGAGAACTCGCCCATGATGCCGCCGACCTTGAACTCCTCGATCCTCTCCCCGCCCTTGAGGCCCCTGGCCCAGAAGGTAAGCTTCTGCGCCTTGGAGAGGTTGAAACCCTTGTCGACGGTGCCCCAGTTGTTGGCCGGGTTCTGCCACATGATGCCGGCCCAGCGCGCTCCCTGAGCGCCCTTGCCGTTGTAGATGATCTTGATGCAGGAATCGCCGAGGTACGGGTCTTCCTTGCTGCCGATGTCGACCTTGAGGTCGCCGAAATCACCCATGAAACCGGACGGGATGAAGTGGTTGTTCACGGAAGAACGGTCGGCGAAGATGTAGAACGGCATCGCCTCCACTTTCCTGCCTTCGGGTTTGACGTTCGGATCAGCCTCGAACTTGACGTCGTCAATGAAGAAGGTAGCGCCGTTCGGGTTCAGGTCCGCGGTAGAGACCCAGCCGAAACCGCCGCTGATGTACGAGAGGTCCTTGCCGGCGATATTGACGGTGTATTCCTTCCAGCCGTCGGTCAGCTCGATCGGCCCCATCTCGATGACGGCCGAGTCGGCATAGGTGCCCTTGATGCCGCCGATGGTGACTTTCTGGAGGATCTCGCCGCCCTTGGCGCCGCGCGCCCAGAACGTGAGCTTGGTCATGCCGGTGAGATCAAAGCCGCCTTTCTTGGATCCCCAGTTGTTCGGAGGATTCTGCCAGGTGACCCCGGACCATCCCTGCTGGCCGCTGCGCTTCCCGGAGTAATCGAACTTCATGCAGTTCGTGCCGGAATGCGGGTTGTCCGTGCAGGCGTCGTTGAGCTTGATGTCGCCGGCATCGCCCATCCAGCCGGAAGGCGCGAAATGGTTGTCCTTCGTCCCTTTGTCCTTATAGATCCAGAATTCTTTCTGCGATGTCGGTTTGGTCCCCTGTGACTTTTCCTGCTGTGCCTGTCCGCCTGCCTGAGCCTGCGCCGGAGCAGCTTTCTCCTGCGCGAGGACGGGCGCGGCAAACGAAAGCGCTATTGCCACTGCCAGAAGCTTCCTCATGCAACACCTCCTTACATACGGATGTACACCGGCCCATCCGATAGGGCCGGGTGTTAGTTGGTTACCCCAAAGTGTTCCCCTATTTTACCTCTTCCAGGCCCTTTTGTACATATCATAAACTCTGCGCGGTTCCCTGAGGAAAGGACTCATCTTCCCGTCTCCCTGGCCGAACAGGCCGAGCCATTCCTCGTGCATGGTGCCGTCCGGGAAGGGGCCTACCCAGTTGCCCTTCCAGTCATGCTGCGCGGGCTCGTAGGCCTTCCACCACTCGTCCAGCCACTCGAACGCTATGCCGCCCAGCGAGTTCCCTGCCCCGCCGCCGAACGCCATATTATCCTCGATATCCTCCCACGAACCGGCAAGGTACTCGGCCTGGACCTGATCGCCTTCGTCGCGCGCTTTTTTCTCGTCGGCGTTCTGGACGTACGCGGAACAGCCGTATTCGGTGATGAAGGCGGGCTTGTCGGCCTCCTCCTTGACCTGCTGCCAGAAGCTCCCGAAACCGAACTCTCCGCGATAGGCGTTGGCGCCGAAGATATCGATGTTCGTGGCGAACCGGCCGAATTTATCGAGGTAAAGGACGTCGCCGTTGCAGAGGGCGACAGGATGGTCGGGATCGATCTCCTTGATCTTCGCGGCGACCTCGCTGGCGAACCTGTAGAACGCTTCGGGTTCCTTATCGGCGTTGCAGGCGTACCCATAGACGTTCTCGTTGCCGAGGAGCCAGAACAGCACGAACGGCTCGTCCTTGAACTCCCTGACCATGTTCAGCACCGAGTCCATCATGTTCTTCTTCTGTTCCTCATCGGTATAATCGGTCCCGGGATTCCATTTCGCTCCCGAGCCCAGGGCGTACTTGCCGAGGAAATCGCCCATGACGACCCTTATGCCGTAATTCCTGTACATGTCGCGCAGGACCTCTTTTTTGACCGGCTTGGGATGATGGTAGACCCTGATGGTGTTGACCCCCATCTCCTTCATCAGCGTGAAATCGCCGACCGAGGGCTCATCGCGGTCCTGTTTGTTGTTGCGGTTCCTGTCGACGAACGCGTCATAGGGGCCGTCGGCCTTGCCGTTATGGTTGAAATCGTCCTCCATCCAGCTGGTCAGCGTCCCGTCATCCGGGGACTGCCCGACCCTGGTCGCCGCGTAGGTGACCCCGTGGATGACGTAAGGCTTGCCGTCGACTATCAGCTGCCAGTCGCCGGTCTCGTACTGCACCAGGTGGACCTTGCCGTTGCCCAGCCTGCGCCTGATCGTCAGGGAATCCGTGGCGGGTTTCTGCCTGAACTGCTCGAGGAAATTGTTCACCTTTACGAATTTTCCGGGGTTGCAGATGACCTTGTCGTTGCTGATAATGTTGTCGAAACCGTTGATTATACGGACGTTGGCCCCTTCCAGCCTCAATCCCATCTGCGGGTTCTTGCGCAGCAGATACTTGATCTTGCCTATCGATGCCTGCGCCACGTACCAGGGCGTCTTGAAATAGGTCCACCCGGCCGCTCCGGGATAATGGACAAGGACCGCGTAATAGGCCTTGATGGCCTGCGGGATAAGCCCCGACTTCTCCAGCATCATCCCGGTATAGTAAAGCCTCACTCCCGTCGGCTCCGAGCTCGTGGCCCATTTGAGGAAAGCCGCTTCAAGGTCGGGGGAATGCACGAACTCCCAGGGCGTTCCCTCGAGCCGCTTCTCTTTCATCGCCTTCTTGAATTCCGGGTCCCAGCGGACCGACGAGGTATTGGGATAGATGCCTTCGCCGACAGCAACGCTCAAGCCCTCCTGGTCCTTGATCACATACTTGAAGTTCTCGGTACCGACACCGGTGAATTCGCCGTACTTGGCGTAATCGACGACCGCTTCCTTCCCGGGATCGTTAAGGACGATCTTTGTGGGAGCCACGTTGGCATATACCCGGGGCGCCGCGGCCGGCGGTTCGATCTGGTCGATGGCTTCCTGAGCTTTCTCCGCGATGGACCAGTACCAGCCGCGCATATCCCATGCCTGGGCGTATTTGAACTTCTGGACGACAGTCTTGAAGGCCTTGACGGCCTCGTCTTTCTTGTCTATTTTCCGGTAAGCCTCGCCTTGGAGGAAATACGCCAGCGCCACGTCATTGAGCACTGAAACGGACTTGATCCGCTCCGAGTCCCTGGGCATGGACTGCAGGCCCGCCTGCTGGCGCATCGCTTCGTCTTTGTAGGTGTCGATGCACTGCTGCGCGAAGTTGAGCGCATCCTCATAGGTGCGCGCGTCGTACGCGTCCCGTGCCCTGGACACCAGCTCTTCGGAGGACACGTTCGCCTTATACTGGCCAGGAGCCGTCGAGTCCTGTGAAGTCGAGTTCTGGGCAAGGGCCGGGTCCAGAAGGAAGAGGCTGCAGACGGGCAACGCGATAAGGCAAAGTGTTCTTTTCATCCTACCAGCACTCCCTCGGTAACACCCTTGATGATGTACTTCTGCATCAGGACGTAGAGCGCGATGATCGGCAGCGCGGTTATGGTCAGCGCGGCCATCAGCAAGGGATAATTGGTGACGAATTCGCCCTGGAACGCCTGCAGGGCGACCTGAAGGGGCATCAACTGCTTCGAATCGAACGTGACCAGCGCGAGGATGTATTCGTTCCATACGTTGAGGGCATTGAAGATGATGACGACGGCGAGCACGGGCCTTGAAAGCGGCAGCGCGACGTGCCACCAGAGCCCCAGCTTGGAACAGCCGTCGATGCGGGCCGCGTCCTCGAGCTCGTGCGGCATCTTGTCGTAGAAGGTCTTCAGCAGGAAAATGCTGGTGGCCAGCCCCACGTTGATCATGCAGAGGATGTAACCCGCCGGAGTGTCGCGCAGGTGGAGCGTGTTCAGGAGGACGTACAGGGCGACGAAGCTCCCGGGCAGCGGGATCATCATCGCGAGAATGAACATATAGAACAGGATGTTCCTGCCGGGGAAACGCAGGCGCGAGAACGCGTAAGCCGCCAGGGAAGAGACGAGCACGATCCCGGCGACCACCGAGACCGTGTAGAAGATGCTGTTGAGGAAGTACCTGCCGAAATTGCCCTGCTGCCAGGCGCTGAGGTAATTCTCGAAATGGGGATGGCGGGGCAGGAACGCGCCGTCGAAGACGGTGGTCTGGGTCTTGAGGCTGGCCGCGACCATCCAGACCAGCGGGAACACGCACGAGACGGCGACAGCCATCAGCAGCAGATGTATCACCGCTTTGACCGATGCGCCCTTGACCCTGTAGTAGCCAGCGCTTCTCATGCCTGTTTGAACCTCTGTGAAAGTTTATACTGGACCAGCGATACCGCCGCGAGCACGAGACCGAACGATATCCCCTGCGCGCAGGCGTACCCGAAACGCGAATAACCGCGCAGTCCCATCGAGGCGAGGATCCTCAGCACCGGGACGCTGGTGTGCCCGGCGAACTCGCCGCCGACCAGCCCGATGATCAGCACAAACGCCTGCATCGTGCCCAGTATGGTCAGGATCGCCACCAGCACCGTGACGGGGACCATCAGGGGCAGCGTTATGTTCCGGAACTGCTGCCAGCCGTTCGCACCGTCGACCTTCGCCGCCTCGTACAACTCACGCGGGATCGTCTGGAGCCCCGCGAGGAAGATCAGGAATCCCCAGCCGAAGCCCTTCCATGAATGGACCAGCGCGACAGTCGTCAGCGCGTACCGGGGATCGGAAAGCCAGTTATGCGTCAGGCCGGACATGCCGGCCGCGGCAAGGGACCTGTTGATCAGGTTGGCGCCTTCGATATCGTTGATGATGAAGCGCCAGACCATCCCCACCACGATCTCTGAAAGTATTACCGGGAGGAAGAAGATCAGCCGGTAGAAGTTCTTCATCCTGATCTCGCGGTCGCAGGCGAGGGCCAGCATGAACGCGAGGGCGTTCTGGAACGTCAGCGCGATCAGAGTGATGAACCCCGCGTTCATCATCGACTGCCACCATTCGCCGTCGGAGAACACGATCTCCCTGAAATTTCCCAGCCCGACGAACTCCTTGACCGGCGATATGCCGTCCCAGTTGAGCATGCCCAGCTGGAGCACCCAGGAGAACGGGATGATGTAAAAGACCGCGAAGATCGCCACGGCCGGAGCGACGAACAGATAGTTCTCGAAGACCGTGCCGGGCTTCGGCTTCATCTAACGCCCCTTCTTCGTCACCATTCGGTCCTTGACCCGCTGGACTTCCCGGGCGACCTGCTCGGGGCTCTTCTCGCCGATGACCAGCGACTGGATCCCCTTGTCGAGCGCCTCGATCACTTCCGGGAATTCGGACATGTCCCACGTATTGGGATGCGTCGCCTGCCCCATATCGCGGGCGAAACCCGCCAGGGCCTGAGGCATGTCTTTCGCGGCATCCCTGTTCGCCGGCAGGTTGTTGGTCGCCGACGACAAAAATACCTGCTGCTCGGCGCCCGAAAGCCACTTCAGGAACGCGACCGCTTTCTCTTTCTTCTGTGAGCGCCCGTTTACCAGGAACGATGAACCTGCGCTTGCCCAGAAGCTCATCGGGTTCGCCCCGGAAGCCCTGGGAAGCAGCGCGACCCCGAAATCCAGCGAGGGGTTCATCCCCTTGTAGACGTTGACGCCCCAGGAACCGTTCAGGGCGAAGACCGCCTTGCCGTTGGCGAAAAGCTGTTCGGCGGTCTTGTTGATCATCGTGACCACGCCGGGAGTCACCATCCCGGCCGACTGCATCTGACTGAACACTTCAAAGACCTTTATCCAGTCGGGATCGGTGTAAGGCACCTCGCCTTTGAGCGTCCGCAGGACTTTGTCCCTGCCCATGATGTTGAACGCGTAGTTCCCGGCGAGGCAGTCCATCATCCAGAGTTCGGCCCCCCCGGTGACGAACCCCTGCAGCCCCTGCTCCCTGACTTTAGGCGCAAGCGCCAGGAAATCCTCGAGCGTCGAGGGAGGGTTCCGCGGATCGCCTCCCAGCCGGGCAAGCAGGTCTTTGTTGTAGACCATCTTGATCGCGGTCATGTCCAGGGGCACTCCGTAGATCCCCGGCCGCACCCCGAAACCGTTCCCGGCGGAAAAAGAGTTGGTGTCCACTGCCTTCTGCACCAGCATCTTTTTCCAGGCGCCTGCGTCGGCGTCCATGTAAGCCGTCAGGTCAAGGACAAACCCCGCCCTGACGAATGACGCGAAATCCCTTTTCTCCCCGAGAATGCCGAATATGTCTGGAAGGTTGTTGCCCTGGGCCGCTGCCCTTACTTTCTGGGAATAGATATCCGGTGGAGCGAAGAGTTCAAAGGTGACCTTTACTCCGGTCTGCCGCTCGTATTCCCGCGCCAGCTGCTCGAAGGCCTTCTGCCTGTCCGTCATCCAGTGCCAGACGACAAGGTTCGGACCCCGTCCCGGTGAAGACTCTCTATCTGATCCTGAAGGCAGGCATCCCGGGCAAAAAAACCCCGCCCCTATTAATAAACAAATTATTAAACCTTTTATTTTTTTCCCTAACATTAATGATCCGTGGCAGTACCATTAAGTGTAGCATATGGATCAAGGTGTTTCAAGCTGGATCAGGGAGAATAGAAGAGAGGGCGAGAAAGATGGAAAAACGATCACGGCATCGGATGAGAGTCCAAAAGGTTGTTACCTGCGGCTGCCCTTCATCGTCCTCAAAACACGGGAGATCCCCATCAGGTCCGCGCGTTCAAGGTTGATCCCGGCCCTGTAGCCATTCCCCTGACGCTCCGATGACCAGACCACTTCGCCCCTCGTGTAGAACGGCTCGCCTTTATCCGGGACGCGCAGCCACATCTCAAGAGAAGAATTGGGAGACAGAGGCCTGTCCGTGGTAAGGCCGATACCTTTTGCGCTGATGTCCTGAGTTTGAGCCTCGCCCTCGGTATTCGAACCAAGGTCAAGATATTTGACCGAAAGGTTTACCGGAAGCCTTGCAAAGACTCTTTTATCCTCAAACTCTTGGTTTGGCATGTACCCCCCTCTCGACTGATTAAGGTACGTTGACGGTCTCCCGGAGAAAAAACCCTTATTAAAAAATAAGCCATATCCCTTAGCCCTTATCAGCAAAAGGGATACAGCCGTGGCTTTGTCAGGCAATTACGCCTTTATTATATCAACACGAACAACTATAGTAAAGTACTTTTATTTTTTTTATAAACCGCTTAATACATTGCGCGCGCTCGAGACCGCCTGCTCGATCGCCCTGCCGACAGGCGCGGGCGCGATACCCGCCCCGGCCTCGATCCGTTCCCTCTCAATCGTCGGGAAGCTCATCGCGAGCGAATGTTTCGACGACATCAACGGCCTGGCGTCTTTCCGGTTGAACGCGAAGCTCAGGAAGAATCTCACTGTTCCCCGGGCGGCCTGCGCAAGCGATGAAGCCTCGGCGCGGATGATTATCTTCCTGAGGTCGATCCCTCCGCTGGAATACCTGCGGGTGATCAGACCCATGAACATCTCCAGCTTGTCCGCGCCGGAAGTCTCTGAGAGCGAATATTCACCGGCCTTGAGCGATTCGAGGTAATCGCCGTACACCTCATCGGAACCGTACTGCAGATCGGATACGAGGTCCGGAATGACGGCCCCTTCACTGAAACTTGTGTTGAACGAATCCCTGAACCAGCGGGCCGCGATCATGGCACGGTAGGCCTGGCGGAGCTCGGAGTAAGCGTAACTTGAATTGATCTTTTCCTCGAGCTGAGGAAGGATGAGCTCGTGCATAAGGGAGTTCGCGTAGGACTGGAGCTCCTGCATGCGCGGATCGCCGGAAGGCCCGTCAGCCCCGTATTCCGATCCGAGGCGGACGCTGAGGCGGGTCGACGCGATGGAGATACCGCCGGCGCTTTCGCTGACCGCGGCGTCGCCGGGCACGATGTACACGCGGTTGACGACGGGGACGTCACGGACACCGAGTTCGTCCGCTTTCGCATACAGCCGGTCCCAGTACACGCGTCCCGTCGCTGTCCGGGGATTGGTGAGCGCGCTGGTGTCTTTTTTCAGACGGAGGTCGGCCGCCAGGAGGATCTTGCCCACATCGGTACGGGAAAGGCCGCGGTCGGCGATTGTTTCCGGCTGGCCGGGGTTGAGGTTGATCCAAAACGCGTCGTCGGAGAAAGCCAGACAGGTGAAAAAATACTCGACGGTCTTCGCGGATGACTTTTCCACGTCGATGACAGGCTCGCAGTTCTGCGCCCTGCTGCCATCCATCCCGAACTCGACGGAGTATCCCCCCCCGGGCAGGTCCCGGACCGTCACGGCGGAAAGCGCGACGCCGCTCAATTCAGGAGACGGTTCCTGCGCGCTGCAGGTACGCTGCAGCGGCAGGAATGACAGTGCACAGATGAGGATCGCGAGAAGCTTCCGTCTCATATTCAATACCTTTATACTTTGTCCATGAACTCCTTAGCTTCGCGTCTGAGAGACTCCGTATCGGCAGTGACCTTACCGGACAGGGATACGCTGAACTCGCTGGTCCCCTCTCCGAGCTTCGCGATCACGCCTTCGACAGCGCCGGCAGCGATGATGCCTTCATCGGCCGCCTTACGCGCGTCCTGCGCGAAACGCGACTGGGCCATCTTCATGCCGTACGCCTCGGTGGTCGCCTTGGCAAGCGCAAACGCGGCGGACTGTTCCTGTCCCGCGACGATCTGCTTGAGGCCCGCCGAACGGCCGGCTTGGGCTGTCAGGACGACGGTGGCATCGGGAGCGATGCCCTCTTCACGCGCCTTCGCTGCCGCCTCTTCGACGGTGCGGGCCGTGACGATCGCATCGGAACCGGCCAGCGCCTTCATCTTCGTCGCCTTCTGGCCATACGCTATGACGGTCACGTTCTGGACGCCGGTAAGCGCCTTGAACGCGGCGGCAGCGCCGGGGAGGGCGAAGAAGCTGTCGGAGACGATGACCGCTCTCTGACGGGTGAGGTCCTGCTTCTCTATCTCGGCCATGCGGTCATACTTGCTCCTGCGTACCCGTTCCTCAGCTTTCTGGAAGTCCACAGTCGGCTGAGGATCGCCGGTCTTGAGGCCGAACGCCCTGGTAGCGTACGCGAGGTCCGCGATGCCGGCATAGATGGTCTCACCGGAGCGGTGGGAAACAACGCACTTCATGCCCGCCGCCTTGGCCCGTTTCATGACCTCAAGCGTGCCGAGCAGGTCGCCGTTCTGATTGACCTTTATCAGGATCGCGCTCGCCGCGTGCATGGCGATGCCTTTCTCCAGGCGTCCCATCTGCGTGACGAACAGGTCGTCGCCGATGGTCATGATGCCGCGCGCTTCCATCTCTTTGGTGAGCTTGACCCAGCCTTCCCAGTCGTTCTCGGCAAGGCCGTCCTCGATCGAGACGATGAACTTGCCGTACTTGTCGGCAAGCTGGACGTAATACTGGATCATCTGGTCGGTGGTCAGCAGCTGGCCGCGGAAGTCGTAGCCGGCCGCCGCGTCATAGAACGACGTCGCCGCGACGTCGAGGCAGAGCTTGACCTCGGTGTCGTCGTTGGGATCGTCGGTCTGGCGGATCGCCTCGAGCACGTCCTCGATGGCTATGTTGCTGTCGCCAAGACCCTTGACGGAGAAACCGGACTCATCCGCGCGGGTGATCACGCCTTCGGCCGTCCCGTACTTCTTCTGGAGGATAGCCTTCAAGGCCTGGTCGATCTTGTCGCCGCGCTCGAGCTGCTTGGCAAAAGAGCTTGCCTTGATCGCGACCATGATCTCCTGGATGTTGATCCTGTCCCTGCCGAGCTTCTCGTTGTTCTCCTTCTTGAGCGCGTGCAGCCCGCCGTTGAAGATGTTCATGTAGTAATAGGTCTCGTCGTTGGCGACCGCTTCCGGCTCGCAGGTGCGGATGTATTCCCACAGCTGCATGCCGTGAAGCTTCGCGGCCATCTCCCACAGCGCCCATGAGACCGGCACGGTGGCGTTGGCCCCGGTGAGAACGTAATTATCCCCGGCGCGCTCCTTGATCATCCTGCAGAGCTGCACGAGGTCTTCGTGCCTGCCGATATCCAGGCCGCTCTTCCTGATGAAGGTAAGCAGGTCCTCCTGCGGGACGACCAGGCCGGCTTTCTTCATGCGGATCTCTTTTACCGAGAGGCCTTTGTTCGCCGCGATATCCGCATCGGTGACCTCGATATCCTTGATGAGGTCATAGATGTTCGCGGACTTGTCGATGTTGAGCATCGCCTGCGCCGTCGCAACCACCACGGCTTCATCCTCGCCCTTAGATGCGCCGGCAGGCACTTCGCCGTACGCTTCGAGGTCGCCAAGCCTGATCACCGCGCGAACGGTCGAACGCTTGCGCGAGTCGTAGGTGACCTTTGCCGTCACCTGCGCCCTGCTCAGGTCGCCCGAAAGCACCGGACCGCGCTGCGCGGCCCTGGCGCCCTTGAGCATCCCTGAAAGGCCCTCGATGAAGCGGTTGAGCATCGAGCCGCCCATCGCGTTGTAGAGGGCGCTGTCGTTGGTGAAGAACTTCTGCAGGTCATCGACGGGAACGTTGAGCTGTTGAGCGACAGCCGCGCCGCCGTCGGCCGCAGCCTCGATCAGGGCAGCCATGGGAAGCTGGCTGGTGACGCCTTTGGCCATGGAGGCCCAGATGACGCCGCCGCCGGTCGAACGCAGGATCTTGTCGCTCAGGACCACTCCCTTGTATTCGCCCTGCGCCTGCTTGGTTTTCACGTTCTCAGCGACCATCTTCAGGGCCAGGCTCATGTCGCCGCCTGCAGCGAACACCGCGGCGCCTCTTTCAGCTGCGCGGTGAGCAGCAAGGACGACAGCCTCAGTGCCCATGTACGTCTCGGGATTCTCGAACATGCCCGCGCCGCCGTTAAGCACGAACGCGTCGCCGGCGACGAGGGAATCGATGTGCGCGACAACGGTCGCTATCGTCTTTTCGCCGATATCGACCTGCATCGCGTCATCCGGTATCTCAGCATAATATCCCGGCATGATGCCCTGCGGGCCCTTGAGGACGAAATCCTCGGGCGTATAGACAGTGGCTTTGGACTCCTTGATCTTCACCAGGCCCTTCTCGACGGCCGAGATATCCTTCTTCTTTTCGGGTTTGGGCATCTTTGACTTGCCGATGTTCTTGCCCTGGTCCTTCATGAAGGGATTCGCCTGCGCGCCGAGCATGAACATGATGCCGCCCGATTTGGCGACGAGCTTGGCCACGCTGCCGAAATCCTTGTATTTCTTGAACTTCGATCCGCCGGTCATGACGCTGAACTTGCCTTTCGGCGAACGCTTCGCCTCGAAGACCTGAAGGTTGCGGATGTCCTCCTGGAGCGCAAGGCCCGCCGCCCTGTTCTCGGGGGCGAACAGCTTGACGATCTCCATCGAAGCCTCTTCGCCGCGGTGGCTCTTGTCGAAGGCCTCGTTGATGTAGGCGATCTTCTCGATCGGGGCGCCGATGGCGCCGAGGAACTTCTGCTGCAGCGCTGCCCTTGCGGCCGGGTCTTCCGACTGCTCACCGAAATAAAGCCTGACGTTCTCGAAGAGGAACAGGATCTTCTTGTTCCCCGCCGAGGCTTTCCTGTCGGCGATGACCTTCGCGGCCCCGCTCAGGTCGTCTATCTTGTTAGTCTCATCACCCTTAGTATAGGGAAGCAGGACAACTTCGATGTCGCTGCCGTTCCGCGTGAGGAGTTCCTGCAGGTGCTGCGCCTGGAGGGTGAGACTGAATTTCTTATCGAACACGCCGGCCTTCACATCGTCGGTGAAATGGCTGAAGCCGTAGAAGAACTGCCCCTGGCTTTCCTTCTCCATCTTCAGGATGGTCGGCACAGGCTTCTGGATCCTCTCGTCGTCCTCGATCTTGCCGTCCGCCACGGGGGCGTTGAGGTCCATGCCGAGGATCACATCCTTGATGCCCTTCCGGGCCATCACCTGGATCAGGCCCCCGGTGTCCCTGACCGTGCCGATCGCGGCCGCGCCGCCGTCGGCGCCGGAGATGAATTTGCTGAAGCGGCCAAAAGGAACATAGTCCTCCTCTTCCGCCACCCTGTCGCGCCATTCACGCAGGTACTGGTCCTGGTCGGCGATCGCCATGATGACGCGGTCTTTCTTGACGACGCCCGCGCGGACCGCCTGGTAGATATCCTTCACATATTGGGCTACGGGAGTCTTGCCCTCAGCGAAAGCTTTAAGATTGACGAAACAGACATACTGCGCGTCGTCGCGCTCAGCAGCCTCGCTGATCGCTTTGGCAACCGCCACAAAAACAGACGCTTTCTTGCCGGCCGACGCGAAAAGCACGCCGTGGACGAGTTGGGTCCCTTTCATGTCCTCGCGGGAACTCTTCACCGCCATGATGCCGGTGATATTCTTGTCGTCGACGCTGGCACCGTAAAGCACTTTAAGCGATTTGCCCCAGACCTCTTTGGCCACAGCCTTGCCGTACTGCGGGTTCGCTTCGAACCACTCGTAAATTGCCTGATGGACGCTCGCAATAACGGCAGTATCCTCGGCTTTCCCCGTGCCGATCCTGCCCGCAGGTTCAAAGGCAAGGTAGAACATGTTGTCTTTAAGCTGCTGTGCAGTGATGCCCGCGAACGAGCGGTCCAACTGAGCCTTGATCGCGGCGATCTCGGCTTCGGGAGAAAGATTATCCTTCTCGCTGCCTACACAGAGAGAGATCTTCTTGAGGCCGGCCGCGAGCTGGGCCTTGATGCGGTGGTTCATCGTCTCATCATATTTCTCCGGGCTGATACCGAGCTTGTTGATCGCCCGCTTGCGATGCGCGGAATGACCAAGAATGGAACCGGTGTAGCCTTCCTTCTTCAGGTTCTTCAGGGTCATCGACGAGCCCACATCCTGGTCTTTGACCTGGTCGCCGACGATAGTGTTCTCGGCGAAGATCTCGACCGCCGCGGCCCCGCCGTCCTTCAAGAGGTCCCCGGCGATGCGCTGGGTCGAACCGCTGCCCTTGGTGACCACCGGTCTCAGCGCGTACGCAGGCACGCTCGAGGCGATGAACTGCAGCGCAATGCATACAGACAGTATCTTCTTCATCATTCCGTTCCCGTGCATCAAACTCTCCTTGGTTGATGTTGACATTAGTTGTCCTGTTATTCAGTATGAAGACGGGCGGGGGCGCCGGTGGGGGCCCCCCGCCCGCTTGTATATTTGTTTTAG
>JBLMZF010000004.1:0-17380 GCA_050258655.1 Deltaproteobacteria bacterium | reverse complement strand
ATGCCTTTTGAGGTCTCCTGGAGGTTGACGTTCAGCCCGTCGTTCCTGAGGATGCCTCCTATGAGATCGAGCCGCCCCACATCGAACCTGAACTGGTGCCCGGAGAGCTTGAATGTCTCTTCGGGTTCATCCATCGGGACGGAGACAACAAGGTTTTTGCCGAGGGTCAGCCATTCGCGCACGTATTTATCGGGCGGATTGGCGGGGTCGAGGTGTTCAAGCACATGGTTGGAAATGACCAGGTCGAATTTCTCGCCGCCGTTAAGGAGCAGTGTCTGCTGCATCCAGTCCGGCCGTTCGACGTTGACCTTTCTGAAAGTGATGTCATAACCGCGTTCTTTGCCGTACTTCCGCGCGATGTTCATATCCCGTTCCTGCCCGTCGATGCCGAACAGTTTTACCCGTTTGCGCTCTTCAGGGGTGAGAGATTGCATGATCGAAAAGAGGACGTTCGCCATGCCCGTGCCGAGGTCGAGGACGGAGATAGTCTTGTCCGGTTCGGCATCCAGGAGGCGGTGCAATTCGCGTATTTCCTGATAATAGATGTAGGCGAAGAGTCTGGTGTGGCTGTAGTCCTCTGAGCCTATCCGGTTTTCCTCAGGGATATAAGGCGTGCCCAGTCCATAGCTCTTGATCCACGCATCGAAGTTCCTCTGGGTGTTCCTGAGCAGGATGAACAGTAGCTGCGGCTCGGAGATCCCTTCCGGCCCCCCAAGTCTGCTTTGGATCTGCTTCAGGAGCTCGAGCACCAGCCCGTTGTCGGCGGGTCCCAGCTCTTTTTGCATGCTTCTCTCCAGTATTTTCCTCAACTCAAGCCGCATTCTAAGGGAGGAATCGCGCTCGAGTGAGTTCAAGTCGAAATTCCCGGTGATGTAGAGCAGGTTCTCCGGATTCTTGATGGGGAAGACAAAGAAATACTTGTATTGATCGATCTTCGCAAGCGCCGTTTCCCAGTCGATCATGTCCGCCAGATTGCGGATATCCTGATAGGATACCGCGGTAAAGCCAGTCGACTGCGAGTTGTCCTGACGCGATATGTACGAAGGGAGGTCCTCATCGGTTCTGGCCGGCTCCTTTTCTGTTTCTGGATCCCCGCCGTCTAAGGCCGTTCTGATCCTCGAGGAATTACGGGTAGAGGGGAGTTCTTTCCCCTGAGTGACGATGAAACGCGTGTCGCTTTCCGGCGCGATCATGATGCCGCCGCTGTTGTAGGTCCTTATGCTGACCTCCGATCCCGAATTCGTCGTTTCAGAGAACGAATACTCGCTCTTCTCGAACGACTTGCGGTAGGCAGTGTAATATTCCTCTTTTGCCCAGGGGGTCCGGGAAGTCAGGCCCGTGAGATCGCCGGAATCTATCCGGGTTTTGATCGGAGCCGGGACCGTGCCGGGAGCAGCCAGGGCCCGTTTCTTGAGCCACTGGGCGAGCACCAGCGAGTAATAGACCTGCCTCAACGCGGCATAAGACCTGTCCGAGTTCACCTGCCTGGTGAGCCTGGGGATGATCAGCTGACGCAGGAGAACAGCCGCGTAGTCGTTGAGCTGTTTCAGGCGCGGATCGTCGAAATTGTAGGTCGGAGAGTCCTTCAGCCTGTCCTGCTCGAGCTTCACCCTCAGGACTGCTTTGTACACGTAGACCCCCGTCGGGCTTTCTTTCAGCACGATCTCTCCGGGGACGATCCACGGGCGGGCAAGCGTCGGTATTTCCTGCCTGCTTGCGCCGAACAGCTGCGCCGCTTTCGCGTAGAGCAGGGTCCAGTACTGTCTGCCCTCGGGTTTCTGCGGCGACGTCAGCATCGCCAGGTCTTTCTTCAGCTGTACATCCGCTTCGAGCAGTATCCTGCCCGCGTCGGTCTTCTCCAGCGACGGGTCGATGATGCTTTTATCCGAATCAGGCCGCAGGTTCACCCAGAGGCTGTCGTCGGGGAGGGAGAGGCCGGTATAGAAGTAGTTCAAAAGGACCGGGGCAAGGGCGCGCACGCCGTCTTCCTTCAGCGTTTTCTCGTCGCCCTTGTCGATGATGAAATCGATCTGTCCCTGCCCGGGCGGGAAAGAGATACTGCACAACTGAGGCGGCCGGAAACTGCGGACCGTCAGACCTGAGGAGATGTCGGCGGCAGGCACGCCCTGCGCCAGGCATTGCTCGGCCAGCAGGCTCAGTATGAGGGTCAGGCAGATCAGACGTTTGAGCATAAGTGTTTCCTTATATTAAATACATCAATACTATTATTCTAAAGTATAAACGATGAAACGGGGGAATGCCATCCTGCAAATAAGGGTTTGGGAAAGCGTTTTCAGAGGCGGGAAAAGAAGAGGGCCGGATAGCTCCGGCCCTTAATATCTGGTGCGGAGGGAGGGAGTTGAACCCTCATGACTTGCGTCACTGGCTTCTGAGACCAGCGCGTCTGCCAATTCCGCCACCTCCGCATTGGGAAATCAGTATAGCCTACCGCGTATATCCTGTCAAGAGAACAAGAGCGAAAAATCCTCTCAAATCGGGGTTGCCGTCGGACGGCTATATGTTATAATATAGAGTCCAACCGGAGATAAAATGCTTCTTGAGTCCGTGAAGACCACATTCGCGGGCGTCGTGCCGGGCTTCGCGCTCGGCATCATCGGGTTCTGCCTCTTCAGATGGAAGGTACTGCGGGAAGAGGGGTTAGACACCTTAAGCACGCTCGCCATAGATGTCACGCTGCCCCTGCTTATGTTCTACCGGCTCGCGGGCGGCTTCGATTTCCGTAAATATCCCGACTGGTGGCAGATGCCTCTGTTGAGCATTGCCATCACCGTCGGCGCTTTTATCGTCGGGCTGATCTTTATCAGGTTTTTCGAAGGAGATGAGAAGAGGAACCAGTTCCTCAGTCTGGTCGCCTTCCAGAATTCCGGGTACCTGCCGCTGGTCATGGCCGCGGCGATGTTCACCGGCGACAAGCTGAACCTCGCTCAGATATACCTGTTCCTTTTCCTGCTGGGATTCAACCTGGTGCTGTTCTCGTTCGGCGTCTATCTTCTAACGAAGAAGAGCGGGGGCAGGTTTGATTTCAGGAAATTCCTCAACGCGCCCGTCATCGCCACGTTCATCGGCCTCGGCTGCGCGTTCGCGGGGATCGGCAGGTTTATCCCTTCGCCGGTCATGAAAGCGGTCGGCATGGCGGGTGACTGCACGATGCCTCTGGCGATGTTCGTCGTGGGGGGCAATATCGCAGCCATCAAGCTGATGAAGGTGGACTTCAAGGCGATGCCGCTTCTTGTGCTGGTCAAGCTCATCCTTCTGCCCGCGGCGGGCCTTGCGCTGGTGCACGCGTTCAGGCTGCCCGAGATCGTCGGGCTACTGCTCGTGCTCCAGCTTGCGATGCCGCCGGCGACGAACCTTTCCGTGCTGGTCAGGCAGTACCGGCAGGATGACGTTCTGGTCAGCCAGGGGATCTTCTTCGGCCACGTCGCTGGACTGGTCACGATACCGGTCTTTTTGAGTTTATATTTCATGCTAACTATGATAAAATGAGTGATGCGATCGCCACAAACAAGCAGGCGTTCCGCGATTATTTCATCCTCGACAAGCTTGAGGCCGGCATCGAACTCAAAGGCAGCGAGGTCAAGTCGCTGAGGGACGGCCATGCCAATCTGCAGGACGCCTTCGCGAAGATCGAGGACAGCCAGATCGTTCTTTATAATCTGCATATAAGCCCGTACGCCCAGGCGAGTTATCTTAATGTCGAGCCGACGCGCACGCGCCGCCTGCTCCTGCATAAGAAGCAGATACGCAAGCTCGACGCGCAGATCAGCCAGGGGGGGCTCGCGCTGCTCCCCTTGAAGATGTATTTCAATTCCAAAGGATTGGTCAAGGTTGAGATAGCGCTGGGCAAGGGCAAGAAGTCTTATGACAAACGCGAGTCCATCAAGAAGCGGGAAGTGGACCGCAAGATACGCCAGGCGATGAAAAGCCGCCGGCGGTAGACGTTCTTTTGACAATTTGGGGGTGACAGGTCTCGACTTAGATAAGCCAGCTAACGGCAGCATGCCGCGGAAGCATGGTTGGCCGCGTCACAAATCCATGCACCTAATAAATGCCAACGAACAGTTGACGTTTAGCCAGGTTGAGAGAGCTTTCGCCGCTTCAACGGCTCCGGCTCCTCTTCCGATGGCAACAGTCGGCGCTCTCTAATCAGAGTGCTGCCTCAAACCCAACCTGCCTAAGGGCGGGATTTGAGACACTAATTAGGCTGGCTCCGGCGGTTAGCCTTCGAACCCGGAGCGAGAAACTAAAAGGCTGCGTCCCTGAGGATGTTGTCCGTTTTATCCGATGGGACCAAGACCGCAAAACGGACTAAGCATGTAGCGGCTCTTAGTTGATTATTTAAGGACGGCGGGTTCAACTCCCGCCCACCTCCACCAAATTGTCCATATTCACAACATACCCCCCGATGTCCGACAACAGACGTCCCTCAGTCTTTTTCTGCCTGCTCGCCGCCCCGGCGCTGGCATTGGCTTTCCCGGGATGCGTGACCGCTCCCCGGGGCGCCATCCCGACATACACCATAGCCGGGACTCCTTACGTTCCGCTCGACGCCGTCTGCGCGGCAAAAGGCATCCGCTCCGATTACGACGGGCTTACCCGCACAGTCTCCCTTACCAAAGATTCCTCCGACGTGAGATTGCAGGTCGGCCGCAGGGACGTCGTCTCCAACGGCCGTTTCTCCATGCTCAGTTCGCCTGTCGACCTTTACCGCGGCATGATCGTCATCCCGCAGGAACTGCGCCAGAAGTTCGAGGAGCTTTTCCCCGAAAGGCAGGTCCAGGCGCCGCTGTCATTGAAGAAGATCGTCGTCGATGCCGGCCACGGCGGGAAGGACCCGGGAACGACCGGCCGCGACGGAGTCGTGGAAAAGGAAGTCGTGCTGGATATCGCGCGCAGGGTGAGGGATGTTCTCAAGAAGGAAGGGGTCGAGGTGGTGATGACCAGGTCTACCGACGTGTTCATCCCGCTCGATGAACGTTCCGAGATCACCAACAAGAACAATCCCGATATCTTCCTGAGCATCCACGCCAACGCCAACCACGTGCGCAGCATGAAAGGGTTTGAGGTCTACTACATCTCGCCTGCGGTAAGCGACACCAAGCGGGCGATGGCGTCCGCCAGGTACGGGACGCTCAACCTCGACAGCGCCTGTTTCCTGAGCCCGACGCAGAACCTGAAGGCGATCCTCTGGGACATGACCTACGCCTATGACAGGCGTGAATCGATAGAGATCTCGCGGATGCTTTGCAAGGCGATGAGGAGCAACCTCGACACCAAGGTCATCGGCGTCAAGAACGCCAACTACGCGGTCCTGAGGGGCTCGACTATACCGGCCGTACTGGTCGAGGTCGGCTTCCTTTCCAACCCGGCAGAAGAGGCGTTGATCGCTGATGGAGCGTACCGGCAGAAGCTTGCCGACAGCATCGTCGAGGGATTGCGGTATTATTGCGAGGGACGGGACCGTTGCGCGCCCGGCCATGTACAACAAACGCTGGTAAAGGGAGACAGATGAAATCTATAGGAGTCTTTGATTCGGGAGTCGGCGGCCTTACGGTCGTAAAAGAACTGATCCAGCAGCTGCCCAACGAGGACATCGTCTATTTCGGCGACACCGCCCGCGTTCCTTACGGCATCAAGTCGCAGGAGACGATCATCCGCTTTTCCATCGAGAACATCCTTTTCCTGCTCAAGAAAGACGTCAAGCTGATCTGCGTCGCCTGCAACACCGCCTCGAGCCTCGCGCTGCCTTCGATCCGCAACCATTTCAAGGTGCCTATCGTCGGGGTCATCTCGCCGGCGGTCAGGGAGGCGGTGTACGCCACCCAGAACAAGCGCATCGGGGTCATCGGCACCCACGGAACGATCAAGAGCCGCAGCTACGATAACGAGATCAGGCAGCTGGACCCGAGCATAAAGGTGACCGCGGTCGCCTGTCCGCTGTTCGTGCCTTTCGTCGAGGAAGGGCTGCTGGAAGGGGAGGTGGTGTACAAGGTCGCGCGCGACTACCTCAAGCCGCTCAAGGACGCGAAGATCGACACCATCATCCTGGGCTGTACCCACTACCCGCTCCTCAGGAAGACGATCGAGAAGGTGATGGGCGACGGAGTGCGCGTCATAAATTCAGCGAAGCAGGTGGCCATCGAGGTCAAGGAGATACTCGCGGCCGATGGCGGCCTCGAGAAACGCTCGTCGGCGGGCAAACAGCAGTTCTTCGTCAGCGACAACCCGGGCTGGTTCACGGGGCTGGCCAAGACGTTCCTCGGACGCAACATTACCGACGCGAAGAAGGCCGACCATGTATAGCGTAAGCGTCATCACTCATTTCAGCTCCGCGCATAATCTGCGGGGATACAAGGGGAAATGCGAGTCCCTGCACGGCCATAACTGGAAGGTCGAGGCCGAGGCGCGCTCGCGGACCCTGGACAAGACCGGCATGGTGATGGATTTCCACCTGCTCAAGGACCAGCTGCGTGGAGTGCTCGACGGGCTCGACCACAAGTACCTGAATTCGCTCCCGCCATTCAAGGAAACCAACCCGACGTCGGAGAACATCGCGCGGTATATCTTCACGCAGTTGAAGAAAAAAGTGCCGGGCCTGTCGTCGGTGGTCGTCTGGGAAAACGATTTTTGCCGCGCCAAATACGAGGGGTAACATGAGCAAAAGCGACAGGAGGGCAGTCGTCCTGCTTTCGGGGGGCCTCGACTCCGCTGTCACGCTTTACTACGCGCTTTCGCGCGGGTTCAAGGTCTTCTGCATCGGTTTCGATTACGGCCAGCGCCACAAGACGGAGCTGGCGCATGCCAGAAGGATCGCGGTCGCCGCGAAGTGCCCGTTCTATCCCGTCAATATCGGCCTGCCCTGGAAAGGATCGAGCCTGCTCGATAAGAATCTCAAGGTGCCTGAGAGGACCATCCGCCAGGCGATGAAGGGGATACCCAGCACGTACGTCCCCGGACGGAACATCATCTTCCTCTCATTCGCGGTATCGCTTGCTGAGGTGCAGGGATGCTCTTCGGTGTTCATCGGCGCGCACGCGCAGGATTATTCCGGGTATCCGGATTGCAGGCCGGAGTTTTACAAGGCTTTTGCCAAAGCCGTGCTTAAGGGGACCAAGGCCGGCGTCGAGGGCAAGCCGGTAAAGATCGAGACGCCGCTCATCGATATGGGCAAGGCGGATATCATCAGGCTGGGACGAAAGCTGAAGGTGCCGTTCGAGTTGACGTGGTCATGTTATTCCGGCGGAAGCAGGCCCTGCGGCACCTGTGACAGCTGCCTGTTCCGCGCCAAAGGCTTTAAGGAGGCGGGCTTCTGCGACCCCGCTTCGCCAACCGCGTAGGTTGCCGACCTACGCGGTCGGTGACCGCGGAGCGGTCAGGGGGGATTAGATGAAGGGAAAGGTAGTCGAGATATTTGCGAGCATTCAGGGCGAGGGCGTTTACGTCGGGGAGCGCCAGCTCTTCGTGCGCCTTGCCGGCTGCAACCTGAAGTGCGGATACTGCGACACTGACACGAGCAAGTACAAAGAATACGAGCCGCAGGAAGTGCTCGATGAGCTCGCCAGGCATAAGGGACAGTTCCACGCGATCTCGTTCACCGGCGGCGAGCCGCTGGTCCAGAAGGATTTCCTCAAGGAGCTGATGCGGCTGACCAGGCAGAGGGGGTACAAGAATTACCTGGAGACCAACGGAACGCTTGTCGCCGAGATGGCGGAGGTGGCGCCGCTTACCGATTTTGTCGCGATGGACCTCAAGTTCCCCAGTTCGACCGGCTGCGGCGAGCTCTGGGATACGCATTACCAGTTCCTCGACGCGTGCAAGAGCGTCAAGGAGCTTTTCTTCAAGGCGGTGGTCTGCGTCTCCACGAAAGAAGAGGACCTGCTCAAGGCGATAGACCTGATCAAGGAAGGCCGGCTGTCCTCGGTGCTCGTGCTCCAGCCCGACAGCAACGCGCCCAAGGGGAGCCTCGACGGAAAGTTGCGTTCGTTCAAGAAGACCTGCGATGAGAACGGCGTGGTGGCATGCGTGATCCCGCAGGTACACAAGATAATCGGCGCCCGATAGCGCTTTAAGGAGAGCATTATGGCAAAGAAGTCGAGTTATGAAGGGCTGCAGAAAAGCGTGCGGTCCCTGAAGACCCCGGAGATAGAGGTCTGGGAGAACCAGTACCCGGACAAGGATTACGCGGTGAAGCTGGAGGTGCCCGAGTTCACCTGCATCTGCCCGAAGACCGGCCTGCCGGATTTCGCTTCCATCACCATCGAATACGGCCCCGCTCGGTACTGCGTCGAGCTCAAGTCGTTCAAGCTGTACACCATCTGGTTCCGCAATGTCGGCATATTCCACGAGCATTTCGTCAACAGGATACTCGATGATTTCGTCAAGGCGTGCCGGCCGAAATGGGCCAGGATCAGCGCTACCGTCAACCCGCGCGGCGGGATAACTACCACGGTCAGCAGGGAGTACCGTTCGGCGTGAAGACCATCACTGACGGACAGATCACCGGCATCGTCAAGAAGCTCTGCCTGGAGGCCAATATCCGGCTGAGGCCGGACGTGCTCAAGGCGCTTAAGGCCGCGGAGTCGCGCGAGAAGAGGCCGAGGGCAAGGCGCTGCCTGAAAGCGGTGATCGAGAACGCGCGCATCGCGCGCGAGGACAGATTGTCCGTCTGCCAGGATACCGGTTTCCCGGCTGTTTTCATCGAACTCGGTAACGAGGTCCGCGTAAAGGGAGACCTGGCGGCGGCGGTCAACAAAGGGATCGCTCAAGGGTATTCCGCGGGTTCTTTCCGCGCCTCGATCGTCCCTGACCCGCTCAAGCGGGGGACACCCGGGTTCGTTCCGGCGGTTATCCATACGGATATAGTCAAGGGCTCGCGGGTCAGGATCACGGTGATCCCCAAGGGTTTCGGCTGCGAGAACAAGGGGCGGCTCAAGATGTTCAACCCCACCGCGTCCGTCGATGACGTCGCGCGGTTCATCGTCGACACCGTACGGGAAGCGGGAGGAGATGCCTGCCCGCCGTACATCATCGGCGTGGGGATCGGAGGCACGGCCGATCTGGCATGCCTTATGGCGAAAAGGGCTCTTCTGCGGCCGCTCGGCCATCCGGATGGGCTCGAGAAGAGGCTGCTCAAGGAGATAAACTCACTGGGTATCGGGCCCTTCGGACTGGGAGGCGCGGCCACGGCTCTCGGGGTCCTGGTCGAGACGTTCCCGACCCACATCGCGGGGCTGCCGGTCGCTGTCAGCATCAGCTGCCACGCGCTGCGCAGCGCCAGCGCGTTGTTATAAGGAAATAGGATGAAGACGATCCGTTTTCCAGCTGAGGCAGACAACCTGAAGTCCTTGAAGGCAGGCGACGAGATCCTCCTGAGCGGGACAGTCTACACCGCCCGCGACCAGGCGCACAAGAGGCTGGCGGAGCTCATCGGCCGCGGGGAAAAGCTTCCTTTCGAGCTTGCGACCGCTGTTATCTACTACTGCGGCCCGACGGGGACCCCGAAGGGGCGCGTCATCGGCTCATGCGGCCCGACGACCAGCAGGCGCATGGACCCTTTCACGCCGCTGCTTGTCTCAAAAGGGCTCAAGGCGATGATCGGGAAGGGGAGCCGGAGTGAGCAGGTGCGTGAGGCGGTCCGCCGGGGCAAGGCCGTTTATTTCGTCGCTTACGCCGGCTGCGGAGCGCTCCTCTCGCGTTACGTGGTCTCGAAGAGACTGTGCGCGTTCGCCGACCTCGGCCCGGAAGCGGTCTTCAGGCTCGAGGTAAAAGATCTTCCTCTGATCGTAGCTATCGACAGCAGGGGCAGGACAATCTTCGGATGAAGACGCTCAAGTACAAGCTGGTGTGGATACTGATCGCCACCTCGGTGATCCCGCTCTTTGTCACCGGGGTGATCTCTGTCTTTTTCCTCGGCCAGATGGGGCTGACCGAGGCCCACAACCGCATCGAATCCAATCTCGATATCGCCCTCTCTGTCTATCAGAGCAGGCTCGATAACCTCAAGTTCGTCGCCCGCGACGCCAACCGCCGCATATCGGTTCTCATGGATGAGGACCAGATAGATCTCCTGCGCAACGAATTCACCAATTATTGCCGCGCCAACAACCTTGATTTCCTACAGGTGACCGATAAGGAAGGCGTCGTTCTCGTGTCGATCAGCAACCCCGCCGAGGAAGGCGTGGACCTTGCCACCGACAGGTCAGTGAAACGGGCGCTGCGCTTCCAGACGTCGGCCGGGACACAGATCGCCGGCATCGACGAGCTGGAACGGCTGGGGCTCACCGAGCAGGCGTTACTGTCGGGACGCAAGACGCCGGGACTGATCATGAAGGCGACGATGCCGATCGTCAACCGCAACGAGATCATCATCGGCACCATGCAGACCGGTTATCTGCTCAACAATGACAAAGGTCATGTCCTTGACGCGATCCTTAAACGGACAGGCCTTGAGTCGAGCCTTTTTCTCGGCAACCTGCGCGTGGCTACGACCATCCAGCCGGCTAAGGGCAGGACAATCCCTGTCGGCGAACTTTTCGATTCCCCGAAGACCAACTCCGTCCTTTCCAGCGGCCGCCGTTTTACCGGAAGGGTCCCCATCGCGGGGAAGGCCTACCGCGCCGGATATACGGCCATCTACGATCCCGAAAGCTCGGTGATCGGCATGCTCGGCGTCGCGCTGCCTGAACACAAGGTCTTCCTGCTCCGCGACCGTCTGATCGGCTTCTTCGCGATCGCGGTCATCCTGGCGATCATCCTGTCGTTCTCTTTCGGCGAGAAGAAGGCCTCGCGTATCGTCAATTCAGTCAAGAAGCTGCGCAGCGGCATCGAGGCGTTCGGACGGGGCGACCTGATGTACCGGGCGGACATCCACTCCGGGGACGAGCTGGAAGAGCTGGGCTCTTTCTTCAACAAGACGATGGAAGAGCTGATGATGGCCAAGCGGCAGATCGAGGACTTTTCGGTCAATATCTACAGGTTGGAGAACAAGGTGCAGAAGAGCGAGCAGCAGCTCGACGCGGCCCAAAAACGGCTGGTCGAGTGCGAACGGATGGCCGCGATGGGACGGATGGCGACAGCTCTGAGCCACGAGCTGCGCAACACGTTCGCTGAGATAAACGGCGGCATCTATAACCTGAAACAGAAGCTCGCCAAGTCCGATCCCGGTCTGGTCGACGCGGCGCGCGAGATAAACGACTCGCTCGACAACGCTACCAGGATCCTGACCAGCGTCCTCAATTTCAGCTATCCCAAAAAACCCATCCTCAGCAGCGTGGACCTCAACTACCTGATCGACGACCTGCTTTCGATGCCTGTCATCAAAGATATGTTCAGGCGCAACGGCGTTCGGGTGGAGAAGACGGTCTCCGGCTCTTTCGGGCCTATCACCGCCGACGGGCTGCAGCTGCGCGAGATGCTTTCCAACCTCGTTGTCAATGGCGTACAGGCGATGCCTGAGGGCGGGAAGCTTTCTGTCTCTCTCGAGGGATACCAGGGGTTCATCCAGATAAAGATAACCGACACGGGGACGGGGATGCCGCAGGAGACCCTCAAGGAGCTCTTCACCCCGTTCTTCACGACCAAAAGCAGGGGTCTGGGTCTCGGACTGTGCATCTCCAAGACTATTATCGAGGAGCACGGCGGACAGATCCAGGTATACTCTTCTCCGGGAAAAGGGACGACCTTCGTGATAAGCCTTCCGGTCACCAGCAAGCAGGAGGCAGCTCATGGATAACAAGGAACGGATACTGATCGTCGACGACGACAAGATCATCTGCGAGCACCTGAGGTCGGGGCTCAGCGACGAGTCGTATTCCCTTGTGGCCGTCAACCGCGCCATGGACGCGATCGAGGCGGTCAAGAAGGACAGGTTCAACCTGGTGCTGATGGACCTGGTCCTGCCCGACATCCAGGGCTCGGCGCTGATGAAGACATTAAGCAACTACTGCCCGGAGACCTGCTTCATCGTTTTCACGGGCTTTGCGACGGTCTCATCGGCGATCGAGGCGCTCAAGATCGGGGCCTACGACTATATCATCAAGCCGTTCGACATCGACCACCTCAAGCTGGTGATCCGGCGCGGCCTTGAGAAACAGCGGCTCATGTCCAGGAACCAGGAGCTTATCGAGCGGCTGGAAAAGGAGAAGGTCAAGCTTGAGATCATCATGGACGCCTATAACCGCATCGGCAGCATCTTCAGTCTCGATGAACTGGCAGACTTCGTCACCGCCAAGGCGCTTCAGATAGCGGAGGCGGAGAAATCATCGCTGATGGTCATGGACGAGAAAGCCAACGAGCTGGCGCTGGTGGCGGCCCAGGGCATGGATGATAAACTCAAGTCGCTGCGGGTAAAGGTCGGCGACATGGTCTCCGGATGGGTGGCCAAGGAAGGACAGGTGCTCCTGGTCAAGGACATCGATTCCGACCCGCGCCTGCAGGTCTTCGGCCACAAGGGAAGTTACAAGACCAAGTCGTTCATCTCGCTGCCGCTCAAGACCGATTTCCAGGTCGTCGGCGTCATGAACGTCACCGACAAGCTGGCCAGCACGCGCGTCTTCACCGAGGAGGACCTCAAGTACCTCCAGCTCCTGGCGCACCAGACCGTCATCCAGATCGAGAACATCCGCCTGTGCGAGAAGCTGTCCTCGATGGCGATCACCGACGCGCTGACGGGGCTGTACAACCACCGCTTCTTCCACGAGCAGCTTTCAAACGAGATCCAGCGCGCGCGCCGCTACGCTTCGCATCTGAGCCTGCTGATGTTCGACATCGATTCGTTCAAGAGCTACAACGACCGGTACGGCCACCTTGAAGGCGACCGCGTGCTCAAACAGATCGCCGACGTGACCAGGCGCTGCACGCGCAAGGTCGATATGGTCTGCCGCTACGGCGGCGACGAGTTCGCGGTCATCCTTCCGTCGACGACGCTTAAGGGGGCGAAGTTCGTCGCGGAGAAGATACGCGAATGGGTGGACAAGCTTGATGTAGTGATCAAGGACAAGAACAAGGTCATCAGGGTATCGATAAGCGGCGGCGTGGCCGGCTATTCCGAAGGGATGAGCAAGGAGGAGCTGATTTCGGCCGCTGACAAACTGCTGTACATGGCTAAGACCGACGGCGGGGACAAGATCTGTTACCCCGCTTCAGACCAGAAAGGATGACGTATGGACCGCATCGACGGCCGCGCGAGTGACCAGATCCGCAAAGTGAAGATAACCAGGCCTTTCCTGAAATTCGCCGAAGGCTCCTGCCTCATAGAGCTCGGCAACACCAAAGTGATCTGCTCGGCTTCCGTCGAGGAATCCGTGCCGCCGTTCCTGAGGAACACGGGGAACGGGTGGGTCACCGCCGAGTACGGGATGCTGCCGCGCTCATGCCAGAGCAGGATACCCCGCGGCAAGGATTCGGGCCGCACCTACGAGATACAGCGGCTTGTCGGCAGGTCGCTCAGGTCCGTGACCAACATGAAGGCGTTCGGCGAGCGCACGATCTGGCTCGATTGCGACGTGCTTCAGGGGGATGGAGGCACGCGGACCGCTGCCATCACCGGTTCCTTCATCGCCCTTGTCGACGCTCTCAACAAGCTGAAGAAAAGCGGATACACGGCCCAGATCCCGGTCAGCGATTTCGTCGCCGCGACCAGCGTTGGCATCATCAACGGCAATCCGATGCTTGACCTGGCGTATGAAGAGGATTCGAAGGCCGAAGTGGACATGAACGTCGTCATGACCGGGAAGGGGCGGTATATCGAGATCCAGGGGACCGCGGAACGCAAGCCGTTCTCCGGCGAGCAGATGGACAAGCTGCTCAAGCTCGCGCACAAAGGCATCGAGGAGCTGGTCGAGATCCAGCGCACCATCTTAAAGGACATCTACGAGGGATAATTATTGTGCGGGACGGTGTACCGTGGGACATACCTTTAGGTGTGTCCCAAAGGTACACGTCCCACTGCTGTCATGATAGAATTAGTAGTAGCTACAAGGAATAGAAAGAAGCTCGAGGAGATACGGGAGATACTCGGCGACCTTAAGGTGAGGCTTTCCTCGCTTGCCGATTACCCCGATGCCCCGGAAGTGGTCGAGGACGGCAAGACGTTCAAGGAGAACGCTGCCAAGAAAGCCCGCGTGATCGCCGCTTTCACCGGAAAGCTGACGATGGGCGAGGATTCGGGGCTGTGCGTCGACGCGCTTGGCGGAGCGCCGGGAGTCTATTCGGCAAGGTTCGCCGGGAAGGGCAAGGACGACGAAAAGAACAACCAAAAGCTTCTGCGCCTGCTCAAAGGCAAGCGTGACCGCAAAGCGCATTATGTCTGCGCCGTCGCTCTCGCTGATCCCGGACATCTGGTCGGTGTCGTCGAAGGGACCTGTTCCGGCGTCATCGGCACCGAACCGCACGGCACTTTCGGTTTCGGATATGACCCGCTATTCGTCATCCCCAGGTACAGGAAGACCTTTGCCCAACTGGGCCCCGCGATAAAACACTCCATGAGCCACAGGTTCCGCGCCCTCAAAAAGGCCGGGGAACTGCTCGCCAAGTATCTCAGGAAATAAATAGGGACAGATACTATTTTGTTCGATATTCTAACAAAATGGTTTCTGTCCCTATTTTTCAACAGGATGTTGAAGGTTATTTCTTTTGTGGGGGACCAAGGAGGTCGCGGAGGCCTCTGAAGAGGTCGTCCACGAGAGGCTGGGTGAGCCTGTACTGCGGATGGGTCCGTGTGCCGCTTACCTGGACGCCGACCACCCGCCGGCTCTGGTCAAGGATGACCGAGGCGATGTTCTTGAATTTTCCCAGGCGCGGGATGATCGAGCTGCTGACCTGGATATTGAAGAGGCCGTTGACCGGCTGTTCGGGTGAGGAGAGATCCGCGGTGCCTTTTCCCGTAAGTTGAAGCGTTGAGCTGGCGAGGGAGGCTTCGGTCACCGTGAGCATGCGGTCCTTGACGTTGAAATCGGCCGCTCCTCTGGAGAAGGTCACTGAGAGCAGTTCGGGAAAGAGCATCTGACCCAGCCCCTGCAGGATGTCCAGCTGGAATATCTTGCCGTCGGCTAACTGCACATTGCCCCGCACCTCGGGATTACCGATAGCGCCCGCCTGTCCCGAAATGACCGAACAGACGTTTATCGTCCCGCTCAGGTCTTTTGCCCTGAAAGGAGTATCGTTCTTCAGCTTCTGCACGTTTATCCCTTCCGACGTCGTCTTTACGGTATACGGGTATCCTGTCTTCGTCAGGTCGAGCGAAGCCTCGCCGTGGACGATCCCGTCATAGAAAGAGAAGTTGAAGAGCGAATGTCCTGCGCCGTTCTCCTGATCGTACTCAGCGTGGAGATTGCCGAAGGCAAGACCGTAAGCGCAGAGTGTCTTGCTTTTGACGGCTCCTTTGACCTTGAGCCTGCACGGCTGCCGCAGGTCCCCTGATACCTTCATCTCTGTATGCAGCCTGCCGGAGGGAGAGGCTTGTTGCCATCCCTGCTGTTTTGAGAAGAAAACGTTCAGGTCGGTCAGGTCCACATCGCCGGTGACCGACAGATCCGCGGGCACGGCCGTCAGGTCGGAGACATCCACCGTCCCCGTGACGAAGAGATTGGAACCGTTCATCACGCCTTTTATCCGCGTGATCTGCAGGATCCGGTTTTTTGTCTGGATGAGCCCTTCGAGCTGGGCCTTGGTGGAATAGATACCGAACTCGAACGTAGGGCTGGAGAATCCCCTGACCGAGCCCGAGGAGACGTATTCCTCCCCGGCATATATCAGCTTGATCCCTTTCCACAGGAAGACATCGGGATCGATCTGGAGCGCTCCCGCCGCGTTTATCTTTATGCCGTTGGCAAGCGCGGCTTCAAGGCGGGACAGCGTCATTGAGACTGTGTATTCCGGCGGAGTAGGGCGGGCGTGGCCGGTGTACGACGCGCTTATTTTGCCGTCGAAGGATGCCTTGCCCGCAGTCAGCTCTACACCACAATTCCGGGCGGTCGAATCGGTCTTGATAGACAGGACCCGTTCCTTATATTCCACCGCGGCGGCCCCGTCCAGTGCGCCGCCTGTAATGGAAAACTTCCCGGAAAGATACGGCTGGAAATCCGCGGGAGCCAGGTGTTCGAAGATGGCGGTCGCGGACAGGGCACGGCTGGCAAGCTCATAGGTGCCTTTGCCGACAATGCGTGCGGGCCCCCTGGCTATCCCGGCTGAGAACCGGAAAGCCGCGGAAGAGGGGGGGCTCAACTGAGCGTAAAATTCCAGGGGGTAGAGGTAACTGCGGAAGGCGGGCGAAAGGGAGTCGTCCGTAAAATCGACCATGGCGTCTTTGACAGCCACCCGGGTTATTACGAGGCCGAAACCCTCTTTTTTGGCCGGCGCCTTGGTCCGGGGAAGGGAGCTGACACCGGCGATCTCAAAAGAGCCGTCCTTGCGGCGGACCACGGGGACGGAAGGGGATTCGAGCTCGAACGCGTCCACGATCAGGTTCCCGGAAAAAAGCGAGAGGATATTGAAATGGGCGCTCGCGCGTTTCGCGCTGGCAACCGTCCTGCCCTGTGAAGAGAGGGCGAGGTCGGTGAATACTATCCCTTTGAAGAGATCGACCTTTACCGTGCCGATGGAAAGCTGCTTGCCGGTCTTTTCGGCGGCGGTCTTTACGGCAATGTCGCGCGCGATCGCGGGGAGACGGGCGCTCAGGACCAGGGCGGCGGCGGTGAGAAGGGCGGCTGTCACCAGCAGCGCTATAAGCAGTTTATAACGTGCTTTCATAGGTTTATATTATCATGATTCGGGGGATTGGTAAATTGCCAAAAGGAGTATTGCGTGTTATAATCGGTTGTCTGGTCGAGGATAAGGCTCTCCCGTTATCATAACGGGGCGTAGCTCAGTTTGGCTAGAGCGTGTGGTTTGGGACCACAAGGTCACAGGTTCAAGTCCTGTCGCCCCGACCAAGAT
The DNA here is from genome assembly GCA_050258655.1 of Deltaproteobacteria bacterium. Lineage (GTDB taxonomy): Bacteria > Omnitrophota > Gorgyraeia > Gygaellales > Profunditerraquicolaceae > JBLMZF01. Next base: position 427 of record JBLMZF010000004.1, on the reverse strand, counting down.
CGAAAAAGGAGGCTCCATGTCCAGGAAGATACTGCTTTGCATCTGTCTTTTTGCCCTCCCGGCCGCGGCATTCGCCGGAGACATCATGTTCCCAGAGGGAGCGCAGAGCTATAATGAGGGGCTCAAGGCCCAGCAATCGGGCAACTACGAGAAGGCCCTGGAGAGCTATAACCGGGTCATGCTCCTCGTGGGTCAGGAACAAAATCCTTTCAAGAAGTTCATCCTGAACAATTCGGCGATAATCGCGGTAAAGCGCGGCGACAATGATCAGGCGCTGCGCCTGTTCAACGAAGCTCTCAGCATCGATCCGAACTATAAGAGCGCCGCGTACAACCTCGGCCTTCTGTACTACCGCATGGGAGACAACGCCAGCGCGCTGAAGGTCTGGTCGCGCCTGTTCAATTTCCCCGGTGAGTACGCGGTCGAA
>JBLMZF010000003.1:0-18572 GCA_050258655.1 Deltaproteobacteria bacterium | reverse complement strand
GCATCACCATGAGTAGTTGGAGATAAGGGTCGTAATGGTGACGTTACGCGTCCCCGTCTCCCCCTCCCAGCTGACGGTGCTATTGACCAGGTCGAGGTTGCTGTTCCCGCCGTAATTGTGGGTGACTGTCACATACCGCTTGAAACGCGGGTATCCGCTGATCGGGACCTCCGAAGAGCTCGACAAAGGCCAGCTTTCGATGATGTCTTCTATGCCATACTGGGCGAGGAAAAGGGCGGATACATGGTCCTTGCTCCTTTCCCTGTATCGGTTCCCCTGGGCGAAGATCGACATCAGGGACATGGTGACGAACATCAGCAGCACGATGGCAAGCACGACCTCGATCAGGGTAAAACCGCGGCCCCTATGGGTTGTAGCGGAAGAATCCGGATAAATTGAAGACATTTATGCTCTTTGTAGTCGTCCCCAGCGTGAGGGTGATCACAGAAGGACCGGTGGCATTCCCCACCGGGGGGATGATGAAAAGGTCAGCCGGAGACACGGTGATCGAGGATTGCAGGGAATTCCTTTTGTAAAGATTGCCCGCCACGTCAAGGTCCGCGGGGTCCTGGCTCGGCGACAGGTAAATGCTGTACGTTTTGGCGCTGGAGTTGAAATGCACTCCATAGGTGGCACGGCGGCTGACGGCAAACTGCCTGGCCATCGTAAGATCCATCCAAAGCTTGCGTGCCTCGATGTCAGCCGTTAACCGGTTCACCTGCGACATCGACAGGATAACGACCCCCGCGAGGATCGCGATGATCGTCATGCTCGTGATCAGCTCTACAAGTGTGATGCCCTGTCGGGAAAAGGCCATTTTTTGAAAAAAAGGGGAGAAGCGGCGAAGCCGCTCCTCCCCCCGTGACTCCGGTTTAGTTCACTGATACGTCGGTGGAGATCAGGTAACGCAGCGGAGTCCCTGTGCCGCCGTACCTGACCGTGCCGTTGTTCCCCGAAATATTGCCGTCGATCTGCAGGTCGATCTTGGTCTTGGCGTTTTCCGGGACGCCCGACACTTCTATGTACCGCGCATCATCGTTCGCGCTGCCGGCGCTCCAACCCTGGGCGTCGTCAAACCTGTACGAATAGTTCCCTCCCCACTTGCTGGTGGCAGGCCACTTGTCGAGATACGGGCCGTCCCATCCGGCGACCGCGGGCGACGGAGCGGTCACGAAACCCGATCCGGAGGTGGTGTTCGCCGGCCATGTCTGGATGTCGCCGTAGTACGCGAGGGTCGCGGTCTTGATCGAGTTCAAGTCGGTGAGGGTGCCGGAGATCTTGGCCTTTTCGATCGACTTGAATGCGTTGGGCGCTACGACCGCCGCAAGCACGGCGATGATCGCGATGACGACGATCAGTTCGATGAGCGTGAAACCCTTTAACTCCTGTTTCATTTCTCCTCCTTTTTTGTCATTATAAAAGGCACGGGTTTGAAAAAGATTCTCTCTTACACCTCCTTTGTACGATATCCTTCCAGAAATCCCGTTTAATTGACGTTCTGCAGTCTCACGATATACGTCTGCTTCCCCGCCTTCAGGACCACCGATTCCGGGTGGATCTGCACGATCTGCTTTCCGTCGACGAAATCGCCTTCCTGAAGGATCTTCCCGTCTATGATCGCTTTGCTGGGAGAATAAAAAACTGCCGTAAGGTTGACCGAATCCAGGTTTATGGTCTCATCCTTCTGGTCGAAGAACCGGTTTTCCTCTTCGGTAACGAACGGATTAAGATCCTGTTCGGGAGACTCGGAAAGCTCCGCGGCCTCCTGCGGCTTTGCTTCCTCCCGGGTCTGTGCGGGGTTGACCGGCCCTGCCGCTCCGGCAGGCGCCTGGGACTGCCCGTTCTCCGCGGCTGCCTTCTGCTCGGCAGCCCTGGCGGCAGCCTTTTCGGCCTTGGCCTTTACCGCTTCGGAAACCCCTGCCCGCGCCGTCAACGGAGGAACAAGGACGATCGCCAGCAAGACACCCATCGCTATCTTTTTCTTGTCCATGTGCTTACGGATTGTAGTATAAAACCGTTCCGTTGTAAACTTTTATTCCGAATCCAGGGTGACCCTGATGACCTCTTCCGGGGTGGTCACGCCCGCAACAAGCTTGTCCAGGGCAGCCTGCCTGAGGGTCGTGAGGCCGTCTTTTGTTGCGACCTCCCTGATCTCGTCGGCCGATGCCCTCTTGAGCACCAGCTCCTGTACCTTGCCGGTCACTCTCATCAGTTCGTAGATGCCGATCCTGCCTTTATACCCCGTCTGGTTGCATACCTTGCAGCCTTTGCCCCGCAGGAACTTCAGCCCCTTGCCGATCTTGTCCTCGAGCCCGAGGTCCTTGAGGAGCTCGGGGCTGGGCTCATAGATCTCCTTGCACTTCTCGCAGACGCGGCGCACGAGGCGCTGGGCAAGGACTCCAAGGATGGACGACGACACGAGGAACGGCTCGACGCCCATGTCGGTCAGTCGCGTGAACGATGAGGCGGAATCGTTGGTATGCAGGGTCGAGAAGACCATATGGCCCGTAAGCGCGGCCTGGACCGCGATCTCGGCCGTTTCCTTGTCGCGGATCTCGCCCACCATCACGATGTCCGGGTCCTGTCTCAGGAACGAGCGCAAGGCGGTCGCGAAGGTGAGCCCGGCCTTGACGTTGACATGCACCTGGCGCATGCCGGGGAACTGGTATTCGACCGGGTCCTCGACGGTCATGATATTGACGTCCTCGTTGTTGAGCAGCTGGAGCGCCGAATAAAGGGTGGTCGTCTTTCCGCTTCCCGTAGGCCCCGTTACAAGGAATATGCCGTACGGGGAACTGAGCAGATCCTTGAAGAGCGCCAGCTCCTTCGGCGGGAAGCCGAGCGATTCAAGGCCGAGGACGAGACCGCTTTTGTCCAGGATCCTGAGCACCACGTTCTCGCCATGGACGGTGGGGCACGTCGAAACACGGAAATCTATGTCCTTGCTCCCGACCTTGAGCAGCAGGCGGCCGTCCTGAGGCACCCTTTTCTCGGCGATGTCGAGCTGGGAGATGATCTTGAACCGCGAGATGATCGCGGGCGTCAGGTCACGGGGGAGCGCCGGCTGCTTCCTCAAGATGCCGTCGATGCGGTACCGTACTGCAAGCACCTTCTCTTCCGGCTCGATGTGGATGTCGGACGCCTTCATCTGCAGCGCCTGCATAATGATATAGTTGACGATCCTGATGATGGGGGCTTCTTCGCCGAGCTTCTCCGCGTCGACAAGCGCGTCCTTGCCGATGGATGCCACGATCTCGTTGAGGCTCCCCGACCCGCCGTAATACTGGTCCTGCTGCTTGCGGATGTCCATCTCGTCGCAGAAGACCGGTTCGATGGCCATCTTGGCGAGCCGCTGCATCTCGTCGATGATGAAAACGTTGGAAGGGTCCTTCATCGCCACAGTCAGCGTGCTCTCGACCCTGAAAACGGGCATGACCTTGTACTTGCGTGCGAACTCCTCGGGGATGAGCTTGACGATCTCAGAGTCGATGATGTAATCGTTGATGTTGAACGACGAGACGCCGATCTGCTGGGCGAGATACTTGTCGAAGACCTCCTTGCTGATCCAGCCTTTCTTGATCAGGATGTCACCCAGCCGCTCCTTGACGAGCTTCTGCTCCTCGAGAGCCTCCAGAAGCTGGCTTTCGGTGATTATCCCGTGCTCGATGAGCAGCTCACCGATCTTCTTTTTCTCGCCTATGATCTTGTTCTCGTTTGCCATAGTAAGTGACGGGTTACCACAGGTTGCCCTGTACCCACGAATCGATCTTTTCGATGCTGTCCAGCACCGTGCTCACCTTCTTCTGTCTCTGGACCGGCGAAAGGGGCTTAGCCGGCTCCGGGGAGACCGCAGCCGCCGGGCCTAAAGTCTGTATCTCCTGCTTGCGGCCACGCAGCAGTTCCTGCTGCTGGCGCTGCTCTTGCGCCTGTCTCTGTTTCAGGAACGCCGCGAGTTTGCGCTGTTCCTTCTCCTGCTCGGCGTCCGCTTTCTGCTGTTCCAGGGCCATCCTGCGTGCGGCTACCCGGCGCGCGGCGTCTATCTTCCTGCGTTCGCTTTCGAGCCGCGCCTCTTCCTTCCTGCGCTCGTTCTCGAACCTGGCCTCCTCGCGGCGCTTCTCATCTTCCATCCGCCGGCACTGGCGCTCCTGCTTCATGTCCTCGGCGACCCTGAGCTTGCGCAGCCTCTCCTCCTCGCGGGCCTTCTCCTCTTCTGTCTTGAGCCTGCGCCGGAAATCGGCCTCCTCCTTGCGGAGGGCAGCGATGGATGCGGTCTTACGCGGATCTTCAGTAACAACGGGAGCAGGCTTCGCTGCTTCGACGGGAACAGCCGCCTGTCTCACGGTCTCGACCGGGACCCGTTTCACTGTCTCTACGGGAGCGGGTTCGGGCCGGGCGGCCTCCTGCCGCGCCTGCACGGGGTCACTCTGCCCTGCCGGATCGAGCACCTGCCTGCGCAGCCGCTCGTCGATCTCCTGTTTCTGCTTGAGTATCTGCTCGTACCTGTCGTTGAGCGCGGCGATGTTCTTCTCTTCCTCGGCGATCTGCCTGTCGAGGTCCGAGGTCCCTGTCGTCTGCCCGGCGAAAGCGACCGCCGAACAGGACATCAATACGGAAAACAATAAGGCTTTTCTCATCTCTCCGGCAACCCTTTCTGGATGAGGCCCTGCACATCCTGTCTGCTCTTGCGCATGTCGGCCTCGAGGTGAAGCCCCTGTTCCAGCAGTTCCTTCTGCTTCTTTATCAGTTCATCCAGCTCTTTGGCGCGTGCCTCGACTGAGCTGGAGTTCGACAGCATCTGTATCTCCCGCTCCGCTTCCCTGCGGCTCTTCTCCTGAGCGGCCCTGATACGTTCTTCCTCCGCTTTTATCTTCGCGGCTGCGAGTTCCGCCTGCTTCCTGAGCTCGGCTTCCTGGCGCATCGCTTCTTCGCGGCCGCGCTTCTCGGCATCGAGCTTTTCCTGTCTGGCCTTTTCCAGCTTCTGCCTGCGCTTCTCGACTTCCATCTTCTTCGACTCGATCGCCAGCTGCTGTTCCTCGAAACGGAGCCTGCGCTCCTGCTCCGCGAATTGCTCTATCTGGCGTTTCTCCTTTTCGGCCGCTTCCTGCAGCCGCCGGGACTCGGCTTCCTTCTTCGCGTTCTCTTCCGCTCTTTGCTTGCGGACGGCCTCTTTGACGGCAGCCTGTTTCTCGAGCGCTTCCGCCTTTACGCGCAGCTCTTCCTGTTTCTTCGTTTCCTGCGCTTTCTTCAGCTCCTCGGCCTGCTTACGGGCGGCTTCTTCACGCCCGGCTCTGGCTTTGACCTCGCGCGCCTCTTCCCTCTGCTGAAGCTCAGCCTGCAGCCATTCCACACGCGCCTGTTTCTCCTCGAGTTCGCGTTCGAGCGACTCTTTCTTCCTGAGCAGCTCGGCCTTCTGCCGCTCCTGCTCCGCGCTTATCTTCTTCGCGGACTCTATCTCGGTGATCTTCTTCTCGAGCTCTTTTTTCTGGGACAGAAGCGCTTCACGTTCCGCCTGTCTCTGCTCGATCTCCTGACCGATCCGGTCCAGTTCCTGCTGGCGCAGGGCCGACTGCTGCTCGAATGCTTCGGCCTTCTGTGTCTCGACCTGGCTCTGTCGCGCCGCTTCCAGCTGCTTCAGACGCGCAGTTCCCTGGTCCTTGAGCTGTTTAATACGGGCGGCTTCCTGCTCCTTCTGCTTCTTCAGCTGTTCAAGACGCGCCGCTTCCTGCTCCTTGAGCTTCTTCTGCCGCGCTTCCTCCGCCTGTTTCTGTTCCGCTATCTGCTTCTGCCGGGCCTCTTCGAGCTGTTTGGCCTTCGCGGCTTCCTGTTCCTTGAGTTTCTTCTGCCGCTCAAGCCGGGCTTCCTCCGCGAGCTTCTTTTCCGCTATCTGCTTCTGCCGGGTCTCTTCAAGCTGTTTGGCTTTGGCGGCTTCCTGTTCCTTGATTTTCTTCTGCCGGGCTTCTTCCGCGCGATTCTGTTCTTCTATCTGCTTCTGCCGGGCCTCTTCGAGCTGTTTGGCTTTGGCGGCTTCCTGTTCTTTGAGCTTTTGAGCTTTCAGCTGTTCCTCGGTCTCCTGCTTCCGTTTAAGTTCTTTGAGCTCGTTAAGATGTCTCTCCCTGGCTTCCTTCTGTTTCTGCAACCGGGCGGCTTCCACGGCTGCTTCCTGGCGTTCCTGCTCGAGCCGGCGGGTCTCGATCAGCTTTATCTCCTGCTGCTTACGCAGCTCTTCCTGCCTGCGCTGTTCCTCAAGCTTCTTCTGCTGGCCGATCTGTCTCTGCTCTTCGAGCCTTGCCTGTTCCTGCTTACGCAGCTCTTCCTGCTTGCGCTGTTCCTCGAGCTTCTTCTGCTGGTCGAGCCGTTTCTGTTCCTCTAACTTCGCCTGCTCCTGTCTGCGGAGCTCTTCCTTCTTGCGTTTTTCCTCGAGCTTCTTCTGCTGGTCGAGCCGTTTCTGTTCCTCTAACTTCGCCTGCTCCTGCCTGCGGAGCTCTTCCTGCTTGCGCTGTTCCTGGATCGTCCGTTCGCGTTCCTCAAGCTCAAGCCTCTGCACCTCGAGCCGCTTCGCCTCAAGCTCCAGCTTCTGCTTTTCCACCGCAGCGCGCTGTCTCTCGATCTCGGCCTGAACAGCTGCGGCATCAGGAAGCTTCGCGGCCAGGACCGGCGGGGCAGCGGCTATCCTGGGGGAGACTGCCTTTTCGGTGACGACCGCGGCGGGTGCCTGCACGGCCCGCAGCGCTTTCTGCTGCTGCAGAGAAAATGTATGTTCGCGCGCCTGGAAACGCGCCTGGTTGACTTCCTGGAGCTCGCTGTCCAGCTTCTTCTGTTCTTCGAGCAGGCGCCGCAGCTCCTTCTTCTGTTTTTCTGTCGGCACCGATTGGACGACCGCGGCAGGCTTCGGTTTCGCAACGACCACAGCCTGCGGGACGGCCTTCGGCGCCGCCGAAGCCGCGGTCTGCGCCGCCGGCTTTACCTGCTGTACGGGACGCAGGGCCTGGACGGGTTTAGCGGCCGGAGCGGGTCTGGCGGCAGGAGCCGGCTTTGCCTTCACCTGAGCCTTAAAGGCCTCGGCTGCGACGAGCGCCCGTTCCTCTTCGACCTGCTGTCTTTTCTGTTTGATCAGGCGGTATCTGCGCTTGAGTGGCTGCAACGCTTCCTGTTCTTTACGCACCTGCTGCTCGAGCTGCTGCGCGCGGAATTCGAGCTCGCTCAAGTCGGTATCTTCCTGGCAGAACGCCGGCGAAGCGAACAACACCGCGACCAATGCTACGGCTATAAGACGGTGATCCACTCTTCTTCTCCCTTTCGGGTTATCTGTTCTCCAATGACCTGAGGTCCTGCTCCTCTTTGCGGACCGCCTGCTCAAGCTTGACCCGTTCGCCCGCGAGATTCTGCTGCTTCTGGCTGAGCCGATCTATTTTCTGCTCGAGCTCCTGTTTCCTGAGCTCTTCATTATGCTCATTGGTAAGGATCATCCTCTGGTGTTCCTTATTTACCTCAGTACAGGTGTTTCTGCCTATGCCGTAGCGTTCTTCTTTTGTCATCCTGGTGATCACTTTGCTGTTTATGATCGTCGGCGAGACGAAGATAAGCAGTTCTGATTTGTCCTTGACCTTCTTGGTATTCTTGAAAAAGACCCCGAGGAACGGCAGGTCGCCGAGCACCGGGACCTTGGTCTCCTGCTTGATGCTCCTGTCCTTGATCAGTCCGCCGATGATCAGGGTCTGGCCGTTACCGATGACCACCTTTGTATCCGCGGTCCTTGAATCGATGACGGGTACGGTATAGGGCACGTCCAGGGTAACGTCCCCCTGGATCTGTTTTACGTGCAGCTCATAATCGCTGACCTTCTCGCTCACGTCGGGGTTCAGGACCATGGTGATGTTCCCGTCATCGTTGATAGTCGGGGTTACCCGGAGCGTGATGCCAACCTCTTCGAAATTGATCTTCCAGGATATCGCCTGGTTGTTATCGGTCAAGGTGACTGTCGGTTCGGCCCAGGGCAGTTTCTGGGTGACCTTTATCTCCGCCGGCCGGTTGTTAACCGTTGAGACTCTCGGAGCTGACAGTATCTCCGTATCGAGCTGGGTCGCGAGGGTCTTGAGCACCACGTTGATGTTCTCATCGAAGATGGTCAGGGTGAATGGTTCGTTCGTGCCGGCCGCGTTGGAGGATAACGCCGGCGAATTCACCTTCGGGACGGCGATATTCTGGCTGATAGCCGAGTTCTGGGAGGCGCCGCTTATGGTAATGTCGGAAGGCAGGTTGAAGGTGCGCTTCAAGTCCAGTCCGCCCTTGTTGCCGAAAAGGCTCCAGTTGATCCCGAGCGACTGTTCCTTGCCCAGATTGACCTCGACCACCCGCGCCTCGATGAAGACCTGCTGGGGCGGCACGTCGATCGAAGCCAGATACTCCTCGATCTGCTGGATGTTCTCCGGGTAATCGATGACCACGATCGAGTTCGGTTCATCCCCGTACAATGCTTTGCCCTGGGAAGAAAGCAGGGAGCGCATGTTGCTGCTTACCTGCTGGGCCGCGCACATCTGACAGGCGGTCAACGAAAGGACCGCGGTAAGGAACAATCTTTTCATACCAGACCTCCTAATGGCCTGCAGGCGCCGGAGAAGAAGCCGGGGTATCGCCAAGGACTTCCGAAGCCTTGACGTATTTCATCTTGAACACCTTTTTCGTGAGTTGCTTGTCGATCGCGTTGATGTATTTTTCGATGTCCGCGATCTTCTGCGGATAATCGATGACCATGATCGAGTTCGGGATGTTGCCCAGGAGTATTTTTCCCTTATCGGATATAAGGTCAAAGATGGTGCTGGTGGTCTTGGCCCCCGACCCGCCCGTGCTTCCCTGGGAAAGCAGGGTGCTGGCTTCCACGTATTTCAGGACAAAGACTCTGCTGACAAGGTTGGGCGAGATGCGGATGACATTGTTCTCCTTCTGTATGAGGAGGTTCTGGGAGACGGCGATCTCGGACAGCGCCTGGTCGAGGGTGATATTGCTGAGGCTCGCGGTTATCTTGCCGGCGACATCCTTGTCCACCATCAAGTTCAGCTTGTAATCGTGCGCGAGCACGCGGAAAAGGTCGATCAGGTCGGCATCCCGGAGCTCCATGGAATAAAGCTGGGAGTTATCGGAAGGCTGGATATCGATGATGCCGGAAGCGGAGACAGCCGGGGCAGAGAACGTGGCTGCCGGAGCAGCCTCTTTGCCGCCCTGAGAACCGGGGGCAGCTGCTGCGGGGGCCTGGCTTTTTGCGTCGGCCGGAGCCGGGACCGGGGTCGAAGCTTGAGGCGTCTGCGCCTGGACTGCCGGGGCTGCCTGGACGGCGGCCTGGACTGCCGGGGCCTGAGCATTCGTCTGAGGCTGGGACTGACTGGGAGTATAATGATCTTTGGTGAGAAAAACGGGATCACCGGCAAAGGCCGGGACCAGGGGTAATATAACCATCGACAGCGCCAAAAGCGCGTACCGTGCCATATTCCCTTTCCTATAATATACGGTTTTACGTCTCATGATAGGGCGTCTCCTTAAGCTTGGCGATTATTCGATATGTCCCCTGATGATCTCTTTGAGGGTCCTCAGATCATCAAGAGAATACTGGCGCCAATGATTAATCAGATTGCGCCTGGCTTTCGGGAACACACCCCTTTTTTCGTACCGGAAAAGGGTCTGTTTGGAGATGCCCAATTTTTCCGCGATCTGCTGTGCCGTAAACAGTTTGTCCTCGATCATATCACTCCTTTATCTCATCTATGCCTACCCATATTAAGTGATGCTGAAACGTGTGTATATACTTAATCATATTTGACCGTATTCTAAATGATTTAATATAAATTGTCAAGGTTTTTTATAAAGTCATTAATATCTTCTTCTTCTGCTCTTCTGAAAGGCCCTTCAGCACAATTCCGGATAAGTACCTCCCGTTCCTTTCCATCCGGCAGTTGACCACTTCTGCCTCGGCTTCCACGGTGCCTCCAGGGGTCTTGAAGCCGACCTGGACCACCAGTCCAGGAGGGAGATAATGGCTGCTCTCTATGCCGGCGGCGCTGACGTCCCCTGAGATATCGGTCGAGGCCCCCTCAAGCGCGGGCGAATTGAAAGCTACCTCCTCCCCCTTCACTGTGAGATGCAGGGGGATCTTCAGCGCGATCCGTTCTGCTTTCCTGCAGAGGCTCACCCCATAAAGGCGCTTGTGCGACCGGGTGATGAATTCCTCGGCCCGGAACATCTTCTCATCGAGGTTCCACCACGAATCCTGTACTGCGCGGATGGCGTCAGGAGAGGCGATGAGCAGTTCTGCGTTCATCCCGCTCATCCTGCTGACGGCGTCGGCGATACCCGCGTCGAACGGGTTGCTGCATGCCACAAAGAGCGTTTTCCCCACCCTGAAAAGGGGCAAAAGTATGTTCTGGACGCAGAACTCATGGTCCAGCAGGTCCATCAGCTCCGCGTTCTGCGCATAATCCTGCACCCGCACGAACGGCACCCCGCTCTCGCAGGCGAAAAACTTCATCAGCTCCTCCTGCGTGAGGAACCGGAGTTTTATCAGACAGAACCATACGGAATGGCCGGACCGCTCAGCTTCTTCAAGCGCGGTCTCAAGCAGCGGACCGCTGAGCCACTTGCCTTCGACCAGCCGCTGTTCCAGCCCGTTTTTACCCCTGCCGTCCATCGTTTAGCCTCTGAAGACGCTGATCATGCTCCACATCGGCAGGAATATGGCCAGCGCCATGCCCATGACGACCAGACCGAGCACCGCCGTCATCAGCGGCTCGATCGTAGTGGTCAGGTTCTTGATCGTCGTCTTGACTTCCAGGTCAAAATACTCGCCCAGCGAATCGAGCATCATCGGCAGCGAGCCGCTCTTCTCGCCGACTGAGATCATGAAGCCGACCAGCTTGGGGAAGAACCTGCTGTTGAGGACGGCGACCGAGATCCCCTTGCCGTCAGCCACGTCGCGCTTGATGCGTTCGATCTCCTTGTTCAGCACAACGTTGCCCAGCGTCATGCCAACGATATCGAGGGTCTTGAGTACCGGCAGGCCGGACTGGTAGAGCACGCTGAGCATCGAGACAAAACGCAGCATGGTTATTTTAGTGTAGAGCTTGCCGAAGACCGGGACCTCGAATTTGAGGTTATCCCACCAGAGGCGGCCGAAAGGGGTGTTGATATAGCGGTTGAAAAGGAAGAAAGCGCCGAAGGCGCCTCCGATAAGGGCGTACCAGTAATGGCGCATCAGGTAACTGACCGCGATCATAACCTGCGTAGGCAGGGGCAGCGCCACGTGCGCGTCCATGTAGATCTTCGCGAAGTTGGGGATGACGGCGAGGGAAAGCACGATCACCGCGATCACCATGGCGATGACAACCATGAGGGGGTAGCGCAGGGCGGCGGAGATATGCGACTTGTTCTCCATCTCCTCCTCGAGCACCGTGGCCAGGCGCAGGAGGACCTTCTCGAGGATGCCGGCGCTTTCGCCGGCAACCACCGTGTTGACGTAGAGATCGGAGAAGACCAGGGGGTGCTTGCTCATCGCGCCGGAAAGGTTCGAACCTCCCTCGACGTCCCTGATGACCTGCAGGAGGGCCTTCTTGAGGGCGGCGTCCTCGGTCTGCTCGGCGAGCACGCGCAGCCCCTCGATGATCGGCACGCCCGCCTTGATGATGGTGGCGAACTGGCGGGTGAAGATGACCAGGGCGCGGTTATCGACGCGGGAACCCGCGGGCTTCAGCGAGATAGCCCTGGCTTTCGCCTTCACGGAGATGCTGACCGGGACCAGCCCTTTGCGGGCAAGCTCCGTCGTAAGCGCCATCTCGGAAGAGGCATCCAGTTCGCCCCTTACCAGTTTACCGCCGTTATCGACCGCTTTGAAGGAATAGATCCCCATGGGCCGTTATTTCCTTTTCAGCCAGTTGGCTATCTGTGACGAATACTGGGTGAGATCCGACTCGTTGAGCCTGACGCGCTGCTCTGCGGGGCGCCGCGGGGCCTCGGGGGACGCGGGCTGGACCTCGACGGCCTCGGGGAACGGCCGCAGTTCGACATGCTCCTCGCAGACGCGGGCGACCTCCTCGACCGTGGTGATCCCCGCAAGCGCTTTGTCGAGACCGTCCTCGCTGAGGAGCTTCATCCCCTTGTCCTGTGATTTCTTGCGCAGCTCCAGGGAGGATGACCCGGCGATGACCATCTCGCGCAGTTCGTCGTCCACCGCCATCAGCTCGAAGATCCCGGTCCTTCCACGGAAGCCCGTGCCCTTGCAGTAATCGCAGCCCTTGCCGCGGTACAGCGTCGCCTTCCTTCCCTTGAGCCCCCACTTGTCGACGACCGCCTTCGTGGGCTCATAGGGCTCCTTGCAGTGCTCGCAGATCCTCCTGACAAGACGCTGTGCCATGATGCCGACGAGTGAAGCCGATATCAGGAAGGGCTCGACGCCCATGTTGACAAGACGGCTCACGGCCGAGGCGGCGTCGTTGGTGTGCAGCGTGGAAAAGACAAGGTGGCCGGTCAGGGCGGCCTGGACGGAAATGATCGCGGTCTCAAGGTCGCGGATCTCGCCCACCATTATGACGTCCGGGTCCTGCCTGAGCATCGCGCGCAGCCCGTTCGCGAAGGTTATGCCGGCCCTCGTGTTGACCTGGACCTGGCGGATGAGTCCCAGCCTGTATTCGACGGGATCCTCGATCGTGATGATGTTGCGGTCGACGGTATTGATCCTCATCAGCGAAGAATAAAGGGTAGTGGTCTTGCCGCTCCCGGTGGGACCGGTCGTCAGGATGATCCCGTATGGCCTTGCGATCAGGTCCTCGAACCGCTTGAGCTGCTCGTTGGTCGAGAAACCCATCTTCTCGAGGCCGATCATGACCGACGCGGTATCGAGAAGCCTGAGCACGACGTTCTCACCGTAGATGGTGGGCATCGTGGAGACACGGAAATCTATGACCTTGTCGTCGAGTTTTGACTGGAAATGGCCGTCCTGCGGTATCCTGCTCTCGGCGATATCCATGTTCGCCAGGACCTTGATGCGGGAGATGATCGCGGCCTCCCATTCCTTGGGCGGCGAGGGGATCTCGTGCAGGATGCCGTCGATCCTGAAACGGATGCGCGTGAGGTCCTGTTCGGGCTCGATATGGATGTCGGACGCCCTGTCCTTGACCGCCTCAGCGATGATCAGGTCGACCAGCTTGATGATCGAGGAACCTTCGGAGACGGAAGCGCCGCCTGATTGCTGCGCTATGTTCTGTCCCAGGTTGGCGAGCAGGTCCTCCTTCCCGCCTTTCGCGTACAGCTTGTCGCGGGCCTCTTCCACCTCGGGGGCCCCGGCGAGGAACACCTCGACAGGCATGCCGGCCTGGAGCCTGATCTGATCGATGGAGAAAAGGTCGGTCGGCTCGACCATGGCGACAAAGAACGTCCCGTTCTCCGCCTTGACCGGGATCGCCATCGCCTGTTCGGAAAGCGACAGCGGCAGGAGTTTGAGCAGCTCGGGGTCGGGCTGGAGCCCTTCGAGGCTGGTGTAGGCAAAGCCGAGACGGCGGGCGACAGCGGAGTACAGAGCGGGACGCGCCACCAGCTTCATCTCGACAACCACTCTCTCGAGCGGCCGCTTGAGCTTGCGCATCTCGTCCTTGGCCTTCTCAAGTTCCGCCGGTCCGAGGAGCTTTTCCTCGATCAAAAGGGATTCTATGTCGCGGTCGATCATTTCACCGCCCCTTTCTTGAGCTCAGACAGCCACTGCCTGACCGCCCCCGCTTTCCCGGGATCGGTCTCCAGGAGAACATAACGGACATAGCACTTGACCGCTTCGCCTTTATCCTTCAGGTACCGCTCGTAGATTATGCCGAGGTTGTAGTAAGCGTCCTTGTCTTTTGGATTGAGCTCGACCGCCTGCTCAAGGCAGGACTGAGCCTTCTTGAACTCCTCATGCCGTATGGCCGCCACCGCCTCGTTGTAGAGGAGATCGGCGCGCTGCACCTTTTCCCTGTCATACTGCGCCGGCACGCGCTGTTGTACAGCGGCGACAGGCTGCCCCCCCTGCGGCGCGCCCTGCTCGAGCAGCTGCTGGGCCCTGCTGAACCGGTCGTTGGCCCCCGCGAAATCGCCCTGTTCAACCAGCTTCCTCCCTTCCTCATACAGCTGGTTGGCCTTACCGACGCGCTGCGCCCGTGTCTGAGGCTCCTGTGCACTGACAGGCATCGCTGCCAGCAACACACATACGGCTGTGACGGCAAGTATTCTCATCTTTTCCTGCCCGGTTCGCCCTGCAGTTCGACGTCCACCTTCTTCTCCGACGGCTGGTCCGCCTGCGCTTCCTGCCCCGCGGACTGCTCCCTGCCTGAAAGCAGGAGACCGCCGATCTGCGAAAGCTTTTCCTGCATCTGGCCGAGCTCTGACCGGGCATCGTTCAGGTCATTGAGCAGGTTCTCCCGCTCTATCTGCAGCGCCACGTTGCGTTCCCTGAGCATGGCGCTCTCCTTCTCCATGTCCTTGAACTGCTCGAGCGCCAGCGAAAGCTTGTCCTGCATCTTCTGTATGGCATCCTGGAGCGACTGGATCCGTTCCTGGCGCTTGTTCAGCTCAAGCTGGTTCAGCGCGCCCTTCGTCTTCAGCCAGGCCACCTGCCTGTCGAGATCGGCTTGAGGGACCGCGGGAGCGGCAGTACCCGTCGCGGAAACCGGTGGCTTATCCGCCTCGAGCTTTTTCTTAAGGGCAAGAAGCTCCTGGCCCAGCTCCTCGTTGCGCTTTATGTTCTCCCGCAGCTTCTGCTGGAACTCCGCGTTCCTCTGCTCGGCCACCTGATACAGGACGACCTTCCTGATCAGCGTCTTGTTCTGCGACATGACGTCCCACAGTTTCTTCTGGAGTTCGGAGAACCTTTTTCTTTCGGAAACGAGCTCCGATTCGAGCGCTTCCTGGAGCTTCTGGTTCTGGGAAAGTGACGTCTTGAGGCTGTCCTGCGCGGTCTGGAGCCGGGCGATGGCGTCATTCTGGGAACCCATCACCTGCTTGTCCGCCGAAGCGCTCGCCGCCATCCTGCTGACATAGAAATAACGCGTCACCCCCGCGGACAGGGCCGCGGTCCCGACGACGAGCAGCGCGTATTTCAGGTATCTCATTTCTTTCCCCTCGGTTCAAGCTTGAACGGACGGTCTGAGACCGCCACGGACTGGACAGCCTGCGCGGACGACGCACTGACCGGCTGGATGCGGGCGGCTTTCTCGTCCCTGTCCATCTGCGGAATCATGCTGTTATCCATCGCGGTGACAGGGGGTTTCTCCCCGTCCTTGATGATCTTGACGGTGACAAAGATGAGCAGGTCGGTCTTCTCGGTCGGGTTGGCCTCGCTGCCGACCGTCCTGTGCCTGAAGAACCAGCCCAGCAGGGGGATATCCCCCAGGATAGGTACTTTCGATTCGATCGCCAGGCTCTCGTCCTTCACCAGGCCTCCGATCACCACCGTCTGGCCGTCCCGCAGGAGCACTTCCGTCTGCGCGGAACGCGAGGAAGTGATCGGCCCCTGCTGCACTCCGTCGGACGTGGACGCGTACCCGATGAGGCTGCTGACCTCGGGCTTGAGCTTGAGCTTGACGTGGCCGTCCGGACTGATCTGAGGAGTGACATCGAGGTTCACGCCTATGTTATAGCTCTGCCAGCCGGTGATCTCCATCTTGCCTGTAGTGGTATTACGCTCATAGGTGGGCTGGGACAGGACTTTGCCGACGTTGATGGTCGCGTTGTGGTTGTTGAGGGTGACGATCCGGGGATTGGCGACCAGTTTGGTCTTCTGTCTGCTCTTGAGGGCGTCGAACACCGCCTGCAGGCCGGTGAAATCAAGCGTACCGAACGTGAACTGTTCGGCGGTGGCCGCCGGGAAACCGGTGGTTACCGACCCGTCGGCGCCGGTGGTCTGGGCGTTGAAGGCTCCGTCGTTGCCCGACCGGTTGAACGGGTAGGTGATCGGCCTGGCCGAGCCGGTCGCCTTGACCGTCGTCTGCCAGTCGATCCCCAGCTTCTCGTTGATCGTAAGGGAAGTCTCGACCATCTTCGCCTCGATCAGCACCTGCGGCGTCTGTTCGTCGAGAGCGGAGATCATCGAATCGATCTTGGCGAGGACGAAAGGCGAATCCGTGACGATGATCGAGTTGGAACGGGGATCCGCCTCTATGGACCCGTCGGAGCTGAGCACCTTGGTCAGGGTATCCTTGATCCTGACCGCCTCGGCGTTGTTGAGCTTGAACAGCTTGGTCTGCCTCCCCTCGCGCCGGGCTTCATCCTGGCTGGTGACCTTGTAGACGTTCTCCTTCCTTGAATAGGCGAACCCGTTCACGGTGATGATCGAGTCGAGCGCCTGGCCGATGGTGACGTTGGCGAGATGGACGGTGACCAGACCCTTGACCGATTCAGAGAAGACGATGTTGAGGTTGTACTGCATCGCCAGCTGGCGCAGGACATCCTTTATGTCCACCTCCCTGAACTCAAGGGACTCGATCAGCTGGGGCGCAGGCGTGACTTCCTGCGGGGGATCGGCCAGACACCTGCTGTGCGGCGACAGAAAGCCGCAGACGACCAGCAGAAGACATGCTATCTTCTTCATGGGCAACCTCATTTTTTTTCCGCGGGGAACTTCAGGTAGAACTTCTGCTCACCCCGCTGCAGCAGCACCCTGTCCCTGGATATATCGGCGACCAGGTAATCCCCGATACGCCCGCCTTTGCGCACGATCGCGTCGTTGATGAACGCGTAACCGGTCCCGTTGCCGAGCGTTATGCCTTGAAGCGAGAAATTGTCCAGCCGCTCCTCATGGTTGACAGGTGAAGCGCCGAAGGGGTCGCGTCCCCACTGCGCGTTCCCGCGCGCTTTCTGCGCGGCGAGCTTCGACCTGTCCGCCGCTTCCTGAGAAGGTCTCGACGCGGGCGTCGCGGCCTGCGCCTGCGGCTTCTGTTCGGGCGAAGGAGGCGGCGGCTGCCTTTTCCTTTCATCCCTGACAATGGAGAGATAGCTGTTCAAACCGGCAGCCACCAATATAATTACCAGAAATCCCGTAATTATCAACTGTTTTCGTTCTTTGGTCATCAGTATTCGTTCAGCAGATAAGTGCTCACCATCAGCGCGACATCGAGCTGTCCGGCCCCATCGGCGCCGTCCCGTTTTATCATCGAAAGCGATTCGACGGCGAAAGAGTACGGGAGCGCCGCTATCGCATCCAGGAACCCGGCGAGTTTCCGGTACTCGCAGCGCAGTTCCAGGTCCAGGGCCACCCCGGTCACCCCTTCGGCGCGCCGGCCGGCCTGAAGGTCATCCCTCGGCCTCACCGAAAGCACTGTGACCCCCTCATCTTCGGCGGCCTTGACCAGCGCCTGGATCAGCTTCGGCACCTGTTTCTTGTTGTAGCTCATCTCCTTCAGGAAAGCGGACTTCCTGTCGATGTCTTCCGACGTCTTTGCCGGGTTCGGGACGCTCCCCACCAGGGTCTGCGTCTCCTGGAGCTTCTCCTGTTTGGCCCTGAAATCCGCCTTCACCGACTCGGAAAAGCGGAAGATGTTCTTGCCGATAAGGAAGAACAGCAGCACCAGCACCAGCGTCGAAACGCCCATGAAGACCAGGACATGGAACAGCTTATTCTGCTTTTTCATCTTAATAGTTCAGAGCGCAGCGTATCTCGAAATCCGCGGAAGCCACCTGCGAGTCGGTGTTCTTCCTGACAGACACCAGCTCGACCTGCCTGAAGAAAGGCGATTCCTCGAGCGTCATCACGAACTGGGAAAGCGCCAGGTCCGCGATGGTGTATTTCGGGGGAAAGATCACGCCCGATATCCTGATCCTGACCGGCTTCGTTTTCTCCTCGGTGACGATGCGGGTCAGCGAGATCTCCTGGGGCACGAGCGCGCTCAGTTCCCTCATCACGCCGAGCCAGGAAGGTTGTGTGCCTTTCGCCCGTTCGAGCAGCTGGGCCTTTTCGGTCAGCTTCTGGGACTGGGCACGGTATTCCCTGACCTTCTGCGCCACCGGCTCGAGCCGGGATATGTCGGAATCAAGCTTGCCGACGAACATCTTATATTTGACCCCGTTGAAATATACCCCTGAGTAGAACACCAGGTTCAGCACAAGCACCGCGGGGAAAGCGAACTTGAGCAGCATCGAGAGGAGATTGGCCTTCTGCTCCAGCTTCTCCTTGGCCGGCAGCATGTTGACCTTCCCGCCGGACCCCATGCACAGGCCGAAGGCGACCGCCATGTGCGGCGCCGCCTGCTCCATCACCAGTTCCTGCTGATGAAGCCGTTCGGACCACCCCTTCACCGGCTTGAGGATGTTCAGGGGCTGGACCTTCTGTATACCCTCGACGTTGAAAAGGAGGAATTTATCGATGTTCTTGAGACGGGAGGAGCCTCCGGTCAGATACAGCTCCTCGATCCGGTCGCTCTTGAACGTCTTGACGTAATAGCCGATGGTACGGGTGACCTCCATGACCAGCCTCTCCAGCACCGGCCGCAGCATCATCGTTATCTGCTCGCCCTTGAACTGGCCGAAATCAGTGAGGAAATCCGCCTTGGCCTCCTCGTCGAGCGGGATGC
>JBLMZF010000002.1:0-19760 GCA_050258655.1 Deltaproteobacteria bacterium | reverse complement strand
AGGTGCTTTCACACAGGGACGGGCTGGTCATAGTCGCGGGGAGCACTCACCCCGGTGAGGAAGAGATCGTCCTGGACGCCTATGCCGGCGTCCTGTCCGCCGGAACGACCCCGCGCCTCATCATCGCCGTGCGCCATCTCGAACGCATCCCCTCGATAGAGAAACTGATCAGGCAGAAGGGGTTCAAGCCTGTGCGGCTGAGCACCTACCAGGGGACGCTGGCGTCCGATGGCGCAGTCTTCATACTCGACACGCTGGGAGAGCTCCGCTATTTCTACAGCGTCGCCGATATCTGCTTCGTCGGCGGCAGCTTTGCCGAGTGCGGCGGCCATAATATCCTCGAACCCGTCTATTTCTCGAAACCGACCCTGTTCGGCCCGCATATGGAGAACTTCAGGGATGTCGAAGAGCTGGTGCTCGGCCACAGGTGCGGCGTGAAGGTGAGGACGCCCGCTGAACTGGCGGCCGAACTGCGAAAGCTTGTCCATGACGAAGGGTACCGGCAGCAGCTGGCCCGCCGCTGTCCGATGGTGTTCAGGGAGGAACGTAAGAGCGTGGAGGAACAGATGGAGATGATAACCCGGTGCCTGCTGAAATGAGGCCTTCCATCAGGATAGTCCAGACCGATAACGGCAGTTTCCCGCCTCTGTTCAACGCCGCGGCGCGCAGGAGGTTCGAATGCTCCCTGCGCCTGATCGATACAAAGTCGGAACAGGAGACGCTTGCCGCCTGCAGGGATGCCCACCTTGTGCTCGCCACGCGCGGCAGGTTCACGCGGGACGTGCTCAAAGAGATGAAGGAATGCGCGGCGATCGTGCGGTTCGGGGTGGGGGTGGAGAACATAGACCTCGACCAGGCGACGAGGGAAGGGATCATCGTCGCGAATGTCCCCGATTTCTGCGTGGACGAGGTGTCCGAGACGGTCTGCGCCTCGATACTTGCGCTCAACCGCAAGACGCATTCGATGCACAGGTCGGTCCTTGACGGCAAGTGGGACAGGCGGCTGGCCATACCTATCGGCCGGCTGCGCAACCGCACGCTCGGCCTGATCGGCTTCGGCAGGATCGCCCGCGCCGTGGCTGCGCGGATGAAGGCGTTCGGGATGCACATCGTCGCCTTCGACCCCTATGTCAGGGAACAGGACATGCGGCGCGCCGGCGTCATGGCGGCCGGTTTCGACCAGCTCCTCGAGCATTCGGATTTCATATCGCTCCACGTCCCGATGAGAGCCGATACCCGCGGGCTCATCGGTGCCCGAGAACTGAGGAAAATGAAAAAAGGGGCGTACCTGATCAACACCAGCAGGGGCAAGATCATCGACGAGAAGGCCCTGTACAGGGCGCTTAAGGAAGGCGTGATCGGGGGCGCCGCCCTCGACGTGCTGGAGGACGAGCCTCCCGCCCGGACAAACCCGCTGTTCAAGCTTGACAACGTGATCCTGACCCCGCACTACGCTTCTTACTCGGAGGAGGCCTTCGAGGAACTTCAGGAGAAGGTGCGGGAGGCGGCGATAGCGGTCCTGCAGGGGCGCAGGCCCGACAATATCGTCAACCCGGCGGTCAGGGACAAATTGCGGAGGCTGGTATGACGCGACTGAAAGGTAAGACTGCCCTGGTCACCGGCGCGGGAAGGGGTATCGGCCGCGCCATAGCGGTCGCCTATGCGCGCGAGGGCGCCGCTGTCGCGGTGACGGACCTGGAACTGGACGCGGCGCGCGAGACCGCCCAGGAGATAACCAAAGCCAAAGGGATAGCGCTGCCTCTTGAACTGGATGTCTCCAAAGCGGACCACATCGACCGCGCGGTCTCGGAGACCGTCGGCCGTTTCGGTTCCATCGACGTGCTGGTCAACAACGCGGGTATCGTCAAGTCGTCCGATTTCGTGGAGCTTACCGGAGAGCTGCTGGACTGGCATTTCAACGTCAACGTAAAGGGGCTGATCGAGGTCTCCAAACGCGTGGTGATGGAGATGATGAAGCAGGGGGGCGGGCGTATCATCAACATGTCCTCCATCTCCGAGAAGATAGTCGCAAGCAGGCAGTCCCATTACGCCGCCACAAAGGGGGCGGTCAAGATGCTGACCCGGGGTATGGCTGTGGAGCTGGCGAAATACAACATCCTGGTCAATGCCATTTCCCCGGGGATCATAGAGACGAGGATCAACAAGAACCTGCTTGCGGACCCCGCCCGTTCAGCCTACGCGCTGGGGAGGATACCCCTGAACAGGCCGGGCAAGCCCGAGGAGGTGGCGGGCGCCGCTGTTTTCTTCGCATCCGACGACGCCGGCTACGTGACCGGCACCACCATCTTTGTCGACGGCGGTCTCACCGCGAACCGGTGACGTCCGCGGATCCATGGGAAAGAACATCCTGGTCCTTACCGATGACCGGACAGGCAATCGCACGCAGGCCATCGTTGTCTCCGGTATAGTCTCCGAATTCCTCGATTCAAAAGGCATCCCGAACAAGGTGGACTTCCAGGAGATACGGTTCAAGAGCCCGCTTGCCAGGAACATGCTGGTTTTCGGCGGTCCTCTGGCGGGCCGCAGCCCCGGGACCTGCCTGTGGTGGCTCAAGGCAAGTCTCCAACCGGATATCTACCGTTCCCTTTCAGAGAAGAAGCCGGACATCGTCATCTCCGGCGGATCGGCGACAGCTCCGGTGAACGTCGCTTTTTCAAGAGCCGTCCGCGCCCGCTCGATCGCCGTGATGCGGCCTTCGCTGGTAGGGCTGGACAATTTCGATCTTGTGATAATACCCCGCCATGACCACCCGCCGGCGCTCAAGAACGTCGTCGTGACAGAGGGTGTCCTGAACATGGTGGGGACACGCCAGGCCAGCGAATACTCACGCGACCTGCTCTGGTCCCTTAAGAGGGAAAAACCGGCGCGCACGCGGATCGGCCTTTTGCTCGGCGGGCATGCGAAGAGCTTCCGGCTGACCGAGGCGCACGCGGCGGAAGTGATCAAGCAGGTCAAGATGGCCGCGCAGGACCTGGACGGGCAGATATTCGTCTCCACATCCCGGCGCACGCCCCCTGAGGTCGAGTCTCTCGTCAAGAGGGAGTTCTCCGGACACGGGCGGTGCAGGCTGATGGTCATCGCCAACGAGAAGAACATCCCCGGCGTCGTCCACGCGATACTTGCCGCCAGCGACGCAGTGGTCATCTCGCCCGAAAGCATGATGATGATCTCCGAGGCGGTCAACAGCGGCAAATACGTCATCGTCTTCGAGGCGCCGGGGGCAAAAGCCCGGCACATGGATTTCCTGGACCATTTCGCGAAGAGCAAATATATCTACATGACGTCGCCTTCGACGGTGCGCCATGCCATAAAGGACATCCTGGCGGTAAGACCTCCGCCCCGCGCCCCGAGCGGCGATGTTTCGTCGGTCAAGGAGGCGCTGGAGGCCATCCTATGAACATACTGCAGATACTGCCGGAGTTGAACGTGGGGGGAGGCGAGACGGGTACCATAGACCTGGCGCGCTATCTTGTCTCTCGCGGCCACAAGGCCGTGGTCGTATCCGCGGGCGGGGAGCTGGTCAAGGAGCTCGAAGCGGCAGGAGCGGTCCATTACCGTCTACCGGTCCACCGCAAATCGCCCTGGACCATGGCCAGGATGGTGCCGGAGCTCGCGCGAATCATACGCGGGGAGAAGATAGACATCGTCCATGCGCGTTCCCGCGTCCCGGCCTGGATCGCCTGGTTCGCCTGCCTCAGGACCCGCACCGTCTTTATCACCACCTGCCACGGGTATTACTCGAAACATCTGTTCAGTGAGGTCATGGGATGGGGTAAGCGCGTTATCGTCGCCAGTTCCATCATCAGCCGCCATATGGTCCGTGATTTCAGGGTGCGCCAGAGCAGGATACGTCTGATCCCGCGCGGCGTTAATCTCGACAGGTTCACCTATACCAGTCCCGATGAGCGCAGGAAGAAATGCGAGTTCCACGTGGGAATGGTGGGGAGGATCACGCCGCTCAAAGGTCACATGGATTTTTTCAGGGCGATGGCGAAGCTGGCCGAGAAGGTGCCTGGGCTGCAGATATGGATAGCGGGCGACGCTCCTCCCTCAAAAAAGGCATATAAGAAGAGACTGCTGCGACTGGTCGAAGAGCTGGGGCTGTCGGAGAGAGTGCATTTCCTCGGCACCCGGAGGGATATCCCGGCCATCCTGTCGGGGCTTGACGCGCTGGTCCTTGCCACCACTACCCAGGAAGCGTTCGGCAGGGTCATCGTGGAGGCGCATGCCAGCGGCGTCCCGGTCGTCGCGACGAAGGTGGGGGGGGTCGTCGAGATCATCGAGGACGGGAGGACCGGCCTGCTTGTCCCGCCGCGCGATCCCGACGCCATGGCCGCGGCCGTCATGAGGATACAGGCGGACTGCCTGTTCGCGACCGGGCTTGCCGCCGACGCCTTTCACCTGACGAAGGAGAAATACAGCCTGGAGATGATGGCGCGCGATACGGTGAAGGTGTACCGTGAGGCGCTGGAGGCGAAGAAGATACTGCTGCTGAAGTTCTCGGCCGTGGGCGACCTGGTCCTTTCGACCGCGGCGTTCAGGGCGATCAGGGCGAAGTTCGGCGGCGAAGACCGGATCACGGTCCTTGTCGACAGGACATCGGCGCCGGTGATGTCGTTCTGTCCGTACGTGAACGAAGTGATGGTGTCGGATAAGGCGCAACGCCGCTCCTTTATCGGGTTCCTGAAACTGGCGCATTCGCTGCGGCGCGGGGAGTTCGATATCGTCATCGACCTGCAGAACAACCGCTGGAGCCATCTTCTGGCTTTTCTATCAGGAGCCCGCGAACGCTACGGGTACGACAACCGGAAATTCGGTTTCCTGCTCAATCACCGCGTCCGCGACACCAGGCCGCCCATAGACCCCGTGGTCCACCAGTTCCGCATCCTGCGCATGCTCGATATCCACCTTGACGATCCGAGGCTTGAGCTCTGGCCCGGCGATGAGGACCAGCGGTACGTGGACGGCTTCCTGGATTCAGCGGGCGCGCGGGGGCAGAGGCTCGTTGGTATCAATATAGCCGCAAGTCCCCGCTGGAAGAACAAGAACTGGCCGCCCCGCCATATCGCCCGCTTATGCGAAGAGCTGAGCCGCAGGGGGCTGAGGTGCGTCATCACCGGCATGCGCAAGGATATCGCCGCCTGCGATCAGGTGAAAGCTATGTGCCCGGGGGCCGGGGTCATCGATGCCTGCGGCAGGACCACGGTCAACCAGCTTGCCTGCCTGATCAGGCGATGCAGCCTGTACATCTCGCCGGATTCCGCTCCCCTGCATATCGCGGCCAGCCAGGGAGTTCCGTTCGTCGCGCTCTTCGGCCCGACCGATTTCCGCCGTCATCTTCCTCCATCGAAGAAATACATCGTCATACAGAAAACCCTCGCCTGCAGCCCCTGTTATTCCACCCGTTGCACGACCAGACTGTGCATGGAGACGATAATGCCCGATGAAGTGGTCAGGATAGTGGATACGTTCCTGGAAGGGAATCAGACGCATGTGGATCGATCTTACAGTAACGGTTAGGTCGGGCATGGTCCACTGGCCCTCCGACCCTGGAGTCGAGGTCCGCCGGGTCAAGGATATCGGCAAAGGCGACAGTTCTACCGTCTCGCTGATCTCCATGGGCTGCCACAGCGGCACCCATATGGACGCCCCGCTGCATTTCTTCCCTGGGGGGAAAGGTCTCGACCAGCTTCCTCTGGAAGCGGTCATCGGACAAGCCCGTGTGATTGCTATCCGGGACAAAAAGAGCATTAAGCCTGAGGAACTGAGGCGCCATGCCATCCGCAAAGGCGAACGCCTGCTTTTCAAGACGGTGAACTCGGGTTACTGGAGATCCGGCGGGTTCAGGAAGGATTTTGTCTCCATCTCGCCGGAAGCGGCGCAGTTCCTGGTCAAGAAAGGCGTACGGACGGTCGGCATCGATTACCTGTCCGTCGGTGCCTACGGCGCCGGCGCTCCTACCCATAAGACGCTCCTGAAGGCCGGTATCTGGATAATAGAGGGGCTGGACCTTTTCCGGGTCAGCCCTGGCTCATACGACCTGATCTGCCTTCCGATCAAGATCGCCCATTCTGACGGCGCGCCCTGCCGGGCCCTGCTTTCGCCAGCCTCCCAAAAGAAACACTGACCCCCGAACTTACCTGCGAGGTAGTTGCTTCGTAGGTACCTGCCTGCGAGGTAGTTACTTCGTGTGATGGAGTTTGCTGTGGGTGATGCCGTAGGAGAAGTAGATCAAGAGGCCGAGGACGAGCCAGACGACGAACCGTATCCAGGTGATCCCGGGGAGTCCGGTCATCAGGAAGACACAGCATGCGACGCCCAGCAGGGGGATGACCGGGCTCAGGGGCACCTTGAAGCCCCGGGGCCGGGCCGGTTCCTTGACGCGCAGGATGATGATCCCGAAGCAGACCAGCACGAACGCGAACAGCGTGCCGATATTGCACAGGTCGACCATCTCGTCGATGTTGGTGAAGGCGGCGACCAGCGCGATCACGACGCCGACGATGATCGTGGCCACGTGCGGCGTCTTGAACCGCTTGTGCACTCTGGAGAAGAACGCGGGCAGGAGCCCGTCGCGGGCCATCGAGAAGAAGATGCGCGACTGGCCGAGCTGGAGCACCAGGAGCACGGCTATCTGCGCGGCGATCGAGCCGAACGCCACGATGACCGCGGCCCAGCCGAGGTTGACGTGCTGGAGCGCCAGCGTCAGCGGCTCGGCTTTCTCGTGGGCAAGGGACGATTGGAGCAGGGGGAACGGGATGATCCCGGTGAAGACCGCGGTGACCAGCATGTAGATGATCGTGCAGATGATGAGCGACCCGATGATGCCGATAGGCATGTCGCGTTTCGGGTTGCGCGTCTCTTCCGCGACGGTCGAGACGCAGTCGAAACCGATGTAGGCGAAAAAGGCGATCGCCGCCCCGGCTTTGATCCCGGCGAACCCGTTCGGCGCGAAAGGCTGCCAGTTCTCCGGTTTCACGTAAAAAGCCCCGAGCGCGATGAAGAAACCAAGCACCAGGAGCTTGACAGTCACTATTCCTATATTGAAGTTGGCGCTTTCCTTGATCCCGCGGACGAGGATGACGGTAAGCAGGAGGACGATGGCGCTTGCCGGGATGTTCATGATCAGCGGGACACCGAATACATGCGGTGCGTTGTGCACCGCAATCCAGGCGTTCTGGAGGGCCGGCTGGAGCTTGTCGAACGGGGTGCCGGCGTTGATCAGCTCGACTGCTTTATTGAAGCCGTGGAAGGCGGAACGATAATCGATCGTGGCCCAGGCGGGCAGGTGTATGCCGAAAGCGCGCAGGAGCCCTCCGAAATAACCCGACCAGCTGATGGAAACAGCGATACTCCCCACGCAGTATTCCAGCATCAGGTCCCACCCGATGATCCAGGCGACCAGCTCGCCGAAAGAGGCGTAGGAGTAGGTGTAGGCGCTGCCCGAGATGGGGACGAGGGAGGCGAACTCCGCGTAGCAGAGGGCGGCGAAACCGCAGGCGGCAGCCGTTATGGCGAAGGAGAGGATCAGGGCCGGACCGGCTCCGGGGCGGGAGGCATCGCCGGCGGCGGCAGTGCCGATCGTGGCGAAGATGCCCGCGCCGATGATGACGCCGATGCCGAACAGGATAAGCTCCAGGGGCCCGAGGGCTTTCTTGAGCTTATGCTCCGGCTCGTGGCTTTCTGAGAGGATCAGGTTCAGGTCTTTGAGCCTGAAGAGTTGCCGCGAAAGTCGTTTCATGGTTGTGGGCTTATTCTACTAAAAAACCGTATATTATTCAAGCGACTTATGTTAATATAACGGCAATTGCGACTTTTGATCGTGTCTCTACACGAGGAGGCATTATGGCTTCGATCGTTTTGTTGACGGTGTTTCTTCTGGCGATGGTCTGCATCGGCATCTGGGGCATGAGACGGACCAAGACGCTGGGTGATTTCTTCCTCGGAGGCAGGACCGTAGGTCCCTGGTTCAGCGCTTTCGCCTACGGCACCACGTATTTCTCCGCGGTCGTCTTCATCGGTTTTGGCGGCAAGATCGGATGGGGTTTCGGACTCAACGGCCTGTGGATAGCGGTCGGCAACGCGCTTGTCGGCAGCCTGCTGGCCTGGCTGGTCCTCGGCGCCCGTACGCGCAGGATGAGCCAGAACCTCGACGTGATGACCATGCCCGAATTCCTCCATGAGCGCTACGCGGGCAAATTCATCAAAATGATCACCGCGATCATCATCTTCGTTTTCCTCCTGCCTTATTCCGCCTCGGTCTTCAAGGGCCTCGGCTACCTGTTCGAAGCGACCTTCAACATGCCGTTCGACACGGCCCTGCTGATCATGATCGGTATCACCGGTATCTATCTGATCCTGGGGGGATACTGGGCGGTCACGCTGACTGATTTCGTCCAGGGGTTTATCATGCTTGTCGGCAGCGTCGCGCTTGTGTGGGTGCTGGTCGGCAAGGCCGGAGGAGCGCACGATCTCATCCCGCAGATCATCGCCAAACACGCTGAGCACGTGCCCGCGGCGCCGAATTACTGGCTGCTTGCGTCGCTGGTATTCATGACCTCGTTCGGGACGTGGGGCATGCCCCAGATGGTCCAGAAGTTCTACGCGATCAAGAACGAGAAGGTGATCGTCCGCGCTGCTATCGCGACTTTTCTTTTCGCCTGCGTCATCACCTTCGCCGCCTATTTCACCGGCGCGCTCACGCATCTTTTTTATAACGCACCCGTTATGGTCAACGGCAACCCCGCGTTCGACCGAATCATCCCTAAACTGCTGATCGAGAACCTCCCGGGACCGCTGATGGCGGTGATCCTGCTCCTGGTGCTTTCCGCTTCGATGTCGACGCTTGCGTCGCTGGTCCTGGTCTCGGCATCGGCGATCGCGGTGGATCTCTATAAGGGACATATCGACCCGAAGATCACCAAGGAGAACTCGCTGATCATGATGCGTTTCCTCAGCGGCGTCTTTATCGCGATCTCCTACTTCATCGCCCGGTATGATTTCGCTTTCATCGTCACGCTGATGTCGCTCTCCTGGGGAGCTATCGCCGGGGCTTTCATGGCGCCGTTCATCTACGGCCTGTACTGGAAACGCGCGACGCTCCTGGGCGTGAAGGCCGGGATGCTCACCGGCCTGGTCCTGTCGATCGTGCTGTATTTCAAGCTCGGGCAGCAGCTTTCGCCCGTTGCCGCCAGCATCGCGATGATCGTGCCGTTCTTCGTCGTGCCCCTGGTGAGCGTGTTTACGCGACCGCCGGATAAGAAACTGATCGAAAAAGCTTTTGGAGGAATAAAGTAATGAGCGAATTGTTTCAGGAAAAGTGGGTCAAGTGGGTCGCCTTGTCAACGACGGTGCTTGCGGTCTGCGCGGCCATTTCGTCGCTTAAGGGTGGAGGCTACTCGACGCGCATACAGCTGAGCACGACGCTGGAGAACAGCAAATGGTCGTATTACCAGGCCAAGAGCATCAAGCAGAACATGATGCAGTCCCAGCGTGATCTTTTCGCCCTTTACGCGTTCAAGGAAAGCGACCCCGAGGCGAAAAAGATGATCGACGGCAAGCTCAAGCAGTGCGAAGCCGAGGTGGCCCGGTACGAGAAGGAAAAGGAGCAGATCAAGACCGAGGCCGAATCCATCGCCAGGGAGCAGGATGTCCTGAAGAAGCATGCGGGTAATTTCGGGATAGCGGTGATGTTCCTGCAGATAGCGATCATGCTTTCCTCGGTCGGGACGCTCCTGAAAAGAAGAGAGGTCTGGATAACAGGCCTTGCTATAGGCGTTTTCGGGCTGGTCTACATGGCTAACGGGTTTTTCCTGGTCTTTTAAGTACAGGGAACGGAAAAGAGGGAGAGGGTAAAACGATCTCCCTCTTTTTTTTGTCTTTCTCCCCCTAAAAACAGCAAAAGACCAGAAAAAAACGGCTTTAACACATTTAAAGCGGCGGCCTCCTGAAGTAAGATGAGTTGAAAAGGAGTACATAAAAAAGGAGGCTGAAAATGCGTTCTATAATGGCGCTTATCCTGGCTTTTGTGTTCGTGGCAGATACCGCTTTTGCCCAGAGCAGCTCGGGCTCCGGAGGCAGTTCAGGCGGCGGGGCAAGCAGTTCTTCGGGCGGGACCGGAGGAGCGGGCATGGGGACTGGAACGGGTACGGGCGATACGGGCACAGGTACCGGCACTGGCCCTAACAGTGGTGGTGTGGGCACCGCTCCGGCTCCGAACGGCTTCGGCAACGGCACCGGTTTCGGTAATCCCCAGACGGGTTTCGGTACCCCTAATGGCACCGGTATCGGCACGCCCAATGGTACCGGGCTCGGCAATCCCAACGGCACCGGCCTGGGTAATCCCAACGCGGTACCCAATGCCAGCAACACCAGCAATAATACCGGAAGTCCCATGGGCACGGGCACCGGGACAGGTATCGGCGGTTAGAACAGGAGTGATGAGGGGAGAGGGCCTTCGGTCCTCTCCCTTTAAAATCATGTTCCGAGAGAATCCTTTTTTCGCGTATCTCGATGAGTCCAAAACGAAAGGGAGCATCTGGTGGATCGTGATCACCTACGTGGTCGTGTCCGGTCTCTGGATCCTGTTCTCCGACCGTATCATCGCCGCTTTCTTCACCGATCCCGCCCAACGGCTGTTGTGGTCCATCATCAAGGGCTGGCTGTTCGTCGTAGTCACGGGTCTCCTGCTTTTCGCGCTGATCAGCCGGCTTACCTCGCACATGAGGCGGGGACATCAGACACTTCTGGCTACCAGTCCGATCGGGATAACGATCATCGCGCCGGACGGCAAGATCGCCATCGCTAATTGGCGCGCTGAAGAGATCCTCAACCTTCCGCGAAAAGAGATCACCCAGGTGACGTATAACGCTCCTGCCTGGCACATAACCGATATTTCCGGGGGTCCCCTCGCGCCGGAGGAGGTGCCTTTCGCGAGGGTCATGGCGACCGGCAAACCCGTGTTCGATATGCAGCTGCAGATCCAGCCGGCGGGAGCGAAAGCGAAAAAAATTTCGGTCAATGCGGCGCCTGTCATCGATAAGCGCGGGCGGATCGAGTGCGTCATCGTGGTTTTCATGGATATCACTGAACGCCTGCGTATCGAGGATGAGCTGCGCGAGACGATCAGGGAGAAAGACCGTCTTCTTCACGAGCTTAACCATCGCGTCAACAACAACCTCCAGCTCATCTCAAACCTGGTCAGCCTGCAGAGCAAGAGCGTCCACGACCGCAATGCGATCGCCCTGCTCGAGGAGAACCAGAACCGCATCCGTTCCATCGCGCTCGTCCAGGAAAAGCTTTACCTGACCAAGGGTATTTCCTCGATAAAACTCAGCGATTATATCGCGGATCTGGCGCAGAGCATCATGCGTACGTTCCACGCCCAGGAAAGGGGTATCCGGCTGCGCCTCGATGTGGAGAACGTCGAGCTCGAGATGGAGCCTGCTGTCACAGTCGGTCTGATCATCAACGAGGTCGTCTCCAATTCGCTGACGCACGCGTTCCCCGATGGCCGGCAGGGCGAGATCTGGATATCTCTCCACTGCCATGATACGGATGTGGTCGAACTCGATATCGGCGATAACGGCGTCGGCATCCCTGAAGGCATCGATCCGCGCAAGACCGGGACGCTGGGCATGAGACTGCTCTTCAGCCTCGCTGAGAAACAGCTTGAGGGGTCGATAGAACTCATAAGGAAAAGGGGCACCATGTACCGGATCCGGTTCAGGAACGTACCGGCGTCTTCTCTTACAGGCAGGTGAATGAATGGCTGATCAGAAGAAAGCGCTCATAGTCGAAGACGATGTGCTGATGGGCATGGAGCTCAAGGATTTCATCGAGGGCTTCGATTTCCAGGTCTCGCGGGTGATCGAAACGGGGGAAGATGCTGTCCAATATGCCCGCGAGAACAAGCCCGATCTGATCCTGATGGATATCAGGCTCAAGGGCAAGATGGACGGCATTGAGGCCTCCCGGCAGATCCGCTCCTCTTTGAGCGTCCCGATCATCTTCCTCACCGGCTACAAGGACGCTTCCACCGCCCAGCAGATTGCTTCCATCCCCAATACCTATCTTTTCACCAAGCCCTACAATCCGGGGACGCTGGGATCCGCCATCGAGGATATCGCGGCCGGGCGGTCTCATCCGCCGGAAAGTTCTTCGCGTTGATTTCCCGCCCTTTTCCCCTATAATAGTGTCATGGCCAATACCAACCCCCCCGACCTGCGCGGGATAGCTTACGAAGCAATGCGCCGTTACGGGTTCGAAGCTGATTTTCCCGCCCCGGTAATGGCGGAAGCCGCTGCCTTGAGCGCGGTCACGTCCCTCGACGGCCGCAGGGATATGCGCGGCCTTGCATGGTCTTCCATCGATAACGAATCGTCGCTCGATCTGGACCAGCTCGAGCACTGCGAGCCCGGTGAGGATGGCCGTATAATCGTCAGGGTGGCCATCGCCGACGTCGACGCGCTCGTGGCGGTGGGCTGCGAGACTGATCAGCATGCCTTGCGCAACACCACTTCCGTCTATGCGGGTATCCGCCTTTTCCCGATGCTCCCCGACCGCCTTTCCGAGGACCTGACCTCGCTCAAAGAGGGCGCCGACCGTCCCGCTCTGGTCGTCGAATTCAGTGTCCTTCCGGATGGGACCGTCGTGCCTTCTTCCATATATAAAGCGCTGGTACGCAATAAGGCCCGGCTGGTCTATGAAGAGATCGGCGGATGGCTGGAAGGCAGAGCGCCCCTGCCTGAAGCGGCCGGGCGCGTGGAGGGGCTTCAGGAGCAGCTGCGGCTGCAGGATGAGGCCGCTCGCCGTCTGCGCTCTTTCCGTCTGGCCGCGGGGGCGCTCGAACTGGAGACCATCGAGCCCCGGCTGGTCGTTTTGCAGGGAGAGGTGACCGACCTGTGCCTTACGCTCAAGACCCGGGCTTCGTACCTTATAGAGAATTTCATGATCGCCGCCAACAGGACCATCGCCTGCGTCCTCAGCCAGGCGGGTATCCCGACGATGGAAAGAGTCGTCTGCGCGCCGAAGGACTGGGAAGGGATACGGAGGGAGGCTGGCCGCTACAACGAACAGTTGCCCGCGGAACCCGACTCCCGCGCCCTTTCACAGTTCCTCTTCAGGCGCAAGCTGATCGATCCCCGGGCGTTCCCCGAGGTGTCTCTTGCCGTGGTCAAACTGCTCGGCCCGGGCGAATACGCCGTCCTCGGGCCGGGCGCGCCGTCGATCGGTCATTTCGGCCTTGCCGTCTCCGATTACACCCATGCGACCGCGCCCAACAGGAGGTATGTCGACATTATCATCCAGCGTCAGCTCAAGGCCATGCTGGCCGGAGAGCAGGCGCCGTATACTCTTGAGAGGCTTAAAGAGCGCGCGGCCTGGTGCACGGAGAGGGAGAAGGAGGCGAAGAAGGTCGAGCGTTTCATGCGCAAGGCCGCCTCTGCTTCAGTCCTCGTAAAGAAGCTCGGCCAGACCTTTGACGCGATCGTCACGGGGGCATCGGGAAAGGGGTGTTATGTCCGCATTTTCGATCCTCCTGTCGAAGGCCGGGTGGTCCGCGGCGAAGCCGGGCTTTCGGTCGGCATGCGGGTCAGGGTGCGTCTCGACGCTGTCGACCCGTGGGAGGGGTATATAGACTTTGTTAAAGTAGTATAAATTATTACTTGACAGTGTTTAGAAATAAGTTATACTATTACTCACGTAGTAAATAGGTGAGAATACTGAGCCGTCAGGTGAAGGACTTACCGGACGGTTTTTTTAGTTTATAGCCGTTATTTACTACAGCAAAATTTCGAAGAGAGGAGGTAGTGAATAATGGCAAGAGGAAAAGTTAAATGGTTCTCAGACCAGAAGGGGTATGGTTTCATCACCCCTGAATCCGGCAACGATGTGTTCGTTCATCACACTGCTATCCAGGGTGATGGTTTCAGAACGCTGGCCGAGGGTCAGGAAGTCGAGTTCGAGATCACGCAGGGTCCCAAAGGGGATCAGGCGAAGAACGTGGTGAAGCTTTAATAGACACCGCGTCAACGATCCGCTTCAATGAGGGGCCGGAGGTAACACTCCGGCCCCTCTTGCGTACAGACGCATCCCAAACTATCCTTATAAGTTTGGGGATATGTTATAATAAACGTATGAAAGCATTAGGTTTGGTCGGGGGTCCCCGCAAGGGCCAGACCACCGACAGCATGACCGACGCGGTGCTCAAGGGCCTCCTGGACAAAGGCTGCCAGATCGAGAAGGTCTATCTGTACGACCTTAACATCAGCCCCTGCCGGAGCTGCTACAAATGCAAGGGCACCGGCCACTGCGCCATCCAGGACGATGATTTTCCCGCGCTGGCCCGCAAGTTCAACGAGGCCGACGTGGTCGTCTTTTCCTCGCCGGTCTACATAGGCAACGTCACCTCAGTGGCGAAGAAGTTCATGGACAGGGGGGTGTCGCTGATGTCCTCCTCGAAGAAGGGGCCGCCGACGAGGACCGCGAAGAGACCTTCACGGGTGGTGCTGGCGGCAAGCTGCGGCGCGCCGTTCCCTTTTTCGTATCTTATGGGTATGCTCCCCGGCTGTATCGGGGCGATGAAGAAGTTTTTCAGCGTTATGCCCGTCAAGATACAGGTCGTGACCGCTTCAGGAATGGATGAATTCGACCCGAAGCGGCACATGAAGCTGCTGGACAGGGCCTACAGGGCCGGCGCAAAAATAATTTGTTAATATCGCCCACTTCTTATATAATAAAGCTGTACCCAATAACTCCAACCCCAGTAATTCAGCCAATTACCTTTTGAATCCCCAGTACAATAACAATCGTCAACGGTATAATCCCGGTCTGCGCGCTTCCGGCAGATATCCTGCGCAGCCTCCCGTGCGTCCACAGACGAGGGTGGTGGATGAGGCGGAGCGCCGTTTTCTTGCCGGCGTGCCGATAGACCCCACCCCGCGCATCCGTCTTGAGGACGGCAGCAAGGAGCTGACGATGCGGGCGATGGACCTGGTCTGTCCCATCGGTATGGGCCAGCGCGGTCTGATCGTCGCCCCGCCCGGTTCGGGCAAGACCACGTTCCTCAAGCATATCTGCCGCGCCGTCGCGGCCAGCAGGCCCGAGGTGAAGCTGTACTGCCTGCTGGTGGACGAAAGGCCGGAAGAGGTCACTGATTTCAAGCGCAGCGTCACCGCCGAGGTGCACGCTTCTTCCTCGGACCAGGGCTACGATAACCATGTCAGGGTCGCCGATGAGCTGATGAAGCTGGTGTTCCGCCAGGCGGCGGACGGCGCGGACTGCATGGTGGTGGTCGATTCACTGACTCGCCTGGCGCGCGTCCATAACGCCGAGCGTGCCTCCAGCGGCCGGACCCTTTCCGGCGGTGTCGACGCGCGGGCCCTTGAAGTGCCCCGGCGCATCTTCGGCGCAGCCCGCAAGATCGAGAACGGCGGGTCGCTTTCGATCATGGGCACGATCCTGGTCAGCACGGGAAGCCGGATGGACGACGTCATCTTCGAGGAATTCAAGGGCACCGGCAACATGGAGGTCGTCCTTTCCCGGGAGATCGCCAACCGGAGGATCTTCCCGGCGATAGACATCGCCGCCAGCAACACCCGCAAAAAAGAGCTCCTGCTGGACCCCTGCGAGCTTTCCGGGACCGATAACCTGCGCCGGATGCTGCTCGATAAAAACCCGATCGAAGCCGCCCGGACACTGGTCGAACTCCTCGAGAAATACCCTTCCAATAAAGAACTTCTCGCCTCTCTCCCGAAAGTGGGCTAAAAACAACAATAAGCGGACGTAAGACATTATCCTCCTCTGGCTCCGGCGTTACTATAGGGTCTTGTGGGGTTGGAGTACTTATTAAGACCCCCGGACCGGATTGGAGTGGTCCGGGGTGTGTCTTTACACTAAGGAGGACGGTATGCGTAGAATACTCGCGGCGGTCTTTGCGCTTGCGCTATCGTTCAACATAGCGTTCGCGCAGAACAATACGAGCGGCAACAACACGTCGGGGACGGGGTCTGCCGGCACCAACGCCAGCGTTTCCAGCGGCAACACCAGCGCTTCCGGCGGGAATACCAGCGGCGCGGGTTCGAGCTCAGGCAACGCCAGTTCCTCAACGGGGGCTCCTTCGATGAACTCGAGCTCCACCGGCGTAGGCAGCAGTCCGTCGGTCTCGCCGACGCAGAACACCAGCTCCGCGTCGGGCGGCGGCGCAAGTTCGACCAACGCCAGCACGTCTAACACCAGCACGGCCAATACCAGCGCGTCCAATGCCAGCACCGGCCAGTCGAACTTCGCCAACGCCACCAACGCGACTAACACGACCAGCGGGCTCAACGCCAGCACCTCGACGGCTCAGTCGGGTCAGACCATGACCGTGATCATACAGAGCGTCGACCAGTCGTCGAAGACTATCACGGCTACCAACTCGGGCGAGAAACCGCTGACGTTCACCGTTACCGACAGTACGAAGATAACCGACCAGAACGGTCAGACCAAGACCTTGGCCGATCTTAAAACGGGCTCGCGCGTCACCCTGACATATTCGGGCGACAAGACGAAACCGCAGGTCACCAGCATCCAGATCCTCAGTTAAAAGAACGGGGACGTTTGCCCACGAGGGCATACGGCGCAAACAAATCTGCGCCGGGTAACCCCGAGGGGACACCCCTTACGCTTTTAACTCTCTAAATGATAACGGCTTACAATAGTAGCCTTGAGCCTAAAGCTACTCTTGTAAGCCGTTTATCTTAAAGGGGACGGGTAATCGAAATAAATAGGGACAGAAACCATTTTTCAACGGCATGTTGATAAATGGTTTCTGTCCCTATTTTTCAACGGATCGTTGAAAATACTTTAGACCTTAACCGGGACCTTTTTCCAGGCTCGCGCGTAATCGCTGGCGAACTTCCTGAAATCGATAGGTGCCCGATGCGTGAGCCGGCGGACGTCGTCGGTCACTACCGACTGCCGGTTGTCGTTGGTGTGGTCGTCCAGGCTCAGGAACGCCTTGATCGACCATTCGTTCATGCCTATCTTCTGCAGTGACGCCGCGTACTGCTCGCGGTCCAGGGGGATATATTCGATGTCGCGCCCCGCCGCCTGCGAAAGCGCGGCCGCGATATCGTCGCAGGTCAGCGCTTCGGGCCCGGTCACGGTGTACTCGATACCGTCGTGCGGTATGGGGTCGGAGAGGATCTCGGCGTCGACCGCCGCGATATCCCTCACGTCGACGTAGCTTACCTGCGCCTTCCTGTCCTGCGAGAAATAGAAGGCATTGTCGTTGCAGATCGCGTCGGCGTAGTACGCCACGAAGTTCTGCATGAAGGCGTTGGGGTGCACGATGGAATAGCGCAGCCCGCTGTCGCGCACGATCTGGTCGATCCTGCCGTGGATGTTGAACAGGAAATACGGCGAATCGGGATGGGCGTCGATCAGCGACGACCTGATGATGAACCCCACATGCTGCTTGAGCGCCGAAGCGACTATATTTGTCGCCCAGTTGACCATGTTTTCGGCTGCCGGCAGGAGCATGAACACGGTGTCTATGCCGGCCATGGCCGCGTCAAGGGTCGCCGTGTCCGAGAAGTCGACCTCCGCGCTTTCGACGCCCACGTTGCTCAGTTTCGCCCGGTCCCGCGCGGGCACGCCTGTTATGAAATCAGCGTTCTTTTTCTGGAGTTCCTGCACCAGGAAGCTCCCGATATTGCCTGTGGCTCCCAGAACGAGTATTTTATTGCTCATTGCGGCCTCCTTCACCTCATTGTATTCCGCGCCCGCTGCGGAGGGGGAGGGGATGAAGTCACCAATCATTGACATAATGTCCCATTTATTCTATAATTTCCAATACCCCGGCATCCCCCCATAACATCCCCTGCCTGTGCGTTCGGGGCAACTTTCAAGAAAGGAGACACTGATGGGAAGACTCAAGACAGCGTCTGTTATCCTCGCTCTCGCGTCCGTAACGTTCCTTATTTCCAGCTGCGCGACCAAGGTCGCCCGCAAGCCGGTCGAGCAGCAGATCGACCTGAGCGGAAGGTGGAACGACTCGGATAACCGCATGGTTTCCGAGGAGATGATCAAGGACTGCCTGGCAAGGCCGTGGGTCGATGTCTTCGCGGCCAAGAACAACCGTCAGCCCGTCGTGATCGTCGGCACCATCCAGAACCGTTCCAGCGAGCACGTCGATTCGATGATGTTCACCCAGAATCTCGAGCGCAGCCTCACCAACTCAGGAAAGGTCAGGTTCGTCGCGATGAATGGCGTCCGTGACGAGGTCAGGGCCGAAAAAGACGACCAGGCGGCGCACGCCTCCCAGGCCACGCGTAAGACCCCGAACCAGGAGACCGGCGCGGACTTCATGGTCCAGGGCACCATCAACTCGGTCAAGGACGAGGTCGACGGCAAATACGTCATGCTCTACCAGGTCAACCTCGAGATGGTTGACATGACCACGAATGAGAAAGTATGGATCGGCCAGAAAGAGATCAAAAAATACGTTTCCAAAAGCCTTTTTGGCTGGTAATCTTCGCCGTCCTCGCGCCTTTCCTGCTGTCCTCGTGCGCTTCGCTGCCGAGGGCCCAGGAAAGGGTGAGGGCCGCGGCTGAGACCGGGGACTATGTCACCGCCAGCAAGGCGCTGGAAAGCTCCGAGAAGAACTACGGCTCGCGCAGCCGTCTTCTGTTCCTGCTCGAAAAGGCCTGCCTGCTCCATTTAGAGCAGAAGTACCGCGAAAGCGCCGCCGTATTCGAACAGGCGCGCGCCGAGTACGAGAAGCTCTACACCAAGTCCGTCTCCGGGTTCGTCTCCAGCTTCATCTTCACCGATTATTCCCAGAACTACCGCGGCGAGGATTTCGAGCGCGTCCTGATCAACGTCTTCCAGGCCCTCAACTACGTGATGATGGGCCAGAACGACGAGGCGCTGGTCGAGGCGCGCGACGCCGACTCGAAGCTGGCGGTGATCAACAGCCGTTACAAGGAAGGCCAGAAGAACGTCTACAGGGAGGACGCCTTCTGCCGCATGCTCATGGGGCTGCTCTACGACGCCAGCCCCAGGCCGCAGGACGTCTCCGATTCCTGCCTCTGGTTCAAACAGGCCCTCGACTCCTATCAGGAAGGCTACCGCGCCAATTACGGGACTGAGCCGCCTTCTTTCCTTAAAGAGAAGACTTCTTCCTGTCCGCCCGCTCCCCAGGCAAGGAGAGGGTGCGAGGTATATGTGATCCAATACAAGGGTTTCGCTCCTGTTAAAGAGGAAGCTTCCCTTCCTGTACCCCTTCCGGGAGGATACATCACCCAGATCGCTTTCCCCAAATACCGGCGCAGACCGGGGCTGGCGGTTGTTTCTCAGGCCACGGCGCGTGATTCGGCCGGGAGGATCTTCTTCAGCCCCACTGAATGCGCTGAGGATATCGGCGCCATAGCCGAGAAGAACCTCAACGACAGGGGAGCCCGCGCGGTCGCCGTGGCCGTGGCCAAGGCCGGGGCCAAATACGCCATCGAGAAGAACCAGGGCGACGTGATCAGAAAGCGCTACGGCGCCAATACTGAGGCGCTTTACACCGTCCTCGCCAGCCTTTATAACATCGCCACGAACAGGGCTGACCTCAGGTCCTGGCAGACCCTGCCGGACAAGATCATGATAGCCCGTCTCGTGCTGCCTCCCGGTGATTACGTCATCGAGTTCAACGCCAAAGACGGCGCGGGGCGCACCTTCCAGAGCCTCGCCCTCGGCAACGCCTTCCTCAA
>JBLMZF010000001.1:0-3121 GCA_050258655.1 Deltaproteobacteria bacterium | reverse complement strand
ACCGGTCTGGCCCCGAGGACCCTGTACAACAGCCGGCAGTTCGACCGTGCGACAGGATCGACGGACGGTCCGCGCTCGAGCGCCTGCAGGAACAGCTCGATGAGGAAATCGTCCGCGTACTCAAGGTATTCGGAAGCGTCACGGTCAGTCAGTCTCTTCCCATTGATAAAGCGCAGGAACCTCGCGGCTTCGGACCGCACCCTCGCCAGGACCTCATCGCCATCGAAGTCGTGCTCCCTTCGTACCTGCGCTATAAGCTCTTCCCTCGCCCGGTCCAGCCACCTGTCACGCAGGACAAATCCCTTTGTTGCTAGAAGTGTCTTATAAAGACCGCCTGTCTTTTCCGCGGTTGAACGTATATCGAACAGCAGAGCGGCCTCCCGGGCCGCGCATGAGAGCTTCTCCCTGAGCTTTGCGTCATCGAGCAGAAGCATTATCTTGCCGGAAAGGTCTTTTGCGTCGCCGGGACGGAAGAAAAGACCGGTGACACCCTCTTCGATGATCTCCCTGAAGGCCGCGATATCGGACACCACCACCGGCTTCGCCGAGGCCATCGCTTCCACGAGCGTCAGACCGAACGATTCGAACATATCGCGCGAAGGCTGGACGTAAATAGTGCACTCCCCCAGGAAGGGATACATGTTTCCCTGAAAACCGGGAAAACCCATCCGGCCTTCCAGCTTCAACTCCCGTACCCGCGCTTCAAGGGACGCGCGGTCAGGACCTTCCCCGGCGATCAGGAACCGGGCTTCCGGGTGACGGGATACCGTAATGGCGGCCGCCTCGATCAGGATGTCGAGCCCTTTTTCCGTGCTCAGTCTTCCCGCGCTGCCGACCACCGTCTCTGCGGAGGCAGGGACGGCCGGGCACGGGGGAACTTCATCCAGGTCTATTCCATTGCGGATCGTGACTACAGAAGCGGGATCGACCCCCTGCCGTTTTATGTGTGCGAGCCGGGCGGCCTCAGAGACAGCTATCGTCCTGTCGCTGATCGCATTCGACACCCTGTGGCTCAAAAGATGCAGCCACAACGCCAGCCGGTTCTTTATCCAATGATGATCGGACGACATCACATGTTCAGTCATCACTATCACCGGCACCCGCGCCGCCACTCCCAACAGTTTCCCGAACGCCGTCAACTGCCCGGAATGGATATGGAAGACATGATAGCCTTCACGGCGAAGCCTCGAAGCAAGCGTGAAGAGATACACGGGATCATTGATGCGTGAAAAATCGAAAGGGATGACCCTCACGCCAAGGCAGGTCAGCCGGTCGGGAAGAGCACCCTGTTCAGGGCACAGCACATCCACCTGGAAATCCGGCCCCAGGTATTTTGCTGTGCCGAGAAGTATATTCCCCGGCCCGGTGATGCCCGGATTATGTATTATCAGCAGGACTTTTATTGGTCCCTGAATGGTCTTCACCATTTCGCTATCGGCCTTTTCCCAAAGAATAAACAGTTCTTTATCCGGTTAAACCTGTCTATCGTTTCGAACAGCCGGGCGTTGCGGCGGTTTCCCTTTGAAACGTAAAGCGTGCAGCCTGTCGCAGTCTCGACGGTATATCCTCCCCCTCCCGTCATCTCGCCGATCGCCTTCCTGACCCCGGGAAAGGTGTAATCGTGAAAAGCGAGAACGCCCCCGTCGATCACCTTATCTTTCCATAGCGCTATGTCTTTCCTGACGAATTCGTACTCGTGGTTACCGTCTATGAAGATGAACCGGATGGGGCGGTCGAACCCGCGGACCGCCTCTTCTGAAGGGGCGATGACCGGTACGATTTGGCTGTCCGCCCTCGCGTCCCTGATATTCCTGAAGAATGCCTCTTTCGTTCCCTCGACGTGAGGGTCCACGCAATACACTTCTTCCCTTCCTTTATCCATTGAACCGAAAGCAAGGGCGATGGATGATTTACCCTTGAACGAGCCTATTTCAACGACAGCGCCCTCGCCCCATCCATCCCTGGCGGCCAGGTAGAGGGCCTGCAGGTCACTGTAGCCGGTAGGGCTCTCTGCCCGGTCTATCTTTATAGCTATCTTTAGCCGGAAAAACACGTTGACCAGGCCGGCGATGTCACGCGCTGCCGTCAGCATGCTCTGTCCTCCTCTGCAATTCCCAGGTCTTGTACTGCATCAGCGACACGGTCAGAAAGGTGAACCAGGCGATCAGCAGTCCGTGAACCCCGTCCCTGAATCCCGCCTGAAGGAAATACCTCTGCCCGGCGCGGCCCAAAGGCAGGAAGAAAAAACGGAAAAGGCTGTTTGCGGGAGTGATCCGGGCGCCCCGGCCATGCTGTTCCTTCGCCAGGATCCCGGTATAACGGCTGACTTTGGCGAAATATTCGTCTATCGTCTCGCAGGTGTAATGGTCCAGGGCGTTCTTAAGGACACCGTTTGAGGAGAGGGCCGTCGTCTGCCCGTGTATCTGTTGCGGGAACCTGACCCTGCCCTTCCTGAAAAGTCTCAGCACCGGGCCGGGCCACCATCCCGAACCCCGTATCCATTTACCGAGAAAAAAATTCCGGCGGGGCACCCAGTAACAATCGTGTTTTGCGTTCCCCGAAAGCAGCCCCTCGATCTCCTGTCTTAACCCTTCTCCGACGACCTCATCGGCGTCAAGGTAAAGTATCCATTCGCCGGATGCCCGCGAAGCGGCATATTCCCGGTCCGGCTCGCAGAAACCTTTCGGCTCGACCACAAAGACCTTATCGGTATATCCCCGGCATATCTCGACGGTCCGGTCCTGCGAGGACTGGTCCACCGCCACGATCTCATCTGCCCACTTGACCGAATCGAGCATCCGGCGGATATTCCGTTCTTCATTACGCACAACGGTTATGACACTGATCCTCGCTCTTGTCTCAGACATCTTTTTCTCCGAGAAGCCGCGCGTAGACGCTTTGGATAGCTTCCACGTTGCGTTCTATCGAATAGTCCCTGACGCAAACTTGGCGCGCGGACGCGCCCAGCCTCGATCGCAATTCCCTGTCCTGGACCAGCGCGGCCAGCTTCTGCGCCAGGTCCTCCGGATCATTTGTCTTGAAAAGGAACCCGTTCTCCCGATCCCTTATCATCTCGGGCGTACCCCCTGAATCACTGCCGACCACTGCCCTGCCGGCTGCC